>NZ_JBHJYJ010000001.1:554959-659312 GCF_042269845.1 Cellulosimicrobium sp. NPDC055967 | reverse complement strand
GCCCCCCCCCCCCCGCGCGCCCCCCGCGCCGGGGCGGGCCCCCGCCCCCCCCCCCCCCGGGTTCGGCGGGGGTGGGTCAGCCGCAGGTCGGGCGGTCGTGCTCCGGCGTCGCGACGGTCTCGCGCTCGTCGACGGTGTCCGACGCCGCGGCCGTGACCGTCACCTCGCCGTCGGCGTCGCCGCGGACGGCGAACGACTGGTACGCGTTCCTGCCGGGGGCCACGGCCGGGAAGCTCTTGGAGCCCCACGGCGTGGCGACCTCGACGTCGAGGCGCGTGTCGTCGTCGTTCACGACCCGCACCGCGACGTACGGCTTGCCGGCGAGGCACCGGACCTCGGCCGTCGCGGTGACGGCGACCGCCGGCGGCGACGCCGGGTCGGCCGCGCCGGGCGCGAGCACCCGCAGGGCCGTGAGGCCCGGGTCGCCGTCGGCCCACGCCGTGCTCAGCGCGACGTACCGCGCCGTGCGGTCGACGGCGAGCGTGCCGCGCACGTCGCCCGCGCCGAGGGTGCCGACGTCGGTGAACGTCAGGCCGTCGTCGCTCACGGACACGACCGACTCCGGCGCCCCGCCGCGCTCCCACGCGGCGACGACGGTGCCGATCTCGCGCGGCGCGCCCAGGTCCGTGACCATGCGGCCGTCCGGTCCGGGGACCCACGCCGTGGCGGCGTCGCCGTCGACGGCGAGCGACGGCGACGTCATGCCCTCGGGCAGCACCGACGCGGGGAACGTGAGGGTGCTCAGCGCGCGGTCCGCGACCGGGAACGGTGTCGCGTCCCGGAACGTGACCCGCGTGCCCGACGCCGTCGCCCCGACCGTGCGCGTCGCGCCCGTCTCGGCGTGGCGCAGCTCGACCGGCGTCCCGTCGCCGCTCACGCGGAACGAGCGGGCGTCGTCGACGGCGACCGTCACGTCCGCCGGGGCCCGCCCGGCGGGCGTGGCGACCGTGGCGCGCGGTGCGAGGACGACCGCGTCGCCCGCGGGGACGGTGACGTCGAGCGTCGAGGCCTCGGCGCCGACAGCCTGCGTGCCCGCGTACACGGGGACGGCGCCGCCGTCGTGCGGGACGGTGAGCGTCGTCGCGACGTCCGCGCCCGTGAGGTTGAACGCCACGACGTAGCCGTCGACGGCGCTCACGAGCACCGCCGGGTCCGCG
The DNA here is from genome assembly GCF_042269845.1 of Cellulosimicrobium sp. NPDC055967. Taxonomy (NCBI): domain Bacteria; kingdom Bacillati; phylum Actinomycetota; class Actinomycetes; order Micrococcales; family Promicromonosporaceae; genus Cellulosimicrobium; species Cellulosimicrobium sp. NPDC055967. Next base: position 658,155 of record NZ_JBHJYJ010000001.1, on the reverse strand, counting down.
GCCGTGGGTACGTGGGCCCCGGCCTGGGCGGCGGTCGCCGCGGCGTCGCCCGGGACCATCTCGACGAGCCGCGGGCCGGTCGCGCCGTCCGTGAGCCGGACGACGTGGCGCGTGTCCGTCGCGCGCGACACGGTCACCGGCGCGTCGGAGCCGCGCACGACGAACCCTGCCTCGCCCTCGACGTTGAGCCAGTCACCGTCGCTGCTGAGCACCTGGTCGCCGGTGTACCGGAACGACGCGGCGTCGTGCCACGACTGGCCGTCGAGCGACGTCTGCACGCGGTACTCCTGGCCTGCGGCGACCTCCCAGCCGAGCTGGACCTGGCTGACCTCGGTGGGGGCGCCGAGGTCGACCTGGATCCAGGAGTCCGGCTTCGTGCGGTCCGCGACCGCGACGGCCCAGCGGGTCGTGGCGGAGCCGTCGGTGACGGCACCGGCCGGGTTCGAGCCGTTGGCGCTCGACGCGGTGGCCGGCTTGCCCGCCGCGACGTCCGTGCCCGCCGGGGAGAACGCGCGCAGGTGGTAGAGCGAGTAGCCGTACGCCGCGTCGCCGCGCACGCCCTGCACGCGGACGTAGCGCGTGGTGACCGGCGCGGGCTCGTCCGCGCCCTCCGGGGTGAGGTCGACGGTGTCGAGGCGCGCGACGTTCACGTCCGCCGGGGCCTTGCCGTAGGCGGTGGCCGTCGTCCAGGTCTCGCCGTCGGTCGACGTCTGGACGAGGTAGCGCGCGCCGGCGCTCGCCTCCCAGGCGAACCGGACGCCGCCGACGGTGGTCTCCTCGCCGAGGTCGACCTGGATCCACGAGTCGGGGCGGGTGCGCTCGCCGACCGCGACGGCCCACCGCGTGGACGGGTTGCCGTCCGTGACGCGCGCGGCCTGGCGACCGCCCCCGACGTCCTCGCTCGACGCGGTCGCGACCTTGCCGGCCGCGAGGTCGGTCGCCGACCCCTCGTCCGCGCCGTAGGCGTGGAACGCGAACATCGAGTAGCCGTACTGCGGGTGGCCCTGCTGCCCGAGGAGCCGCACGTACCGCGCCGTGACGGGCGCGAACGTGAGGTCGTCGACGCGCGCGGCCTTGGCGTCCGCCGGGTCGGCGGGGCGGGTCACCGGGAGCGTCGCGGTGGTCTCGCCCTCGGCGGTCGTGTAGGTGCGCGACCCGTCGAGCCCGGAGTACCCGTTCATGTCGAGGTTGCGGACGGACAGGCTCGCGTCCTCGGTGCCCGCGCCGGTCGACGCGTAGACGGCGGCCCCGGTCGGGAGCGTGACCTGGCCCGCGTACCCGCTGCCGACCCGGAACACCGACGACGTGCCCTCGAAGCCGTCGCGCGGCCCGGTGTACGTCGTCACGTGCCGCTCGTCGACGGTCGCGCCGGTGCTGGGGTAGAGGTACGGGGTCGAGCCCGAGACGTGGAAGAGCCACGAGTCGTGCCCCGGGACCCAGGGGAACTTCACGAAGCCCTTGCGGCTCGACGCCGCGGCCCAGGCGTCCGCGGACTGCTGGACCGTCAGCCCGGGGCCGGCGCCGAAGTCGCGCACCCCGGCGAGGCGCTCGAAGAACTCGTCCTGCGGCGTCGGCTCGACAGAGCCCTCGGGCGACTCGGCGGCCTCGACGTGCAGCAGGTAGGAGATGGCGATCTCCGCGCGCGCCTCGGGCTCGTACTTGGGCTCGCCCGAGAACTTCGCGAGCCGGTACACCGGGGCGTACGACTGGTAGTCCTCGAGCGCTGCGGCAAGGTTGGCCTCGGCACGCGCGGCGTCGGGGTCGCGCAGCACCTGGCCGAGGAACGCCATGGGGATCGCGTCGCGCCCGTAGAGGTACTCGCGGTCGGCGACCATCGGCATGAACGGCTCGCCCGCGTCGGACATGACGAGCTTGATCGACTCCCACAGCTCCGCCGAGTTCGGCTGGTGCGTGAGGATCTCCGGCAGCGGCTCGTCCCGGAGCAGGAAGTGGATCGCGTTGCGCCCGCCGGACCGCCAGATGTCGGACTGGTAGTGCGGGCCGAACGACCCGTGGTTCTCCACGAGGTACGTGTCGTGGATGGTCTGCATGGTGTTCGTCGAGACGGCCTTGCCCGCGACGACGGCCGGGTTGTTCTGGTCGGCCGTCGGCTGGCCGGCCGCGTTGCGGCCCCAGTCGCCGAGCTGCTCGGCCCACCGCGTCGCGTCGGGGTCGTCCGGGGCCCAGGCGAGGCCGGGGGCGAGCGCCTGCGTGTAGACGCCGACCTCCTCCTGCGCGGTGTCGCCCTCGTGCTTGCCCGTCGGCCAGTCGGCGGTCCAGGAGCCCGAGAGCGGGTCCTTGCCGAAGTCGAGGTCGGCCGTGTACTTCGACTGGCTCGTCGCGATCGTCGTGAGGTTCGCCTGCGTCGTCGCGTCGAGCTCGTCCCACAGGAGAGTCCCGGCCGCGAGGAAGTACGACTGGAACGTCGAGTCCCAGAACAGCTTCTTGCCCCAGGTGCCCGCCGGGTCGACGAACCGGTTGGTCGCCGCGTAGTGGCGGATCGTGGCGAGCGTGTGCGCGCGGAGCGTCTCCTCGGGGATGCCCGCGAGCTCGGCGTCGTACTCGCCGTGGGTCAGGAGCACGGCGTTGCCCAGCACGACGGCGAAGTTGAAGTCCTTGAGCTGGTACACCCCGGCCGACGAGTCCCAGACGGTCTCGACCCAGCGAGTGTGGCGCAGCAGCGCACCGTAGTAGTCGGCGGCCGTCGAGTCAGGGGCGCCGAACGCGGGCGTGGCGTCGATCCCCGCCGTGGCGGCCGCGGGGGACGTGGCCGACGGTGCGCCCTGCGCGACCGCGGGGGTGAGCAGCAGGGCTCCGGCGGTCGCGAGCGCGACGGCGGCGGTGGCGCGGCGTCGTGCGCGCCGTCCTGGCGGCGGGGCGGGCGGGCGGGTCATGGGGCCTCCGGGCGTCGTCGAGCGGCAACGGTGCTGGTGCTCGGGCGGGTCGTGCGGGCGGGGTGGGGGTGGTGCGGGTTCGCGCGGGGAGCGCCGGTCCAGGGTCGGACGACCGGCGCCCCCGCGCGGGTCGGGGGGCGCTGCTCAGGCGGGGCGGGGGGTGCTCACGCGGTGCGTTCCTCTCGTGGTGCGACGTCGCACGTGGTGACGCGAGGCCACCTGACAGCGCTGTCGACAGTGAGTATAGGCGGGGTTCTCCCGGGAATGAAGGGAGTGCCGCGGACTTCGCCCGGTGACGGGTCGCTCGTCGGTGGTACGACGGAGGGGCGGGCAGGACCCGGTGCGACCAGGTCCCGCCCGCCCCCCGCGAGCTCGGCTCGACCGGAGGTCAGCCCTTGACCGAGCCGGACATGAGGCCTCCGACGAAGTACTTGCCGAGGACGATGTAGACGAGCAGCGTCGGCAGCGACGCGAACAGCGCCCCGGCCATGGAGACGCCGTAGTTCTGCAGCAGCGCGCCGTTCGCCAGGTTGTTCAGCGCGAGCGTCACGGGGCCGTTCTGGCTGGACGAGAAGAACACGGCGAAGAGGAAGTCGTTCCACGCCGACGTGAACTGCCAGATGAGCACGACCACGAAGCTCGGGATCGAGATCGGCAGGATGATCGACCAGTACGTGCGCAGCATCCCCGCGCCGTCCACGCGCGCGGCCTCGACGAGCTCGTGCGGGACCGTCATGTAGTAGTTGCGGAAGATGAGCGTCGTGATGGGGATGCCGAAGATGACGTGCAGCAGGATCAGCGTCGGCACGCCGCTCGGGATCCCGAGGCCCAGCACGAGCTGGTTGAGCGGGATGATCACGGCCTGGTAGGGGATGAACATCCCGAAGAGGATGAGCGTGAAGACGACGTTCGCGCCCTTGAAGGACCAGCGCGAGAGCACGAACCCGTTGAGCGACCCGAGGAACGCGGCGATGAGCGCGGACGGCACCACCATCTGCACCGTGCGCCAGATCGCCGGCGAGAGCGCGGTCCACGCCGTCTGCCAGTTCTCCGTGGTCCAGACCTGGGGGAGGGACCACGCGCGCGCGGGCGAGGCGTCGCCCGCACCCTTGAAGCTCGTCACGAAGAGCACGTAGACCGGGATGAGCACGATCACGAGGAAGAGGATCAGGACCGCGTACTTGAGGGTGCGGCCCGCGGAGAAGCGCTCCTTGCCGCCGTCGGGGCGGAGGTCGACGGGGCGCCCGCTCGTGCCGGTCGGCGTGGCGGGCACCGGCTCGGTGGTGGCGGTCGTCATCGCTTCTCCTGACGGTTGGTGTGGATCAGGTAGGGCACGATGATGACCGCCACGATGATCAGCAGGATCGAGCCGACGGCGGCCGCGTTGGCGTAGTCGAAGCTCGACTTGAACACGTACATGTCGACGGCCGGCACCTTGGTCTGGTAGTTCGCCGGCTTCGAGATCGACATGATGAGGTCGAACGCCTTGAGCGACATGTGGCCGATGATGATGAGCGCCGACAGCGCGATGGGCGAGAGCTGCGGGAAGAGCACGTGGCGGTACAGCTTCCACTCGCTCGCGCCGTCCATGCGGGCGGCCTCCCGGAGCTCGTCGGGGATGCCGCGGAACCCGGCCAGGAAGAGCGCCATCACGTAGCCCGAGAGCTGCCAGATGGCAGGGATCGCGATGGCTGTGATGCCCCACGTGACGTTGTTCCACCAGTTGTTCTGCAGGAAGTCGAGGCCGACGATCTGGAACAGCCGGTTGAGGCCGCTGGCCTGCTCGTCCTGGTTCGAGTTGAGCAGCCACCGCCACACGACACCGGAGGCGACGAACGACACGGCCATGGGGAACAGGTAGACCGAGCGGAAGATCCCCTCCCCCTTGACGGGCTTGTCCAGCATCCAGGCCCACAGGAAGCCCATGACGAGCGTCCCGACGAGGAAGACGACGGTGTAGAGGACGAGGTTCTTCAGCGAGTGCTGGAACGCCTCGCTGCCGAGCAGGTCGGTGTAGTTCTGGAACCAGACGACCACGGACGGCTTCTGGCCGGTGGCCTGCGCCGCGGTGTGGTTGTCCGTGATCGACGTCCTGAAGTTCGCGCCGATGAGTCCGTACACGAACACACCGACGAGGATCAGCGAGGGGGTGAGCATCAGCAGCGCTGGGCCGGCTCGTCGCAGTGACTTGAGCATGGTGGGTCTTCCCGGTCGTGGGTGTGGGACGCGGCGCGCGAGGGCGACCGGCGTCCCGGGGACGCGTTCCGGTCGCGCGGGTCCGCCGCGCGCCGTCGGGAGGGTTCCCGACGACGCGCGGCGGCTCCGGTGGAGCGGTGTCAGCCCTGTGCGGCGGAAGCGAGCTCGGACTGGTAGGTCGCGAGGTCGGACCCACCGGACGTGAACTTGCTCGTCGCGTCGGAGATCGCGTTCAGCGTCGCGACCGGGGCGGCGGCGCCGTGCGCGAGCGAGGACACGATCGTGTCGTTGCCGAACGACTCGATCGCCGTCTGCTGGTACTCCGAGAACTCCTTCGGGTCGGCGTCGGTGCGCGCCGGGATGGAGCCCTTGGCCTTGTTGAACGCGACCTGGCCCTCGAGCGAGCCGACGGTCTCGAGCCACGCCTTGGCGCCGTCGGGGTGCGGCGCGCCCACCGGGAGGGTGAACGAGTCGGCGAGGAAGTCGAACACGCCGTCCGTGCCCGGGACGGGGAACGCGGTGAAGTCGGTGCCGAGCGTCTTGCCCTGCTCCTCGAACGCCGCGACGGCCCAGTCGCCCATGACGTTGAACGCGGCGTTGCCGTCGATCACCATCTGGGTCGCCTCGGGCCAGTCGAGCCCGTCACGGTCCGTGTTGGTGTAGCTCATGAGCTTCTCGAAGTCCTCGAGGGCGGCTGTGACGTCGGCGCCCTCCCAGTCGGTCGAGCCGTCCCACAGGCCGTTGTAGCCCTCGGCGCCGAGGTCCGCGAGGAGCACGGTCTCGAGCAGGTTGACCTGGGTCCACGTGGTCGCGACCGACAGCGGCGTGACGCCCGCGGCCTTGAGCTTGTCGAGGTCCGCCATCCAGGCGTCGAGGTCCGCGTAGGTCGCGGCCGGGTCGACGCCGTTGGCCTCGAGGACCGTCGGGTTGGCCCACACGACGTTCGCGCGGTGGATGTTCGACGGGATCGAGTAGATCGCGCCGTCGTCGGACTTGAGGCGGTCGACGAGGTCGGCCGGGAAGACGTCGTTGAGGCCGAACTCGTCGTACAGCGACGAGACGTCCTCGATCTGCGCGGCGTCGATGTAGTCCTGCAGCTCGGCACCGGCGTGCGCCTGGAACGTGTCCGGCGGGTCCTGCGCCTGCAGGCGGGACTGGAGGAGGTCCTTCGCGGCCGAGCCGGCGCCGCCGGCGACCGCGCCGTTGATGAACTCCACGTCGGGGTGCTGCTCGTTGAACACGCCGACCAGCGCGTCGAGACCCGCCTTCTCGGAGCCCGCGGCCCACCAGGTGAAGACCTCGACCTCGTCGCCGCCCCCCGAAGCGCCTCCGTCGCCGGTACCCCCGTCACCGGAACCACCGCCGCTGCACGCGGCGAGTGCGAGACCCACGAGGGCGGCCGTCGCCACCGTCGCGCTCGTCCTGCGATCGATTCGCATCGTGATTTCCCTACGCCTTCTTCGGTCGTGGGGGACCGTCGAGACGACCACGTCTCGTCGGCCGGGCGCACCGGCGCGCCCTCGAACCCGCTGCCCATACAACGACCCGCTGCCGCTTGATGTCAAGAAATGAACGCAAGCGTCGCTGAATCGTGATCTTCGCGTCACGTCCTGCACGCAACCAGCGGTTCTGCCGAGTCTGACGTAGGGTGACAGCGCTGTCCAGTTCGTTCAGAAGATCGGCTCAGCGTCCACGACCCGGCCTGTCCCACCTGGACGGGGGTGCCCCGGCGGTATCCTGACCTGCGTGCGCGCTGACCGGGTGACCCCGGGCTCGCAGACTTCACTGCGTGAGGCCAACCGAGCTCGGATCGTGAGCGCCGTCCAGCAGCGTGGCTCCCTCACGCAGATCGAGCTGGCCGGCGTCACCGGGCTGTCCCCGGCCACCGTCTCCAACATCGTCAAGGAGCTCACCGGTGCGGGCGTGCTGCACACCTCGCCGTCCACGCGCAGCGGCCGCCGCGCGCTCCAGGTCACGCTCGCGCGCAACCTCGGGCTCGTCGCCGGCGTCCACTTCGGCACACGGTCCATGCGCGTCGCGCTCGCCGACGCGTCCATGCGCGTCCTCGCGGACCAGCGCATGCCCCTGGCCCCCGACCACCGCGCGGACACCGGGCTGCAGCGCGCCGCCCTGCTCGTCGAGGAGATGGTCGCGTCCGTCGACGCCGCCCCCGACGAGCTCCTCGCCGTCGGTGTCGGCGTGCCCGCGCCCGTGGACGTGCGCGCGGGGCGCATCGCGACGGTCGGCATGATGCGCGGCTGGGACGGCGTCGTGGTGCCCGAGGTCCTGGAGGCCGAGCTCGGCGCGCCCGTGACCGTGGACAACGACGCCAACCTCGGCGCGCTCGCCGAGACCCGGTTCGGGGCCGCCGTCGGGCACGACGCCGTCGCGTACCTCCGGGTCTCCCACGGCGTGGGCGGCGGGCTGGTCCTCGGGGGGCGGGTCGTGCACGGGCGCGCGGGCGTCGCGGGCGAGATCGGCCACGTCACCATCGACGAGAACGGCCCGGTGTGCCGGTGCGGCAACCGGGGCTGCCTCGAGATGTACGTCGGTGCCGGCGTCCTGCTGTCCATGCTCTCCGAGAGCCGCGGCCCCCTCACCCTGCGCGACGTCATCGCGCGCGCCCAGGAGGGCGACCCCGGGTGCCGGCGCGTCCTGTTCGACGCCGGCCAGCACCTCGGCGTCGCGGCCGCCAACCTGTGCAACCTCGTCGATCCCGAGATCGTGGTCGTCGGGGGACAGCTCGCCGAGGCGGGGGAGGCCCTGCTCGGCCCGCTGCGCACGGCGCTCGAGCAGCGGACCGTGCCGAGCACCGCAGGCCCCGTCGAGGTGGTCGCGTCCGAGCTCGGGTCCGCCGCCGAGGTGCGCGGGGCGCTCGCCGTCGCGCTCGACCTCGCGCGCGTCAGCGGCGCGCTGGGGGTGAGCGCATGACCGGGGCGAGCGCCGCACGCACGGGGACGGCCCGCCGTCGGGCCCGCACGGCCGTCACGGGCGCCCTCGCCGCCGTCGTCGTCGCGCTGCTCGTGCTCGCCGGCTGCGCCGCGCCCGAGGCGCCCTCCGGGCCGTCGGAGGGGACCATCGGGCTCCTGCTGCCCGAGGCGAAGACCGCGCGCTACGAGACCACCGACCGCCCGACCTTCGTGGGCGTCGTCGAGCGCCGCTGCCCCACGTGCGAGGTCCTGTACGCCAACGCCGCCCAGGACGCCGCGAACCAGCAGCAGCAGGCCGAGTCCATGCTCGCCCGCGGGGCCGACGTGCTCGTCCTCGACGCGGTCGACGCGGTCGCCGCGGTGAGCATCGTCGCCCAGGCGCAGCGGCTCGGGGTGCCGGTCATCGCCTACGATCGCTTCGTCGAGGGCGCGAACTACTACGTCTCGTTCGACAACGAGCTCATCGGGTACCTCATGGGGGAGGCGCTCGTGGGCGCGGTCCTCGACCGCGCCGAGCAGGACCCGCCGGCGCAGGGCCGGCGGCCGGGCGTCCTGCTCGTCCAGGGCTCGCCGACCGACCCGAACGCCGCGGAGCTCGCCGCCGGCGCCCACCGCGCGCTCGAGGGAGAGGACATCGACGTGCTCGCCGAGTACGACACCCCCGACTGGAGCCCCGACAAGGCGACCGAGTGGGTCGAGGGGCAGCTCACGCAGTACAGCGGCCGTGTCGACGGCGTGTTCGCGGCGAGCGACGGCATCGCGGGCGGCGCGATCGCGGCGATGAAGGCCGCCGGCCTCGACCCCGTCCCGCCCACCACGGGCCAGGACGGCGAGCTCGCGGCGGTCCAGCGCATCGTCTCCGGCGACCAGTACATGACCGTGTACAAGGCGACGGCCCAGCAGGCGCGCACGGCGGCCGAGCTCGCCGTCCGCGTGCTGCGCGGCGAGGACCCGCGCGCGACCGCGAGCATCGACGGCGTCCCGAGCCTGCTCCTCGCGCCGCGCGCGGTGGGGATCGACGACGTGCAGCGCGTCATCGTCGACGGCGGCGTGTACACGGTCGACGAGATCTGCACCCCGTACTACGTCGACGCGTGCGTCGAGGCGGGACTCCTGGAGGCCGCCCCGTGAGCGCGCCCGTACTGTCCCTGCGGGGGGTCTCCAAGAACTTCGGCGGCGTCCGCGCGCTCGTCGACGTGGACGTCGACGTGCGCGAGCACGAGGTGCTCGCCGTCGTGGGCGACAACGGCGCCGGCAAGTCGACCCTCGCCGGCGTCGTCGCGGGCGCGTTCCGGCCCGACGCGGGCGAGGTCCTGCTCGACGGCGCGCCCGTCGTCCTCGACTCGCCCGCGGCGGCGCGCGCGCACGGCATCGCGGCGGTGTTCCAGCAGCTCGCCCTCGTGGACGACCTCGACGTGGTCGAGAACGTGTTCCTCGGGCAGGAGACGCTGCGCGGCCCGTTCCTCGACGAGATCGCCATGGAGCGCGAGGCCTGGGGCCTGCTCGACCAGCTCGCCGCGACCGTCCCGTCCGTGCGCCAGCCCGTGCGCACCCTGTCCGGCGGGCAGCGGCAGGTCGTCGCCGTGGCGCGGGCGCTCCTGGGCGCGCCGCGCGTGCTCGTCCTCGACGAGCCGACGGCGGCCCTCGGCGTCCGGCAGACGGCCGAGGTGCTCAACCTCATCGAGAAGCTGCGCGAGCGCGGCCACGCCGTCGTGCTCATCAGCCACCAGGCGGGCGACCTGCAGGCCGTCGCGGACCGCATCCTCGTGCTGCGGCTCGGGCGCGTGCACGGCGAGTTCGCGGGCGACACGTCCTACGAGGACCTGCTCGCCGCGATGACCGGCGCGGTCCGGCCCGCGCGGCCCGGCGGCACGGCCCGGCCGGCGACCGACCCGGGGCGCGAGCGGCGCTCCGGCGGCACCGGGGCGGTGCACCGATGAGCGTCCCCGGCCGCACCTCCGGCGCGGCGCTCGACCGCACGTCGACCGGCGCGCTGTCCGGCAGCGTCGTCCGGCAGCTGCGCGGCGCCCACCTGGGCATGCTCCCGATCGTCGGCGCGCTGCTGCTCATCTGGGTCGTGCTCGGCGCGATCAACCCGGCGTTCCTCTCGGCGGAGAACCTGGTCAACCTCACGCTCCAGAGCGCGCCCACGGGGATCATCGCGCTCGGGGTCGTCCTCGTGCTGCTCGTCGGCCAGATCGACCTGTCCGTCGGTTCCGTGAGCGGTCTCGCCGCCGCGGTGCTCGCGGTCGGGACGGTCAACCTCGACTGGCCCGTCGGCCTCGCGATCCTCGCGGCGCTCGCGGTCGGCGTCGTGGTCGGCCTGGGGTACGGGCTGCTGTCCACGCGCCTCGGGCTCGCGTCGTTCGTCTTCACCCTGGCCGGGCTCCTCGTCCTCGCGGGCGTGCAGCTCCGGGTGCTCGGCCCCTCGGGCTCGATCAACATCCCGTTCGAGTCCTGGCTCGTGCGCACCGTGCAGCAGGGCTTCCTCGCGCCGACCGCCGCCTGGGCGCTCGTCGTCGTGGTGGTGGCCGGGTACGCCGCGCTGCGCGTCGTCGACCACCGGCGCCGCGTGCGCGCGGAGCTGCCGAGCCCCGGGCTCGGCCGGATCGCGGTCCGCACCGCCGTCCTCGCCGCGGTCCTCGTCGGCACGGTCGCCTACCTGGGGACCGCGCGCGGGATCGGCTACACGGTCGTGCTGTTCGTCGCGCTCGTCGTGGTGGTGGACGTCCTGCTGCGCCGCACGCGCTGGGGCCGGTCGGTGCGCGCCGTGGGCGGGAACCGGCGCTCCGCGCTCCTCGCGGGCGTCGCGGTGCGGCGGACCGTCGTCTCGTGCTTCGTCGCCTGCTCCACGTTCGCCGCGCTGGGCGGCATCCTCGCGGCCGGGCGCCTCGCCGCCGCGAACCAGGGCACCGGCGCCGCCGACACCTACCTCACGGCGATCGCCGCGGCGGTCATCGGCGGGACGAGCCTGTTCGGCGGGCGCGGGAGCGCGTGGTCCGCGCTGCTCGGCGTGCTGGTCATCCAGTCGATCGCCAACGGGCTCACGCTGCTCAACCTCGACACGGCGACGCGGTACATCGTGACCGGAGCGGTGCTCCTGCTCGCTATCGTCGTCGACATGCTCATCCGCGGTCGACGGGAGGTCTGATGATGGTGATGCAGGGGGAGAGCACGGGCACGCTCCCGCCGGGCGGGAGCGCGGCCACGGCGCCGGGTGCCGGGACGGTCGCGCCGACGGAGACGGCGGCGCGCCCGCACGCAGGGCGGGGAGGCCGACGGCCGACCCTCGCGGCCGTCGCGGAGGTCGCAGGCGTCAGCCTCAAGACGGCGTCGCGCGTCCTCAACGACGAGCCCAACGTGGCGCCGCAGACGCGGGCCAAGGTGCAGGAGGCCGCGCAGCGGCTCGGCTTCCGCCGCAACGCGGTGGCGGCCGACCTGGCGCGCGGCGGGTCCTCGCGGCTCGTGGGCTTCGTCACCGGCGACCTCGCGAACCCGTTCTACTCCGCGCTCGCGAGCGGGATCGAGCGCGAGCTGCGCCACCACGGCCTCCAGCTCATCACGACGAGCTCCGACGAGGAGCCGGAGCGCGAGCGCTCGCTCACGGAGGCGCTCGTCGAGCGCCGCGTGGGCGCCCTCGTCGTGACGCCCACGTCGACGGACCACTCGTCGCTGCGCCGCGAGCTCGACGACGGCCTGCCCGTCGTCTTCATCGACCGGCCCGCGCAGGGCGTCGAGGCGGACACGGTCGTCATCGACAACCGCGGCGGGGTGCGCGACGCCGTCACGCACCTGCTCGCGCACGGGCACCGGCGGATCGCGCTCGTCGGGGACGTCTCCCGCCTGTGGACGTTCCAGGAGCGTCGCGACGAGTTCGTCGCGACGCTGCGCGGCGCGGGCGTCGAGGACCCGTCGCGCTACGTGCGCGACGGCGCCCACGACGCCGACCTCGCGCGTGCGTTCGTCGCGGAGCTCCTCGCCCTGCCGGAGCCCCCGACGGCGTTCGTCACGGCGAACAACAAGATCACGGTCGGCGCGCTCCACGCGCTGCGGGACCGCGTGTCCGCGGGCGGGGCGGCGGACGTCGCCCTCGTGGGCTTCGACGACTTCGAGCTCGCGGACCTTCTCGACGTGACCGTCGTGGGGTACGACGTCGTCGAGATGGGGCGTCAGGCCGCCTCGCTCGCGGTGTCACGGGCGGAGAGCCCGGAGCTGGCCCCGCGCCTCGTCGTGGTGCCCACGCGCCTCGTCGTGCGGGGCACGGGCGAGGTCTCCGGCCCGGGAGCCTAGGCCCGTCGTGCCGGGAGCGAGGGGCCCTGGGCCGTCCGCTCCCGGAGGCTCCGGTCGCGTTGACAAAGACCGTCGCCGCCGCATAAGTTCGGGCTGCCCCTGACAACGCTTCCCCCCTGCGCGTTGTCAGGGGCACCCCTGCAGCCTGACAGCGCTGTCAGATGATCGAAGGAGATCGCGAGCATGACCAGACCCCTCCCGCCCGGACGCGCGGTCGCCGCGCGTTCCCGGAGCGGCCGCGCGAGGCCCCTCGGCCTCGCGCTCGCCGCGGCCCTCACCGTCCCTCTCGCAGTGCCTCTCGCTTCCCCGGCGGGGGCCCTCACAGCGGCTCCCGCCGCCGCCGCGGAGCCCGGGGACTTCTCGTCGTCCTTCGAGTCGGGAGACCCCGCAGCGCTCGCCACCACGGTGGCCGAGCGCGACGGCGCCCCCTGGCAGTCGAACGTCGGGTCGTTCACGAGCGGCCTCCCCGGCAGCGTGCTCGGGAAGCTCAAGGCCGTCACGGCGAGCGCCCAGAACCTGCCGAACGAGGGCGCCGCGAACCTCGCGGACGGCAGCTCCGGCACCAAGTGGCTCGCGTTCGCCTCGACCGGCTGGGTCCGGTACGAGTTCACGGAGCCGGTCTCGTTCGTCGCCTACTCGATGACGTCGGGCGACGACGCCGCGGGACGCGACCCGAAGACCTGGACGATCGAGGGCTCGAACGACGGCTCCACGTGGACCCCGCTCGACCAGCGCACCGACGAGGACTTCCCGAACCGGCAGCAGACCCGCAGCTTCGAGCTCGACGAGCCCACCGAGGCGTACACGTACCTGCGCCTCAACGTGACCGCGAACTCGGGCGACTCCATCGTCCAGCTCGCCGGCTGGGACCTCTCGGGCGACCTGAGCGCCGGCCCCTCCGCCGCGCCCATGAACACCAAGGTCGGCACGGGCCCGCGGGTGAACTTCACCAACAAGGCGGGCGTCGGGTTCTCCGGCCTGCACTCGCTCCGGTACGACGGCTCGCACCTCGCCGACGGCGAGACCTACGCGACCAACGTGCTCTACGACGACGTCGACGTCGTCGTGGGCGAGGACACGCGCCTGAGCTACACGATCTTCCCCGAGCTGCTCGACGACCTCCAGTACCCGTCGACGTACGCGTCCGTGGACGTGCTGTTCACCGACGGCACCTACCTGTCCGACCTCGGCGCGCGCGACGCGCACGAGACCGTCGCGACGGCCCAGGCGCAGGGCGAGGGCAAGATCCTCTACGCCGACCAGTGGAACTCCGTGCGGATCGACCTCGGCGACGTCGCCGCGGGCAAGACCGTCGACCAGGTGCTGCTCGGCTACGACAACCCGGGCGGTCACGCCGGCACCAGGTTCGCGGGCTGGCTCGACGACGTCGCGATCACCGCGAGCCCGGCGACGATCGACGGCTCGAGCCTCGCCAACTACGTGGACACGCGCCGCGGCACGCTCGCGTCGGGCAGCTTCTCGCGCGGGAACAACATCCCGGCGACGGCGACGCCGAACGGCTTCAACTTCTGGGTGCCCTACACCAACGCCTCCTCGCAGAGCTGGCTGTACGAGTACCACAAGGCCAACAACGCCAACAACAAGCCCGTGCTCCAGGGCTTCGGCATCTCGCACGAGCCCAGCCCCTGGATGGGCGACCGCAACCAGCTCACGTTCCTCCCGTCGACGGCGTCCGGGACGCCCGACGCCACGCTCTCGACGCGCGGCCTCGAGTTCGACCACGCCGACGAGCTGGCACGCCCGGACTACTACGGGGTCACGTTCACCAACGGGTCCGCGATCGAGGCGACGCCCACCGACCACGGTGCGGTGCTCCGCTTCAGCTACCCCGGCGCCACGGGCCACGTGCTCGTGGACAAGGTGGACGGCTCGTCCAAGCTCACGTACGACCAGGCCACGGGGACGATCTCCGGCTGGGTCGAGAACGGCTCGGGCCTGTCCGTGGGCCGTACGCGCATGTTCGTCGCCGGCACCTTCGACCGTAGTCCGACGGCGGTCGGGACGGCGGCGGGCAACCGTGCGGACGCGCGCTTCGCGACGTTCGACACGTCGTCCGACAAGACGGTCGAGCTGCGTGTCGCGACCTCGTTCATCAGCCTCGACCAGGCGCGCAAGAACCTCGACCTGGAGGTGACGGGCAAGACCTTCACCGAGGTCAAGGCCGCCGCCGCGCAGGCGTGGAACGACCGTCTGGGCGTCATCGAGGTCGAGGGAGCGAGCGAGGACCAGCTCGTCACGCTGTACTCCAACCTCTACCGCCTCAACCTGTACCCGAACTCGCAGTTCGAGAACACGGGCACGGCGCAGGCTCCGGCGTACCAGTACGCGAGCCCGGTCTCCGCGACCACGGGCTCCGCGACGGACACGCAGACGAACGCGAAGATCGTCGACGGCAAGATCTACGTGAACAACGGGTTCTGGGACACGTACCGCACGGCCTGGCCGGCGTACTCGCTCCTCTACCCGGAGCTCGCGGGCGAGCTGATCGACGGGTTCGTCCAGCAGTACCGTGACGGCGGCTGGATCGCGCGCTGGTCCTCCCCCGGCTACGCCGACCTCATGACGGGCACGAGCTCCGACGTCGCGTTCGCGGACGCGTACCTCAAGGGCTCGCTCCCGACGGACTCGGCGCTCGAGGCGTACGACGCCGCGCTGCGCAACGCCTCCGTCGCGCCGCCGAACAACGCCGTGGGCCGCAAGGGCCTGCAGACGTCGCCGTTCCTCGGGTTCACCCCGGAGTCCACGCACGAGTCCGTGTCGTGGGGCCTGGAGGGCCTGGTCAACGACTTCGGCATCGGCAACATGGCCGCCGCCCTCGCGGAGGACCCGGCCACGCCGGACGAGCGTCGCGAGGCGCTGCGCGAGGAGTCCTCGTACTTCCTCGAGCGCGCCACGCACTACGTCGAGCTGTTCGACCCCGAGGTCGACTTCTTCGTGCCGCGGCACGCGGACGGCACGTGGGCCGTCGACCCGGAGACCTACAACCCGGAGGCGTGGGGCGGCGGGTACACCGAGACGAGCGGCTGGAACTTCGCGTTCCACGCGCCGCAGGACCCGCAGGGTCTCGCCAACCTCTACGGCGGCCAGCAGGGCCTGGAGGACAAGCTCGACCTGTTCTTCTCCACGCCGGAGAAGGGCGCCGGCAACGGCGGCATCCACGAGCAGCGCGAGGCGCGCGACGTGCGCATGGGCATGTGGGGCATGAGCAACCAGGTGTCGCACCACATCCCGTGGCTGTACGACGCCGCGGGCGCGCCCTCGAAGACCCAGGAGAAGGTCCGTGAGGTCACCCGCCGCCTGTTCGTGGGCAGCGAGATCGGCCAGGGCTACCCGGGCGACGAGGACAACGGCGAGATGTCGTCGTGGTGGATCTTCGCCTCGCTCGGCTTCTACCCGCTCCAGGTCGGCTCCGCCGAGTACGCGGTCGGCTCGCCGCTGTTCGACAAGGCGACCGTGCACCTGCCGGACGGCGACCTCGTGGTCAACGCCGAGAACAACTCGGTGGACAACGTCTACGTGCAGTCGCTCGCGGTGGACGGCGAGGCCCGCACCTCGACGTCGCTCTCGCAGGCCGACCTCTCCGGCGGCGCGACGCTGGACTTCGTCATGGGTCCGGAGCCGTCCGACTGGGGCACCGGCGAGGACGACGCCCCGCCGTCGCTCACCGAGGGCGACGAGCCCCCGGCACCGGTCCAGGACGCGACGACGTCGGGCCTCGGCACGACGACCGTCGTGGACGGCGACGCGGCGACGAGCGCCGCGGCGCTGACGGACAACACGTCCGGCACGCGCACGACGTTCGCCACGACGACCCCGTCGATCACGTGGGCGGGCAACGGCATCCGGCCGACGGTCGGGTCGTACACCCTCACCTCCGGGGCGAGCGGGACGGCGTCGCCGTCCGCATGGACCCTCGAGGGCTCCGACGACGGCGAGACCTGGACGACCCTCGACGAGCGGTCGGGCGAGCAGTTCCGCTGGGCGCTGCAGACGCGGCCGTTCACGGTCGCGGAGCCGACGGCGTTCGCGCAGTACCGCGTGAACGTCACCGAGGCCTCCGGTTCGGGCGCGCTCTCGCTCGCCGAGGTCGAGCTCCTGGCCGACCCGAAGGCCTCCGGGGCCGAGGAGCTGACGCTCTCGGCCGCGCCCGACCGCGACACGGTCACCCGGCGCGAGGTCTCGGGCTCGTTCGCGACCCTCACCGGGGTCGAGGGCGACGCGTCGGCGCTCGACGTGCAGGTCGCGTTCGGCGACGGCTCCGAGCCCGTCGCGGGCTCGCTCCAGGCGGGTGCGTTCGGCGGGTACGCGGTGAACGCCGCGCACTCGTGGACCGCCCCGGGCGTCTACCCGGTGACCGTCACGGTCTCGGGCGAGGGGATCGAGCCCGTCTCGACCACCTCGTACGTCTCCGTCTCGCTCCTGCGCGAGGGCTCGCTGCTCGCGGCGTACGACAACGTCTGCATCGGCGACCTCGGCACGACCGTCGGCTCGTGCGACGGCCAGGGCGTGTTCTTCGACCGGGCCCAGCTCGCGGCGAAGGGCTTCGTCCAGGGCGAGCGCGGCACGGTGCCCGGCACCGACCTCGCGTTCGACGTCCCGGCGATCCCCGCCGGCCAGCCGGACAACGCGACGGGCGACGGCCAGACCATCGAGCTCGAGGTCCCCGCGGACGCCGAGCAGCTCTCGGTGATCGGCACGGGCACGGAGAAGAACCAGCAGGCCCAGGGCGTGCTGACCTTCGACGACGGCTCGTCGCAGCCCATCGACCTCAGCTTCGGCGACTGGTCGGGCGCGGCGCGCAACCCGGTGTTCGGCAACATCCCCGTCGCGGTCACGGACAACCGCCTGCGCGGCGGCAGCCCGCAGACCGGCACCCCCGCCGCGTTCTTCGCGACGGCGCCGATCACGCTCCCCGAGGGCAAGCGGCCCGTGAGCCTCACGCTCCCGGACCAGCCGGGCGAGCTCTCGCGCGACGGCCGCATCCACGTGGTCGCGGTCGCGCACGACGGGACGTTCGCCGAGCACCCCGCGCTCGAGGTGACGGCCGCGTACGGCGTGACCCTCGCCGTCGGGCAGTCCGCGGACGCGGTGCTCGCCCAGGTGACCGGTGGCCGCGAGGGCGTCGAGCTCCGCGCGGCGGTCACGTGGGGCGACGGCTCCGACGTCGCGGCGGGCACGGTGACGGACGGGTCCGTCTCCGGGTCGCACGCCTACGCGGCGGCCGGGGCGTACACCGCGTACGTCGTGGTCGACGACGGCTGGACCAGCCAGGTGGTCGAGGTCCCCGTGACCGTGACCGAGGGTCAGCCGACGCTCGCGATCGACGTCACGGTGAGCACGCGCTGCCTCGCCGGCAAGGCGTACGTCGCGGTCCGCGCCGAGAACGGCGAGGACGCGCCCGTCGCGATCCGCCTCGTCACGCCGTTCGGCACCAAGGAGTTCGCGGCCGTCGCGCCGGGGGCCAACGCCTACCAGTCGTTCGCGACGCGGGCGACGTCGGTCGAGGCCGGCACGGTCACCGTCGAGGCGACCCGAGGAGACCAGGGGGTGACGGCGTCGATCACGGCGGACTACGCGGCCGTGACCTGCGGCTGAACCCCTGAGCCCACCTCGCGCCCCGGTCTCCGGGGCGCGAGGTGAGCATGCACCACCGGCGGTGCCCCGGGATGATCGTCCCGGGGCACCGCGCCGTACCGGCACCGCGCCCGGTGCGGCACCACGTTCCCAGCACGAGAAGGACCACGACATGACCGAGCACCCGTCCGAGCGGCCCACCCCCGCCGTCGACCCCCAGGGCGACCACACGGCGGGCCACGCTCGCTGGCGTCGCGACCAGCTCGCCGACCTGCTGCACTTCGGCGAGGCGTCGCTGCGTGCCGACGGGGCCGCGCAGTGGCTCGACGACGACGACCGCCCCGACCCGACCCGGCCGGTGCACACGTGGATCACGTCGCGCATGGCGCACGTGTACGCGTTCGCGTCGCTGCTCGGGGTCCCGGGGGCGGGGGAGCACGCGGACGCGGCGCTGCACGGGCTGCGCGCGGTGCTCGTGGACGCGGAGAACGGCGGCTGGGTGTCGTCGCGGGGCCCGGCCCGCCGGCCGGGCGACCTCGACGTGGGGGAGGGGGTCCCGGTGGACGGGACGAAGAGCGCCTACGCGCACGCGTTCGTGGTGCTCGCCGCGGCGTCGGGGACGATCGCGGGCCGCGAGGGCGCGCGCGAGCTGCTCGACGCGGCGCTCGCCGTGCTCGACGAGCGGTTCTGGGAGCCCGGCCCGCGCATGCACGCGGACGAGTGGACGCGCGACTGGACCACGCTCGACGAGTACCGCGGCGTCAACGCGAACATGCACGCGGTCGAGGCGCTGCTCGCGGCCCACGACGCGACCGGCGACGCCGAGTGGCTCGACCGCGCCGCGTCGATCGCGGACCGCGTGGTCGGGTGGGCGCGCGAGAACGAGTGGCGCATCCCCGAGCACTTCGACGCGGACTGGAACCCGCTGCCGGACTACAACGCCGACCGCCCGCGCGACCCGTTCAAGCCGTACGGGTCGACGCCGGGGCACGGGCTCGAGTGGGCTCGCCTCCTCCTCCAGGTCGACATCGCGGCCGGCACGCCCGGTGCGCGCACCGAGGCCGCGGTCGCGCTGTTCGACCGCGCCGTCGCCGACGGCTGGGACGGCGAGCACGGCGGCGGGTTCGTGTACACCGTCGACTGGTCCGGGGTGCCCGTCGAGCCGCGCCGCTACCACTGGGTCGCGGCCGAGGCCGTGGCCGCCGCCGACGTGCTCGGCCGGGTCACGGGGGAGTCGCGCTTCGCCGAGGCCGCCGCGGGCTGGTGGGCGTGGATCGACCGGTTCCTCGTCGACCCCGAGCGCGGCTCGTGGCACCACGAGCTCGACACGGCCAACCGCCCCGACGGCGTCACGTGGGTCGGCAAGCCCGACGTCTACCACGCCGCCCAGGCCGTGATCCTCCCCGACCTGCCGCTCACCGGATCGCTCGCCGCCTCGGCGAAGGCCGCGGGCAGCATCCTGGGCTGAGGCCCACCCTCAGACCGCCGAGCCCGGGGTCGTTCCCCACGTCACCGTCGCCGTGAGGATCGACCCCGGGCTCGGCGCTTGATACCCCCACAAGAGTTAGTATTCTTGGTGGGGGTTTGATCTGAGGGGGTGTCATGGTGGGATTCGTCGGGCGTGCGACGGAGCTGCGCGAGCTCGCGCACCAGCTGGACGTCGTCCGGACGGGTGGGCGGGCGGATGCCGGCGTCGCCGTGCTGCTTCGAGGCCGCCGCCGCGTCGGCAAGTCGCGCCTCGTGACAGAGCTCATCGAGCGGGAGGGCGTCCCGTCCGTGTACTTCCAGGCGGCGCGACACGCTCCCCCGGGGGACGAGCTCGCGGCGTTCGCCGAGGCTGTCGCGCGGTCGGACCTACCCGGTGCCGCCGTCGCGGAGGAGAACAGGCCCACCTCCTTCACCGCTGCCCTCCGGTTGCTGGCGGCCGCGCTGCCTGCCGAGACCCCGGCCATCGTCGTCGTGGACGAGCTGCCCTGGCTGCTCGAGGGGATCCAGGGTGGCGCCGGGGAGCTGCAGCGCGTCTGGGACCGGGAGCTCTCGCGACGGCCCGTGCTGCTGCTCCTCCTCGGGAGCGACCTGGCGATGATGGAGGCGCTCGGGCGTCCGGACCAACCGTTCCACGGGCGCGCGACCGAGATGCTGCTGCGTGCTCTGTCCCCTCGGGACGTCGCCCGGATGACGGGACTGACGGGAGCCCACGCCTTCGACGCGTTCCTCGTCACGGGCGGACAGCCGCTCGTCGCGCAGGAGTGGCAGCCGGAGGAGCCGCCCGTGGCCTTCGTGCGGCGCGCGTACGAGCGGCCGACGAGTGCGCTCGTCGTCTCCGGGACGAGGGTCCTCGACGGCGAGCTGCCCTCCACGTCGCACGCCCGGATGGTGCTGACGGCGATCGGCGGCAAGGGCGAACGGACCTACTCGCGGATCCTCCAGGCTCTCGACGGCTCGATCTCCCCGACGACGCTCGACCGGTCGCTCGGGCTCCTGGCCGAGAAACGCGTGATCGCCGCCGACGAGCCGCTCTCCACCCGGGCCGCGACGAAGGACCGGCGCTGGCGGGTCTCCGACCCGGCGCTGCGGTTCTGGCTCGCGATGGTCGAGCCCGCGCTCCCGGACATCGACCGCGGTCGACCCGACCTGGCTGCCGCCCGGTTCGAGACGACGTTCTCGTCCTGGCGCGGTCGCGCGATCGAACCCGTGGTGCGGGAGGCTCTCGCGCGCCTGCTGCCTGACGAGGCCTGGCCCGGTGCCCGAGAGGTCGGAGGGTGGTGGCCGCGGAACAACACCCCCGAGATCGACCTCGTCGCGGCGGACACGCGCCCCGCGCGCACCATCGCGTTCGTCGGGAGCATCAAGTGGCATGCCCGCACGCCGTTCACGGCGCGGGACGTCGCGGCGCTCGCCGCCGACGCCGTCCACGTGCCGGGCGTCGGCGCCGCGACCCCGCTCGTCGCGGTCTGCCCGGCCGGTGCCGACGACGACCCGCGCCTGTCCCGGGTGTGGACGGCCGATGACCTGCTCGCCGCCTGGCCATGACGACGAGAGCCCCGCACCGGACCGGTGCGGGGCTCTCGTGCGCTGAGCGGGTGACGGGAATCGAACCCGCGCTATCAGCTTGGGAAGCTGAAGTTCTACCATTGAACTACACCCGCGCGGCGCTGGTGGCGTCCGCCCCGGGCCCTCTGGGAGGATCCTCGGCGAACCAGCGCGCGCCCCGATCATAGCGGACGTCGCCGGTGATGCCAGAACCCGACCGCACGACGACCCGATCCGCGCCCGTGTGCGGCGCACGCCGGAGGAGCAGCCTTGTCCGAGAACCCGTACCAGCAGCAGCCCGACCCCGCGCAGGGGAGCCCGGCCCCGGGCGACCCGGTCTACGGGGGCGGGGCGACGCCGTCGGGCGCGGCTCCCGCGGGCCAGCCCGACCCGGGGCAGCAGGCCTACGGCGAGCAGGGCTACGGCCAGCCGCAGGGCTACGGCGACGCCTACGGCCAGCAGCCGTACGGGACGCCCGGCGCGCAGGCGGGGTACGGCCAGCCGCAGGGGCAGGCCTACGGCGCCGAGCAGCAGCAGGGCTACCCGCAGGGCTACCCGCAGCAGGGCTACGGCCAGCAGCCGGGGTACGCGCAGCCCGGCGCGTACGGACAGCCCGGCTTCGACCCCGCGTACGACCCCCAGGCCAAGTCCCGGCTCGCCGCGGGCCTGCTCGGGATCCTCGTCGGGAGCCTCGGCATCCACCGGTTCTACCTGGGCTACACGGGCATTGGCCTGACGATGCTGCTCGTGTCGGTGCTGTCGTTCGGCTTCGCCGCGCCGGTCATCGCGATCTGGGGCCTCGTCGAGGGGATCCTCTACCTGACCTCGAAGACGGGCTACTACTCGGTGGACTCGACGGGCCGCCCGCTGCGCGCCTGACGCCTCGCCGAACCCGGGGTCGCGGGTCATCTCGCCGTCGAGACGACCCGCGACCCCGGGGACGGCCCCGTGGGGTGACCGCGGATCCAGGGTTCGGCGACCGCTCCTGGCGGGCCCCGGCGTCGGCTAGCGTGGGCCCGTGCTGCTCTCCGACCGCGACATCCGGGCCGAGCTCGACGCCGGGCGCGTCCAGCTCGAGCCGTACGACCCGTCGATGCTCCAGCCGTCGAGCATCGACGTGCGCCTCGACCGGTTCTTCCGGCTGTTCGACAACCACAAGTACCCGTTCATCGACCCGTCGCAGGACCAGCCGGACCTCACGCGCCTGGTCGAGGTCGACCCGGCGGAGCCGTTCGTGCTGCACCCGGGGGAGTTCGTCCTCGGGTCGACGTTCGAGGCGGTGACGCTGCCCGACGACGTGGCCGCGCGCCTCGAGGGCAAGTCCAGCCTCGGCCGGCTCGGCCTGCTCACGCACTCCACGGCCGGCTTCATCGACCCCGGGTTCTCCGGGCACGTGACGCTCGAGCTGAGCAACGTCGCGACGCTCCCGATCACGCTGTGGCCGGGCATGAAGATCGGGCAGCTGTGCTTCTTCCGGCTGTCGTCGCCCGCCGAGAACCCGTACGGGTCGAGCGTCTACGGCTCCCGCTACCAGGGCCAGCGCGGCCCGACGGCCTCCCGCTCGTGGCAGAGCTTCCACCGCACCGACGTCTGAGCGCGGCACGCCGCGTCGGACGCCGTTCGACCCCGCAGGACCCGATGACCGGAGGACCGCACCGCATGAGCCCGCTCCCGCCGCTGCCGCACCCCGACGGGCCCGGCGCCGCGCAGTCGTACCAGGCGCGGCACCTGCTCGGGCTCCCGGCCGACGTCGTCGTGGACGAGGTCGAGACGCTCGCGCTCTCGCGGTTCGCGGGCGCGCGCTGGGACGTCGCGCCGGAGGGCACCGAGCCGCTCGTGCCGCCCGCCCGCACGGCGGCCCCCGGGGCGCCGGGCGTGCTGCGCACGTCGCGCCACACGACGATCACGGGCCCGTACGCCGGCCCCGGCTCCGGTCTGCCGCCGGGCACGACGCTCGTGTTCGACGTCGTGTGCCCGCGCGAGCGCGGCGACGTCCCCTACCCGGGGGGCGGGGACCGCGACGGCGTCGGGCGCGCGTTCCCCGGCGGGCTGCCGGTGCGCGAGGAGGAGCGGGTCGTGGCGTTCCTCGTCGCGGCGGCGCGCCGCCTCGGCGGGTCGGTGCGGACCGACGTCGGGAACCCGGCCGCGCCGGGCGTCGTGCTCACGCCGGACCCGGGCGTCGCGGTCGACATGACGCTGTACTCGGACGTCTGGCTGGACCCCAACGCCGCGCTCTCGCTCGTCGCGCGGCTCAACCCCCGCACGCGGCTCGCGACCGAGGGGAAGTCGTACGAGGGGCCGCCGAAGGGCATCGCGGAGCTGCCGCTCTACCCGGGCGAGAAGATGGACCCCGCGCTGCGGCGCGCGATCCACGCGGCCGCTGACGACGTCGACATCAAGGCGCTGACGACCGGCGCGGTCCTCGACGGGTACGGCCTCATCGTCGACCTCGGCATGGACGGGCTCGTCGCGGTGGAGGTCGGCGGCGAGGAGGCCCTGCCGCTCCTGCTGCGCGGCCTGCCGTGGACGGCCGACGGCGCCGTGAGCTACCGCGTGCGGTGGGAGCCGCGCGACCTCGTCGAGTCCCAGCAGGAGCAGCCGTCGCTCGACCACCAGGTCGCGCGCAAGCGCGCGGCGGAGGTCGTCGCGCAGGTCGCCCGGACGCTGCACGACGCCGTGGGGGGCGAGATCGCGGACGAGGCGGAGTTCCTCGTGGACCCCGAGGATCTGTGACGGGAGACTGAGGAATCGGTCACGGTCCGGGCTGCGGGGCCGGAGGAGGGCTGAGGAGTCGGTAAAATGATCCGCGGCACGGCATCGCCGTCGCCGTGAACTGTCGTGCCCTGCGACTCCCTTCCGCGGGTGCGACGATGACAAGTCCAGCAAGTCCCCCGGTCCTGCCTGCCCACCCCGCCCCCGACCCGGACGGAGCGGCCCGTGCTCTACGTGCTCGTTGCTCATCTCGTGATGGCACTGGGCGCGCCCGCACTCGTCTCGTTCCTCGGCCGCCGGGCGTTCCTCGTCATGGCGCTCGCGCCGGCGTCGGCGGCCGTCTACGCGCTCGCCTGGACCGAGCGCGTGATGGCGGGGGAGCACCCCACCCAGGTCGTCGAGTGGGTGCCGGGCCTGGGTCTCGAGCTCGCCTTCCGCATGGACACGCTGTCGTGGCTCATGCTGCTGCTCGTCGGCGGCGTCGGCGCGCTCGTCCTCGTCTACTGCTCGGCCTACTTCTCGCCCACCGCGCAGGGCCTGCGGCGGTTCGGCGGCGTGCTCACGGCGTTCGCCGGGGCCATGGTGGGGCTCGTCACCGCGGACGACATGCTGCTCCTGTTCGTCTTCTGGGAGCTCACGACCGTCTTCTCCTACCTCCTCATCGGGCACTACGCGGACCGCAAGGCGAGCCGTCGTGCCGCGATGCAGGCGATCGTCGTGACGACGGCGGGCGGCCTGGCGATGCTCGTGGGCGTCGTGATCCTCGGGGTCCAGGGCGGGACCTTCCGGATGTCGGAGATCATCGCCGACCCGCCCGCGGGCGGCGCGGTGACGGCCGCGATCGTGTGCCTCCTGGTCGGCGCGGCGAGCAAGTCCGCGCTCATCCCGCTGCACTTCTGGCTGCCCGCGGCGATGGCGGCCCCGACGCCCGTCAGCGCCTACCTGCACGCGGCCGCGATGGTCAAGGCCGGCGTCTACCTCGTCGCCCGGTTCGCGCCCGCCTACTCCGACACGACCGTGTGGCGGTCGATGGTCATCGCGCTCGGCGCGGGCACGCTGCTCGTCGGCGGCTACCGCGCGCTGCGCCAGTACGACCTCAAGCTCGTGCTCGCGTTCGGCACGGTGAGCCAGCTCGGCCTCATCATCCTGCTCGTCGGCCTCGGGACGCGCGGGGCCGCCCTCGCGGGGCTCGCGATGATCGGCGCGCACGCGATGTTCAAGGCGTCGCTGTTCCTCGTGGTCGGCGTCGTCGACGCCGCGACCGGCACGCGCGACCTGCGCCGGCTCACGGGCGTGGGCAAGGCCCTGCCGTGGACGGCGGTCGCGGGCGGGCTCGCGGCCGCGTCGATGATCGGGCTGCCGCCGTTCGCGGGCTACGTCGCGAAGGAGGCGGCGCTCGAGTCGCTCCTGCACGGTGAGGGACCGGTCTGGGTCGACACGGTGGTCCTGTGGGCGGTCGTCGTCGGGTCGATGTTCACGGTCGCGTACGGGATCCGGTTCTGGTGGGGAGCGTTCGCGTCCAAGCCGCACCTCGGCACGCCCCCGGCGCGGGCCAACGAGCACGTGGGCGTGCGCGCGGCCGCCGCGCGCCGCCCGGCGGTCGAGGCCGACGAGCCGCCGATCGACCCCGCGCGCATCCACCGCCAGCCGGTCCTGCTGGTGGGGCCCGCCGTCGTGCTCGCGGTCCTCGGCCTCGCGACCGCGCTCGTGCCCCACTTCGGCGAGGATCTCCTCGCGCCCTACGCGGACACCTACCCCGTGGGCGAGCCCGGGCACCTCGTCCTGTGGGCGGGCTTCACCCCCGCGCTCGCGCTCACGGTCCTCGTCCTCGCGGTCGGCGTCGTGCTGTTCTGGCAGCGGGCGCGCGTCGAGCGCTTCCAGGCGTCGCTGTGGACCGGCCCGGAGGCCGACGTCACGTACCGCAAGGTCATGCGCAAGCTCGACGACCTCGCGGCCGACGTCACCGCGGTCACCCAGCGTGGCTCGCTGCCGTTCTACCTCGGCGCGATCCTCGTGGTCCTCGTGCTGGGGCCGGGCGTCGTCATGGTCGCGCAGACGGCGTGGCCCGAGCAGCTCAAGGCCTGGGACCGTCCGGCGCAGCTCGTCGCCGTCGCCGCGATCTGCATCGCGTCGGTGCTCGCCGCCCGCTCGCGCCGCCGGCTCAAGGCCGTGATCCTCGTCGGCATCGCCGGCTACGGCAACGCCGTCCTCTTCCTCCTGCACGGCGCCCCCGACCTCGCGCTCACGCAGGTCCTCGTCGAGACGATCACGCTCGTCGTCATGGTGCTCGTGCTGCGCCGCCTGCCCGCGTACTTCTCCAACCGGCCGCTCGCCGCGAGCCGGTGGGTGCGCCTGGGCATCGGCCTGGCCGTCGCCGTCGTCATGATGGGCTTCGCGGTCGTCGCGCCGCTCGCGCGGGTCGCGACGCCCATCTCGGTCGACTTCCCGGCCGAGGCGTACGAGTTCGGGCACGGCAAGAACATCGTCAACGTGACCCTCGTCGACATCCGTGCGTGGGACACGATGGGCGAGATCTCCGTCCTCCTGGCGGCGGCGACCGGCGTCGCGTCGCTCGTCTTCCTGCGCACGCGCAGCGGCGAGATCCTGCGCGCGTCGGGTGCGAAGCCCGCCACGACGGCGTCCGGCTCGGGCGTGTGGAGCGAGGGCAGCGCGGACCCGGGTGCGGCGCTGCGCCGCCGCGGCGTCACCGAGAAGGACCAGCCGCGCATGCTCGTGTGGCTCAGCGCGGGGCGCACGCTCGCTCCCCAGAGACGCTCGGTGATCTTCGAGGTCGTCACGCGCGTGCTGTTCCACGCGATGATCGTCTTCGCGCTCTTCCTGCTGTTCTCCGGCCACAACGCGCCCGGCGGCGGGTTCGCGGCCGGGCTGGTCGTCGGGATCGCGCTCATCGTGCGCTACCTCGCGGGCGGTCGCTACGAGCTCGGCGAGGCGGCACCGGTGCACCCGGGCCTGCTGCTCGGCACGGGCCTGTTCCTGTCCGCAGGCGTGGGGCTCGTGGCGTTCCTGCTCACCGGCAACGTGCTCGGCAGCGACGCGTACGACATCGCGCTGCCGCTGGTGGGGGAGATCCACCTCGTCACGTCGCTGTTCTTCGACGTCGGCGTGTTCCTCGTCGTCGTGGGCCTCGTCCTCGACATCCTGCGCACCCTGGGGGCGGAGATCGACCGGCACGCCGAGCGCGCCGCCGCCGGGCGCGAGCCCGGCGAGGACACGGGGCCGTTCGAGGCCATGGAGCCCGACTCGATCGGGGGCGGCCGACGGTGAACGTCATCGACATGACCCCGAGCGTCGTCCTCGTGCTCGCGATCGGCGTGCTCTTCGCGGCGGGCGTCTACCTGCTGCTCGAGCGCAGCCTCACGCGCGTCCTGCTCGGCTTCATCCTCATGGGCAACGGCGCGAACCTGCTGTTCCTCGTCGCGGGCGGGCGCGCCGGGGGAGCGCCCCTCATCGGCACGACGCCCGAGGACGAGATGAGCGACCCGCTCGTCCAGGCGATGGTGCTCACGGCGATCGTCATCACGCTCGGCATCACGGCGTTCGTGCTCGCCATGGCGTACCGGTCGTGGCAGCTCCACGGCCACGACGAGGTGCAGGACGACCTCGAGGACCGCCGGGTCGCGCGGCACGCCGCGCGCAACGCCCCGGCGTTCGAGGACGCGGACACGGAGGAGAGCGGCGCGAGCCTGGACGACGAGGCCGCCCAGGTCCGCGACGAGACCGACGGCGACGGCGACGGGATCACCGACGGGCAGGAACCGCCGTCGTCCCCGGCCCTGCAGGCCGCGGTGGACGACGACGCCCGCGACGACCGCCCGGACGACCCACGACCTGACGACCGCAGCCACGACGGGAAGGAGCCGCGATGAGCCTCACCGCCGCGGCCCTCGTCCCGCTGCCCGTCGTCCTCCCGCTCGTCGCGGCCGGCGCCGCGCTCGCGCTGTGGCGCCACCCGCGCGCGCAGCGGCTCATCACGGTCGCCGCCCTCGCGCTCGTCCTCGCCGCGTCGGTGGGGCTGCTCGTCGCGGCCGACTCCGGGCCGATCGTCGTCGACGTCGGCGGCTGGGCCGCGCCGGTCGGGATCGACCTCGTCGCGGACCGGCTCTCGTCGCTCATGCTCGTCGTGTCGAGCTTCGTCATGCTGTGCGTCCTGCTGTACTCGCTCGCGCAGGGCGTGGCGGACGGCGACGAGGAGGCGCCGGTCGCCATCTACCACCCGACGTTCATGGTCCTCGCGGCGGGCGTGTTCAACGCGTTCCTCTCGGGCGACCTGTTCAACCTCTACGTCGGGTTCGAGATCTTCCTCGCCGCGAGCTACGTGCTCCTGACGCTCGGCGGCACGGGCGAGCGCATCCGCGCGGGGTCGATCTACGTCGTCGTGGCGCTGCTGTCGTCCATCGTGTTCCTCGTCGCGATCGCGCTGACCTACGCGGCGACGGGCACGGTGAACCTCGCCCAGCTCTCGGAGCGCTACGCCGAGATCGATCCGGGCGTGGCCCTGACCATCCAGCTCCTGCTGCTGCTCGCGTTCGGCATCAAGGCGGCGATCTTCCCGCTGTCCGCGTGGCTGCCGGACTCGTACCCGACCGCGCCCGCGCCGGTGACGGCGGTGTTCGCCGGCCTGCTCACCAAGGTGGGCGTCTACGCGATCATCCGCACGCAGACGCTGCTGTTCCCGGAGGACAGCGTGGTCGACGACGTGCTCATGTGGCTCGCGCTGCTCACGATGGTCGTCGGGATCCTCGGTGCCGTCGCGCAGAACGACATCAAGCGACTGCTCTCGTTCACCCTCGTCAGCCACATCGGCTACATGATCTTCGGCATCGCGCTCGCGTCCGAGCCGGGCATGGCGGCCGCGATCTTCTACGTGGTGCACCACATCACCGTCCAGACGACGCTGTTCCTGGTGGTGGGCCTCGTGGAACGTCGCGGCGGGTCGACCTCGCTCGACCGGCTCGGCGGCCTCGCCAAGCTCGCGCCGGGGCTCGCGATCCTGTTCTTCATCCCCGCGATGAACCTCGCCGGGATCCCGCCGCTGTCCGGCTTCCTCGGCAAGGTGGGCCTGCTGGAGGAGGGCGTCGCGCAGGGCACGCCGCTCACGTGGGCGCTCGTCGTCGGGTCCGTCGTCACGTCGCTGCTCACGCTGTACGCGATCGTCAAGGCGTGGAACAAGGCGTTCTGGCAGACGGCGCCCGTGGAGATCCCCGCGGACGCGCGCCTCCCGCGCGGCATGGTCGGTCCGGCGACGGCGCTCGTCGCGTTCGGCCTCGCGCTCACCGTGGTGGCCGGGCCGCTCTACTCGTACACCGAGCGCGCCGCCGCGACGCTGCTCGACGGTCACACGTACGTCGACGCCGTGTTCCCGGGCGACTCCGACCGCGGGCAGGGCGAGTCGAACGAGGTCGCGACCGACGAGACGGGCACGGAGCCCGCCACGACGGCCGGGGGTGGGGACGGATGAGCCTGCACCGTCGCCGTCGCGCGCTCGCCTCCGGCTGGTTCGCGCGCGTCACCACGCAGTGGCGCACGATCCTGTGGCTGACGATCGTCTGGGTCATGCTCTGGGGCGACCTGTCGTGGGGCAACGTCCTCGCGGGCGTCATCCTGGGCTTCGCCGTCATCACGTTCTTCCCGCTGCCGTCGATCGCGGCGCGCGGGAAGCTCCGACCGTGGCCGTTCGCCGTGCTCGTCGGGCGCTTCGTCGCCGACCTCGTCGTCGCGTCGTTCCAGGTGAGCCTGCTCGCACTCACGCCCCGCCACACGCCGCGCGGCGCCGTCGTGGGCGTGCGGCTGCGCAACCCGTCCGACATCTACCTGACGATCACGGCCGAGCTCTCCTCGCTCGTGCCCGGCTCCATCGTCGTCGAGGCCCACCGGCTCACCGGGATGCTCTACCTGCACGTGCTCGACGTCGAGACCGCGGGCGGGGTGGAGAAGGTGCGCCAGGACACGCTCGCCCTGGAGGCCCGCGTGCTGCACGCGCTCGCGTCCAACGACGAGCTGCGCGCGGCCGGCCTGTACCGCGAACCGTCGAAGCGAGAGGTGGCCGAGGCATGAGCGACACCGTCTACCTCGTCGTCGTGATCGCGTCCGCCGCGCTGCTCGCGGTCGGCGCGAGCCTCGCGATCGTGCGCGCCGAGCGCGGCCCGTCGATGCTCGACCGCACCATCGCGCTCGACGTCTTCACGACGACTCTCGTCGGCGCGATCGCGCTCGAGGCCGCGTTCTCGCGGCGCACCGACACCATCCCGATCCTCGTCGTGCTGTCCCTCGTCGGGTTCGTGGGCTCGGTGACGATCGCGCGCTTCGCGTCCGTCGAGCCCGAGGACGAGGGCCGCATCCGCACGGCCGACGAGGTCGCCGCGGAGGACGCCGCGCGCCGCGAGGCCGAGGAGGCCGACCGCGACTCCGCCGTGGACCCCGAGCACCACGGCGGCGCGCCCGAGGGGGAGGTGCGCTGATGGACCCGGCGACCAGCTTCTGGGACACCCTGGCCGACGTCGTCTCGGCCGTCTTCCTGCTGAGCGGCGCGTTCCTCGCGTTCGCCGCGGGGGTCGGCGTCGTGCGCTTCCCCGACCTGCTCGCGCGCATGCACGCCGCGACGAAGCCGCAGGTCCTCGGGCTGATCCTCGTGCTCGCGGGCCTGAGCCTGCGGCTGCGCTCGTGGGGCGCCGTCGCGACGCTGTTCCTCGTCGTGGTCTTCCAGCTCCTCACCTCGCCCGTCGCGGCGCACATGGTCGGCCGCGCCGGCTACCGGACCGGCAAGGTGCGCACGGACCTGCTCGTCGTGGACGAGCTCACGCGCGACCAGGACGCGGCCGAGCGCGAGGACTCGGGCGAGCACGAGGACGCCGGTGCCGCCGCCGGCCCGGCGTCGCGCGTGAGCGCGCGTCGGGAGACCGGCGACGCGGAGCCGGCCGCCACCGGCGACACCGCCGCCGGCGACGTCGGGCCCGCTGCCGGGCCCGACACCTCGGAGCGCTGACGCGCTCGTCGGGTCCAGAGACCGACGGCGGCTGCCGTCGACCGCCGCTCCGCGCGCGGGCTGCGGGCACGGCTGGTAGACCGGCTGCATGGCCGACGCCCCCACGCCCGCCCCGCCGCCGCCGGAGTCGCGCAACCCGCGGGTCGCCCGGCCGGAGGACGCGGGCGAGAGCACCGTCACCGTCGTCGTCGCGTTCCTCGCCAACGCGCTCGTCGCGGGCGCCAAGACCGTCGCCGCGACGATCACCGGGTCGGCGTCGATGCTCGCCGAGGCCGTGCACTCGTGGGCGGACACCGGCAACGAGGTCTTCCTGCTCGTCGCCGACAAGCGCTCGCGGCGCCCCGCCGACGCCGAGCACCCGCTCGGGTTCGGCCGCGAGGCGTACGTGTGGTCGATGTTCGCGGCGATCGGTCTGTTCGCCGTGGGCGCGGGGGTGTCGATCACGCACGGCATCCAGGAGCTCGTGCACCCCCAGCCCGCGGACGACTTCGTCGTCGCCTACGCGGTGCTGGCGTTCGCGTTCGTCCTGGAGGGCGTGTCGTTCCTGCGGGCCCGGCGCCAGGCGCGCGACGAGGCGCGGGCCGCCGACCGCGACACGCTGCACCACGTGCTCGTGACGTCCGACCCCACGCTGCGGGCCGTGTACGCGGAGGACGCCGCCGCGCTGGTCGGCCTCGTCGTCGCGTTCGGCGGGGTGCTCGCGCACCAGCTCACCGGCTCTCCGGTCCCGGACGCGATCGGGTCGATCGTCGTCGGCCTCGTGCTCGCGGTGGTGTCGGTCGTGCTCATCGACCGCAACCGCCGCTTCCTCGTCGGCGAGGCCGCGATGCCCGCCACGCGGGCCGCCGTCCTGCAGGGCATCCGGGACCTGCCGGAGGTCGAGCGCGTGACCTACCTGCGGCTCGAGTACGTCGGCCCGCGCGCGCTGTACCTCGTGGCGAGCGTCGACCTGCGCGGGGACGAGTCGGAGACGTCGGTCGCGCTGCGGCTCGAC
The DNA here is from genome assembly GCF_042269845.1 of Cellulosimicrobium sp. NPDC055967. Lineage (NCBI taxonomy): Bacteria > Bacillati > Actinomycetota > Actinomycetes > Micrococcales > Promicromonosporaceae > Cellulosimicrobium > Cellulosimicrobium sp. NPDC055967. The sequence continues at coordinate 626,508 of NZ_JBHJYJ010000001.1, read as the reverse complement.
GAGCTCGAGCGCCGCGTGACGTCCGTGCCGCTCATCGCCGGCGCGGTGTTCACCGTCTCGGCGCCCGAGGAGCCGTCGATCGCCTGACCCCCAGGCCCCGGGTCCGGCGGGAAGGGGACCGCGGGCAGAACGGACGAAGCGGTACACATCCACGGCCGGGGTGGGTAGGGTCGGGCGATGGCCCCGCAGCGCACGCCCCGGCACCGGGCTGGCGCGCCCGCGGACGCGCCGCGGTCCCGACCGGCAGCCCCGGCGACCGCAGCAGCACGACGGCGGGGCGACCCGTTCGCGCGGCACCTGCGGGCAGCACCGCGGGTGGCCGTGACGTCGGGGGTCGCCGCGGCGCTGCTGCTCGGACCGCCCCTGGGCGTCACGCTCGCGACGATGACCGGTGAGGTCCGCCCGGAGCACGTCGGCCCGCTCGGCCCGGTGGTCGCCGCGCTGCCCTGGCAGGGGACCGACCCGCAGACCTGGTTCGACGGCCGCGACCCGCGCGACGACAGCGCCTCCCGCACGCTCGCGGACGGTCGCGCGACGGCGGACCGGGACGCCTCGGGGGACGCGGCGACGCCGGGCGGAGCCGCCTCGCCGAGCGGGTCGAGCCCGGGCGACGACGCCGGCGCGCCCGAGGCCGGGGGCGACGAGGCGCCGTCGCCCGCGCCGTCGTCCGAGGCGCCGGGTGCGGCACCCGGCGCCACGCAGGGCGACCCGGTGCCGTCGGACGCCGGGACGGAACCTGCACCGAGCGTGACGCCCGCCCCGACGTCCGGCCCCGCGGCGGCGTCGGCACCCGCGTCAGCAGCCCCGGCCAGCCCGGGCACGATCACCGCCGAGGGCGCCGCCGTCGTCGACCGGACGAACGCCGAGCGGGCCGCGGCGGGGTGCGGGCCCCTCGTGGTCGACGAGCGGCTCACGGCCGCCGCGCAGCTGCACAGCGAGGACATGCTCGCCCAGGGCTACTTCGACCACACGAGCCTCGACGGCCGCTCGCCCTGGGACCGCGCGAAGACCCAGGGCTACCCGAACCCCGGTGCGGAGAACATCGCGAAGGGGCAGGCGACCGCCGAGGACGTGGTGCGCGCGTGGATGGACTCCCCCGGGCACCGGGCGAACATCCTCAACTGCGACCTGCGCGAGATCGGCGTCGGGCACGCGGACCGGGTGTGGACCCAGCTCTTCGGCTGGGGCTGAGCGCGTGCTCCGGCACGAGCCGGACGCTCAGAGGAGTGACGGCGCCCCGGTCGCGCGGGCCTCGCGGTCGAGCAGGCTGCGCTTGACCTCGAGGCCGTAGCGGAACCCGCCCAGGCTGCCGTCCGTGCGCAGCACGCGGTGGCACGGGACGAACAGCGCGGCGGCGTTCATCGCGCACGCGCCCGCGGCGGCGCGCACGGCGGCGGGCCGCCCCGACAGCTCGGCGTACCGCGTGTAGGTGACGGGGTCGCCCGGCTCGACGGTGCGCAGCACGTCCCACGCGTGCGCGCGGTAGGGGCCCGAGACCTGGCGCACGGGGACGGCGTCGATCGCGTGCACGTCGCCTGCGTAGTACGCCCGGACCGCGGCGACCGCCGGGACGACGGCGGGCGCGTCGTCGGGCACGGTCGAGACGTCCGCGGGGCGCAGGTCGGGGTGGACGAGCGCGACGAGCGCCGCGGGCTCGGCCGTCCAGCCGGAGGCGAGGACCGTGCCGTCGGGGTCGACGACGACCGTGAACGGGCCGTCGGGCGTCTCGACGGTCGTGGTGACGGCGGTGCCGGTGGTGCTCCCGGTGGCGGCCGTCGTCGCGGGGGCGGTCGGTGCGGTGGTCACGGGGTCTCCTTCGTGGGGGTGGTCGAGGGTCGAGGAGCCGCGGCGCGCCACAGGTGCATCGCGGCGTAGGAGCGCCACGGCGCCCAGCGCTCGGCGTGCGCGGCGAGCGCACGACGTTCCTCGGGCAGGCCGAGCGCCGCGGCGCCCGCGCGGAGGGCGAGGTCGCCGTCGAGCAGGACGTCCGGGTCGTGCAGGACGCGCATCGCGACGTACCCGGACGTCCACGGGCCGACGCCGGGCAGCGCCTCGAGGGCCGCTCGCTGCGCCGCGGGGTCGTCGGCGCTGGACAGCGCGAGGGTGCCGTCCGCGAGGGCCTGGGCGACGCCGAGGATCCCGGCCGTGCGCCGCGCCGGCCCTCGCAGGTGCTCGGCGCCGCCGTCGGCGAGCTGCGCCGCCGTCGGGAAGAGGCGGGTCGGCCCGAACCGGGAGACGAACGGCGTGCCGAGCGCGACGGCGAGCCGCGACAGGTGCGTGCGCGCGGCGGCGACGGAGATCTGCTGCCCGACGAGGGCGCGCACGAGGATCTCGGTCGCGTCCACCGCGCCCGGGACGCGGACGCCCGGGACGGCGTGCACCGACGCGGCGAGCGCGAGGTCCGCCGCGAGGGCCGCGTCCACGGCCGCGGGGTCGGCGTCGAGGTCGAAGAGCCGGCGGACCCGCGCTATCGCGGCGGGCAGGTCGGCCACGGACGTGAGCTCGAGCTCGACGTGGAACCGCGGTGCGCCGCGGGTGCTCCCCGGCGGCGGGCCGTACGTCGCGCGGAACGCGCCCGGCCCGTGCGGCAGGGCGAGCGTGCGCGCGTAGGACAGCGCGGGCCCGCCGAGGTCCGCGACCTCGACGCCGTCGACGGCGCGCGCCGCGAGGAACGCGAACACGCCGCGTGCGTCGAACGGCTCGCGCAGGGGGAGCGTGAGGTCGAGCACCGCGGTGGTGCCGCCGTCGTCCCGGACGGCACGAGCGTCGTCGGGGACGCGCACGCCCGCGTCGCCGCGCGGAAGGGTCGGGCGGCCGGGCCGGGCCCGACGGCGCAGCTCGCTCGGCGTCGTGTCGAAGACCTCGGTGATGGTGTCGTTGAACTGCCGGACGCTGCCGAAGCCCGCGGCGAACGCGACGTCCGCGAGGCGGAGGTCCGTGCCCGTGAGCAGGGCACGCGCGGTCTGGGCGCGCAGCGCGCGGGCGAGCGCGACCGGCCCGGCGCCCAGCTCCGCGACCAGCACGCGGTGCACGTGCCGGGCCGAGTACCCGAGGCGCGCGGCGAGGCCGTCGACGCCCTCGCGGTCCACGACGCCGTCGGCGACGAGGCGCATCGCGCGGGCGGAGAGGTCGTGCCCGAGGTCCCAGCTCGGCGTGCCGGGCACGGCCTCGGGGAGGCAGCGCTTGCACGCGCGGTAGCCGGCCTCGTGCGCCGCGGCGGACGTGAGGTAGAACGTGACGTTCTCCGGCTTGGGCGTCCGCGCCGGGCACGACGGCCGGCAGTAGATGCCCGTGCTGCTCACGGCGGTGATGAACTGCCCGTCGAACCGGCGGTCGCGCGACGCGATGGCGCGGTAGCGCTCCGCGAACACGGGGTCCGCTGCCGCGCGGGGAGTCGCGAGGGTCGTCGTCATGCCTCGATCCTCACCCCACGGACCCTCCCGTGGCTAGCGGTATTCGGACACGACGGTGACACGCCTCCGGCGCGAACCCGGGGTCCCTCCTCAGGAGGGTCGGGTCCTGGGGAACGACCCCGGGCTCGGCAGCCGGACGCGTCGGCGGACCGTCAGGCGTGGGCGTCGAGCCAGTCGAGCGCCTCGCGCAGATAGGTCGAGCGGGCGGGCTCGGGGGAGAGCGCGAGGTCGTGCGCGCCGCCCTCGACCGTGACGATCGTGACGTCGTCGCCCAGCCGCTCCGCGCGCGACGTGATCTGGCCGACGTCGAGCACGCTGTCGGTCGTGAGCAGGGCGTCGTGCCAGCCCGAGGCCGGGCCGCTGCGCGCGGACGCCAGCACGAGGACGGGGCAGTCGACGTGCAGCCCGCGCGCCACGCGCGCGTGCCCGCGCCGCACCGCGCGCAGGAACCCCGCCCGGACGGGGAAGCCCTCGATCGGCTTCCAGGCCAGGTCGAAGTCCCACTCGCCGCCCGTGCTCGCGTGCAGGGCCTCGGCCCAGTGCGGGTCCAGCCCGCCCACGACGAGCCGCGGCGCGACCCGGCCGACCCCGTCGACCAGCCACGTCACCGGACCCCGGAACACCCAGGGCTTGTTGAGGTCGAACCACGGGCTGTTCAGCACGAGCGCCGCGAGCCGGCCCGGCCGCGCGTCGGCCCACAGGCTCGCGACGAGCCCGCCCGTCGAGTGGCCCAGCACGACGAGCCGCTCGTGGCCCTCCGCGCGGATCGCGCGCGCGGCGGCGTCCAGGTCCTGCGCGTACACGGCGAGGTCGGTGACGAAGTTGGGGTCGTCGTCGGGCCGTGACGGCGCGCCCGAGCCGCGGCCGATCGAGCGCCCGTAGCCCCGCAGGTCGAGCGCGTAGAACCGGTACCCGCGCGCCTCGACCGCCTCGGCGACGTGCGTCTGGAAGAAGTAGTCGATGAACCCGTGCACGTACAGCACCGCGGGCCGCTCGCCCGTGCCCGACGGCGGCTCCCCGCCCGCGGCGGACCCCTCGCCCGGCTCGGTGGACGGGCCGGGCGGACGGGCGCCGTCGGCCCTGCGGACGAGCGTCGCCACCGCGCCGTCCGGCAGGTCGAGGTCCCGCGCGACCCAGTCCTCGCCCAGCACGTCCGTGCGCCATGCCGGCGCCTGCGTCTCGCTCATCGGCGTCTCCAGTCCTCTGCGTGCGACGTGTCAGCAGATTCTCGCGCCACACCGCGACCTCACGCTGACAGCTCACAGGCGCGGCGAGTCGTCAGCGTGAGGTCGTCGTAGGGGGCGACGTGCTGCCGACACGTCCGGGGGGCGGGCCGGGGGTAGCGTGGCGCGCGTGACGAGCGAGATCATCGCCCGCGTCGACGACGGCGTCGGGCACCTCACCCTGGACCGTCCGCGCGCGCTCAACGCGCTCGGCTACGCCATGCTCGGCGAGATCGCCGACGTGCTGGAGGAGTGGCGCGTCGACCCGACCGTGCGTGTCGTGCTGCTCGACGGCGCCGGTGACCGCGGCCTGTGCGCGGGCGGCGACGTCCGCGCGCTGCACGCGTCGATCGTGGCCGGGGAGCAGGCCGAGGCCCGCCGCTACTTCCGGCGCGAGTACGCGGTCGACGCGGCGCTCGCGGAGCTGCCCGTGCCCGTCGTGACGATCATGGACGGCATCACCATGGGCGGCGGCGTCGGTCTCGGCGCGCACGCCCCGGTCCGCGTCGTCACCGAGCGGTCGCGGGTCGCGATGCCGGAGACGCGGATCGGCTTCACGCCCGACGTCGGCGGCTCCTGGCTCCTCGCCCGTGCACCCGGGCGGCTGGGGGAGATGCTCGCGCTCGGCGCCGTGACGATGGACGCCGCCGACGCGCTCTTCGTCGGGCTCGCCGACCACTACGTGCCGAGCGAGCGGCTGCCCGTGCTGGCGGCAGACCTCGCCGCGCTCGCGACCGCGGGGGTCGACCCGTTCGACGTCGAGGACGTGCGGGAGGTCGTGCGCCGCCACGCGCTGCCGGCGCCGGTCTCGCGCCTCGTCACCCGGCAGGCGGCGGTCGAGGCCGCGTACGCGGCGGACACGGTGCCCGAGATCGTGGCGCGGCTGCGGGCCGCCGCCCGGGACGGGGACGAGCAGGCCGGCGCCGAGGCCGACGAGCTCGAGCGGCTCTCGCCGACCGCCGTCACCGTGGCGCTCGCGGCCGTGCGCAGCGCGCGCGACCTCCCGGACCTGCGCGCGGCGCTGGAGCAGGAGTACGGCCTCGTCTCCTGGTTCGTCGACACGCAGCACGACCTCGTCGAGGGCGTCCGCGCGCAGCTCGTCGACAAGGACCGCGACCCCCAGTGGCGCCCGGCGACGCTCGCCGAGGTCGACCCCGCGCTCGGCGCCGAGGCGCTCGCGTACGTCCCCGCCGAGCCCCTGTGGGACGACGCGCTCAGCCCGCGCCTCGCGCGCCGGGCGGTCGAGGCCGTCGTCCGCCGGTTCAGCGAGGACGAGCCGACCGCGGAGGAGCTCGCGGAGGCGGCCGAGGACCTCGTGGTCGAGCTCGTCCGGCGGCGCGACGACGGCGGCACGGTCGTGCACCTCGCGGACTCGTGCGGCGGGCACTTCCTGGACGGGTACTGGCCCGCGGTGAGGTTCGACGCCGTGGGCGACGTCGTCGAGGTCACCGTCGAGTCCTGAGACGCCGGCACGCGCGACGCCCGCCGGAGGACGCCGAAGCGGCCACGCCCGGAAGGCGTGGCCGCTTCGGTCGGGGCCGAGCTCCCGAGGTCAGGAGACGAGCGTCTGCTGCCACTCGATCAGGTCGGCGATCTTCGCGACGAGCGTCTCGTCCTGGAGGCCGTGCGCCTTCCCCTTGGCCTGCTTGAGGATGTGGATCGCGTCGGCGTGCTCGCCCGCGTCCGCGGCGGCCTCGGCCCGGTCGAGGTAGTCGCTCACCCCGGCGGAGAGCTTCTCCGCGCGGTTCGAGCCCGTCGAGAGCGACGTCACGATGCCGTCGACCTCCTTGAAGGTGACGCAGTCACCGCCGCCGCTCACCTTCCCGGCCGTCCACTCGATGCCGCCCGCGAGGTGCGCGAGGAACAGCGGGTCGGAGTACGACGAGTCGACATGGCCGGCGCCCTCGTACCAGGACCGTCCGCCCTCGAAGTTCTGGCACCAGGCCAGGGGGTGGTCGTCGCCCATGGCGTCGCGGCCGGGGTTGTAGGTCGACTCGTCCAGCGTGATGAGGACGTGCACGTCCTCCCGCGGGTTGCTCGTGAAGTTGTACCACTCGTCGAACCTCGTCCACTCCGCGGGGAGCATCTCGGTCGACGGGTGGCCCGGGCTCTCGATCCGCATCGTGGCCGTCTGCTGGGCCGGGTGGCTCTTGAACCGCGCCGACCCGCCGCTGAGCTCGCTGTACCACGGCACCGCGTGCATGGTGTCGGTCGCGGCGTGCAGGCCGACGTACCCGCCACCGTCGCGGATGTAGCCCTGGAGAGCCGCGAGCTCCGAGTCGTTCAGCAGGCGGGGCCGGGCGGGGTCCTGGTTGTTGGTGCCGTCGACGGGAGACGCGAAGAGGATCGTCGCGTACTGCCCGAGGTCCTCGGCGCTCGTGAACGGCGTCGTGTCGAGCGTCAGCTCGGGCTGCCGCGAGTCCCACACGTCGACCGTGAACCCGCGCTCTTCGCCGATGGCGATGACCGCCTCCGTGGTCTCGTCGATGTGCGAGTGGCGGAAGCCGAGAGTCTCGCCGACGACGAGGACCTTGTACTCGTCGTCGGCCGCGCTCGCCGGAACCGCGGCGACCCCGACCGCGAGCGCGCTACCTGCCGCTGCCAGGCCCGTGGCCAGGCGCCAGACGTGATGCTTCATGGTGACTCCTCATTGAGTGGACCGTTGTGCCCCCCGGTCGTCGAGCACCCAGGCACCCGGCGGCTTCGGGTGACCGTATATCGGCCGGCGACTAAAAGGCAATGCCGATAAACAAATACGGGTCATCGCGCGGCTCTCACCTGGCGGTCGGCCGGTGGAGCGTCCGGCGCACCGCGTCACGGACCCGGCGGTCGCCCGGCCGGGTGCCGCCGCGGCTCGCGGCCGCGGTCGGGCCCCGCAAAGGTCGGGGACGCACGACGGCCCGCCCCGGTCTCGGGGCGGGCCGTCGTGGGTGGTGCTGCGGGTCAGCGGCCGCGCGGCACAGGCTGCGCGGCACCGACCGAGCGGGTGCTCGCGACCGTCACTCGGGCGGCGGGCGCAGGCGCGTCGCGTCGTCGATCTCGTCGTCCGGGCCGGCGGGGGCCGCGGGGCCGTCCGGCCCCGGTGCGCCCGGCTGCGGCGGGAGCGGCTGGGTCGGGGCGGGCTGCTGGTACGGCGGCAGCGGCTGGGTCGCGCCCGGCGGGACGGGCGGCTGCGCGGGGAGCGGCGTCGTCGGCGACGACTGCGGGTGCGGCGCGCCGGGAGGGGCGTACGGGGCCGCGCCCGGGTAGCCGCCCTGCGGCTGCGGCGGGGCCGGCGGCTGGGCGCCGTACGGGCCCGGGGCCGGGGGCTGCGCCCCGTAGCCCTGCGGGGCCCCGGGCTGGCCGGGGTAGGCGCCCGGCTGCTGGCCCGGCTGACCCGGGTAGCCACCCGGCTGCTGGCCCGGGTACTGACCCTGCTGTCCGGGGTAGCCGCCCTGCTGACCCGGCTGCTGCTGGCCCGGGTAGGCGCCCGGCTGCCCCGGGTACTGGCCCTGGGGCTGGCCGGGGTACTGGCCGGGCTGACCAGGCTGACCGGGCGCGGGGTAGGCGCCGGGCTGGCCCGGGTAGCCGCCCTGCTGGAAGCCGGCCGCCTGGCCGTCCTGCGTGCCCGGCTTGGAGCGGAGCACGAGCCAGAGCACGAGGCCGATGATGCCGAGCAGCACGACGCCGCCGATCACGAACCACAGCCACGCGAGAGAGCCCGAGTCCGACGAATCGCTCGCGCTCTCGCCGCCGTCGGGTGCGGTGGCGCCGTCGGAGTCGGTGGTCTCGTCCGAGCCCTCGTCGCCCGTGCCGGCCGAGCCGCCCGCGACGGCCGAGCCGCGCGCCGTCATCTCGTTGACCTCGCCGACGACCGGCGTCCACGTCACGGTGTTGCCGTCGACGGTGCCGTTGGACTCGGCGACCTCGCCCGGGAAGGTGATGGCGACCCTGATGTCCAGGCTGTCCATCATCTGCCGCGTCATCTCGTCGCCGGCCGCGTCGCCGGTCTCGGGGTTGAACTCCTCGCCCGTCATGTCCATCGAGCCGCTCACCACGTACTCGTCGCCCTCGCGCGTGACGGAGATGGAGTCGGTGGCGCCGGTGTCGAGCTGGGAGATGGGCTGGTCGGCGTACGTGATCTTGGTGCCGGTGTAGCCGTCCTGTGCGTACGGCTCCTGCGTCGCGCCGTCGGGCAGGTCGGACTCCATCTCGGAGCCCATCTGGTCCCACATCTCCTGCGGGTCCATGTCCAGGGACTGGGCCATCTCGTCGGAGAACGCCATGACGACGCTGCCGTCGAACGTGTCGTCCTCGTTGAGGGTGATGGCCATGTCCATCCTCATGCACCCCGCGAGGAACAGTGCGAGGGTGGCGAAGAGGGCGCCGAGGCCGAGTCGTCTGCGCAAGGGTGAGGAGTTCACCGGCCCAGCATGTCGCGGATCGTCGCCCGAGGCGAGGGTCGAAGCCGATTTGAGACGGAATGCGTCCGGGAGTTCATCCGCTCCGGACGACGGACCGTCGAGAGGTCGGGGACGGGGCTGACGAACTAAGTTGAGCGGAATACACTCAACTTCGGAGTCGTTCCACTGGTCAGACCATCTTTCGAGCACCACACCGGAGCACCCATGGAAACGAAGTTCACCACGATGTCGCAGCAGGCGATCGGCGAGGCGATCCAGACCGCGTCGGCCGCCGGCAACCCGCAGCTCGAGCCCACGCACCTCCTCGCCGCGCTGCTCACGCAGGAGGGCGGGGTCGCCGTCGGGCTCCTCGACGCCGTCGGCGCGGACAAGCAGGCCGTCGGCCAGAAGGTGCGCGCGGCCCTCGTCGCGCTCCCCACGGCGAGCGGGTCCGCCGTCGCGCAGCCGACGCCGTCGCGCGCCACGTCGACCGCGCTCGACAACGCCGCGAAGGAGGCGCAGGCCCTCGGCGACGAATACGTCTCCACCGAGCACCTGCTGCTCGGCATCGCCGCGGGATCCTCGCAGGCCGCGACGATCCTGCAGCAGGCTGGCGCGACCGCCGAGGCCCTGCGCTCCGCGCTGCCCGCCGTCCGCGGGAGCGCGCGCGTGACGAGCCCCAACCCCGAGGGGACCTACAAGGCGCTCGAGCAGTACGGGACCGACCTCACGGCCGCGGCCGCCGAGGGCAAGCTCGACCCCGTCATCGGCCGCGACTCCGAGATCCGACGGGTCGTGCAGGTGCTCAGCCGCCGCACCAAGAACAACCCGGTGCTCATCGGCGAGCCGGGCGTCGGCAAGACGGCCGTCGTCGAGGGTCTCGCCCAGCGCATCGTCGCGGGCGACGTCCCGACCTCGCTCCAGGGCAAGCGCCTCGTGTCGCTCGACCTCGCGAGCATGGTCGCGGGCGCGAAGTACCGCGGCGAGTTCGAGGAGCGACTCAAGGCCGTCCTGGAGGAGATCAAGTCCTCCGACGGCGAGGTCGTCACGTTCATCGACGAGCTGCACACGGTCGTCGGGGCGGGCGCGGGCGGCGAGGGCGCCATGGACGCGGGCAACATGCTCAAGCCGATGCTCGCGCGCGGCGAGCTGCGCCTCGTCGGCGCGACCACGCTCGACGAGTACCGCGAGTACATCGAGAAGGACCCGGCGCTCGAGCGCCGGTTCCAGCAGGTGTTCGTCGGCGAGCCCTCGGTGGAGGACACGGTCGCGATCCTGCGCGGGCTCAAGGAGCGGTACGAGGCGCACCACAAGGTGACGATCGCCGACTCGGCGCTCGTCGCGGCGGCGTCGCTCTCCGACCGGTACATCACCGGCCGCCAGCTCCCGGACAAGGCGATCGACCTCGTCGACGAGGCGGCGTCGCGCCTGCGCATGGAGCTCGACTCGTCGCCGATCGAGATCGACGAGCTGCAGCGCGCCGTCACGCGCCTCGAGATGGAGGAGGTCGTGCTGTCCGAGTCGACCGACCCCGCGTCGCTCGAACGCCTCGAGAAGCTGCGCGCCGACCTCGCGGACCGTCGTGAGGAGCTCGCGGCCCTCACCGCGCGGTGGGAGGCCGAGAAGGCGGGTCACAACCGCGTCGGCGACCTGCGCGCGAAGCTCGACGAGCTGCGCGTCCAGGTCGAGCGCGCGATCCGCGAGGGCGACCTCGAGACCGCGGGCCGCCTGCAGTACGGCGAGATCCCGCAGGTGCAGCGCGAGCTCGACGAGGCCGAGGCGGCCGAGCAGGCCGACGACGCGTTCGCCGCGTCCGGCCCCGAGGCCGCGCCGATGATCGCGGACAAGGTCGGCGCCGACGAGATCGCGGAGGTCGTGTCCGCGTGGACGGGCATCCCCGCCGGCCGCATGCTCCAGGGCGAGAGCGAGAAGCTCCTGCACATGGAGGAGGTCATCGGGGAGCGCCTCATCGGCCAGCAGGCCGCCGTCCGCTCCGTGTCCGACGCCGTCCGCCGCTCGCGCGCGGGCGTCGCCGACCCGGACCGCCCCACGGGCTCGTTCCTCTTCCTCGGCCCCACGGGCGTCGGCAAGACGGAGCTCGCGAAGTCGCTCGCCGACTTCCTCTTCGACGACGAGCGCGCCATGGTGCGCATCGACATGTCCGAGTACTCCGAGAAGCACTCGGTCGCCCGGCTCGTCGGCGCGCCCCCCGGGTACGTCGGCTACGAGGAGGGCGGCCAGCTCACCGAGGCCGTGCGGCGTCGGCCGTACTCGGTCGTGCTGCTCGACGAGGTCGAGAAGGCGCACCCCGAGGTCTTCGACATCCTCCTGCAGGTGCTCGACGACGGCCGTCTCACCGACGGCCAGGGCCGCACGGTCGACTTCCGCAACGTCATCCTCGTGCTGACGTCGAACCTCGGCTCGCAGTTCCTCGTCGACCCGATGCTCGACGACGCGGAGAAGCGCGAGGCCGTCATGAGCACGGTGCGAGCGTCCTTCAAGCCAGAGTTCCTCAACCGGCTCGACGACGTCATCGTGTTCGAGCCGCTGACGATCGAGGAGCTCGGCCGGATCGTCGACATCCAGGTCGCCGCGCTCGGCCGGCGCCTCGCGGACCGGCGCATCACGCTCGACGTGACGACGGCCGCCCGCGAGTGGCTCGCGCTCGAGGGCTTCGACCCGGCGTACGGGGCGCGCCCGCTGCGCCGCCTCGTGCAGCGCGAGATCGGCGACCGCCTCGCGCGGATGCTGCTCTCGGGCGACGTCGCCGACGGCGACGTGGTGCGCGTCGACCGCGACCCCGAGGCCGAAGGGCTGACCCTCGGGACGGAGATCCTCACGGCCTGACGTCCTGTCCGACGGGCCCCGGGTCCTCTGCCGCCGTCGTGACCGAGCGGCGCAGAGAACCCGGGGTCCCCCTGTCCGCGCGGATGGGGCTGCCCCCGTACCGCGCGTCCTCACGGCCGCCGGGACATACTCGGTCCGTGCCGACCGACGAGACGACCGAGACCCAGAACACCGCTCCGCAGCGCCCCGACGTCGGGCCCCACCGCTCGGCCGTGATCGTCAACCCGAACCGGGTGGAGGGTCTGGACGCGCTGCGCGACCTCATCGTCGCGCGGCTCACCGAGGCGGGGTGGCCGGAGCCCGCGTGGCTCGAGACGACGGCCGAGGACCCGGGCACGGGGCAGGCGCGCCAGGCCGTCGAGGACGGCGCGGAGGTGGTGTTCGTCAGCGGCGGGGACGGGACGGTGCGGGCCGTCGTCGAGGGGCTGGCGGGGACCGACGCCGCGCTCGCGATCCTCCCGGGCGGCACGGGGAACCTCCTCGCGGTGAACCTCGGCGTCCCCACCGACGCCGAGGAGGGCCTGCGCCTCGTCCTCCGGGGCGGCCGACGGACCATCGACGTCGGCGTCGCGGACGGGCAGACGTTCGCGATCATGGCGGGGATGGGGCTCGACGCGGCGATGATGCGCGACGCCCCGACGGCGCTCAAGGCCAGGGCGGGGTCGGTCGCGTACGTCTTCTCGGCGCTCAAGCACCTCGCCGACGACGAGATGCACGTCGAGGTGACGGTCGACGGGCGGACGCGGCGCCGTCGTGCGCGCACGGTCGTCGTCGGCAACGTGGGCCGTCTCCAGGCCGGCACCAACCTGCTCCCGGACGCGGAGCCGGACAGCGGGCAGCTCGAGGTCGCGATCATCGCGCCGCGCAACCTCCAGCACTGGGTCCAGCTCCTGTGGGGCGTCGTGCGGGGCAGGAGCCGGGTGCCGAGCCGGGAGGTCGTGCGGGGCCGGGAGGTCTCCGTGGTCTCCGACCGGCCGCAGCCGCGCCAGCTCGACGGCGACGTGATCGAGCCGGCGGAGCGGCTCGACGTCAGCGTGCGACCGCAGGCGCTGCACGTGTGCGTGTACCGGCCCGAGGAGTCGGAGGACCTCGCGCAGGGCGCGCCCGGTCGTCGGTGATCCCGGTGCCCGCGGTCGCGGACCGCGGACGTCCCTGTCGCCGGACCGCGGGGTTCGGCAGGATGGGTGCATGAGCGCTCCCCAGCCCGGCCCCGAGACCTGGTCCGCCTCCGCCCCGTCCGCCTACGGCTCGCCCGCACCGGCCACCGGTGCGCGACGCTCGCCCCTCGCCGTCGTGGCCTTCGCCTTCGGGGTCGCGACCGTCCTGGTCGGTGCGGTCGTCACGCTCGCGTTCCCGTTCGTGCTCTCGTCGGCGGGCTACTCGCCGTCGTCGGTCGGCGTGCTCCAGCTCGTCAACGGCATCCTCACGGGCGTGCTCGCGCTGGTCGCGACGGTCACCGGCGCGGTCGCGCTCGTGCGGCGGCTGCCGGGCGCGGCGCTCGCGTCCGCCGGCACGGCGCTCGGCGCGGCGGCGCTCCTGGGGGTCCTCCTCAGCCTCGTGCAGGGTGCGCTCTACCAGGTCCTCTGACCGCCTCCGCCCGGCCCGGGCCCCCAGGCCGGGCCGCGCGTCCCGCGAGCGCCGGGTGCGAGCAGACGTGCGGTGCTGCACGGTGGGCCCATGAGCCCCCGACGACCGGCTCCGGAGCGCTCGGGCGCGCAGGAGTGGCTCCCGCGCGGGCGTGCCGTGAGCGACGTCGACGCGCTCGCCCGGGCGGCGCGGGACTGCCACGGGTGCGAGCTGTGGGCGGACGCCACGCAGGTCGTGTTCTCGCGCGGACCCGAGCGCGCCCGGCTGGTGCTCGTCGGCGAGCAGCCGGGCGACCGTGAGGACCGCGAGGGCGAGCCGTTCGTCGGGCCCGCGGGGCGCCTCCTCGACGAGGCCGCCGCGCCGGGGCCGGGAGCCGCACCGCACCGGGCACCGCGGGTCGCCGTGAACGTGCAGCGCTGGGACGCGCTGACGTTCCTCCACTGGCGCGTCGACCCGGCCGTCGTGCAGGGCTGGCTCCCGCCCGGCCTCGCCGTCCAGGAGGTCGGCGGGACGACGTGGCTCGGCGTGGTCCCGTTCGTCATGGCGGGCGTCCGGGTCCCGCCGCTGCCCGCCCTCGGCGCGTGGTCGACGTTCCCCGAGCTCAACGTCCGCGTGTACGTGCGCGACCGCGCGGGCACCGAGGGCGTGTGGTTCCTCGGCCTGTGGGCCACGTCGCGCGCGTTCGTCGCCGCGTCGCGCGCGGCCGGCGTCCCCTACCACCCGGCGCACGCTGCGGTGCAGGCGGAGGTGCACGCCGACGGCGACCGTGCGGGGCCGCCGTCCGCGGTGCGCTACCGGTTCCGCTCGACCGGCCGGGGACCCCTGCACGTCCCGCACGAGCACCCGGGGCTGCTGCGCGACCTCACGCTCCGCGCCGAGGTGCGCGCGCACGAGGAGGTCGACGCGTCGTCGGGCCTCGTGCGGTGGCTCACGGCGCGCTGGACCGCCTACGGCGCACGGGCCGGGCGGCTGTGGCGGTTCCCGGTCGTGCACGAGCCGTGGACGCTGCGGCGCGGCACGCTCGACGCGCTCGACACGGACGTGCTCGACCGCCTCGGGCTGCCGCCCGCGGACCCGGCGCTCGTGCACGTGGCCGCGCCGGTGCACGCACGGTTCGGGGTGCCGCGGCCCGTGCGCTGACGTCAGCCGGCCGGGTCGACGATCCCGTGCCGGAACGCCCACACGACGAGCTGGACGCGGTCGCGCGCCCCCGTCTTGGTCATGGCCCGGCTCAGGTGCGACTTCACCGTGCTGGGCTCGAGGAACAGGGCCGTCGCGATCTCCGCGTTGGACGACCCGCGGCACAGCAGGTCGACGATGTCGAGCTCGCGCGGGGTGAGGAGCGCGGCCGCGTCGTCGTCCCGCGAGACGGGCGCGCGGCGGCGCGCGAACTCGCCGATGACCCGCCGCGTGAGGGTCTGGTCGACCAGGCCGTCGCCCGCGGCGACCCGCCGGACGGCGTCCACGAGCACGTCCGGCTCGGCGTCCTTGAGCAGGAACCCGCTCGCCCCGGCCTCCAGGGCGCCGAACACGTAGTCGTCGAGGTCGAACGTGCTCACCACGAGCACGGGGACCGGGTCGACGACGTCCGGACCGGCGAGCGCGCGCGTCGCGGTGATGCCGTCGCCGCCGGGCATGCGCACGTCCATGCACACGACGTCCGGGCGCTCGCGGCGCGCGACGCGGACGGCGTCGGCGCCGTTCGACGCCTCACCGACGACCTCGACGCCCTCGCTCTCGAGGATGACGGTGAACCCGGCGCGGACGACGGCCTGGTCGTCCACGAGCACGACGCGTGTCACGAGACCTCCTGGTCGGGGGTGAGCTGATCGGCGCGGCGTGGGTCGCGCGCGGGTGAGCGAGGCACGGTCAGGCGGACGAGCCACGCGCTGTCGGGCGCCCGCCGCGCGTCGAGCGTGCCGCCGAGCACGGTCGCCCGCTCGCGCATGCCGACCAGCCCGTGACCGGGCCGCGGGTCCGCGGGCGGCGCGGTGCCGGCCGCCGGGTTGCGCACGGTGAGCACGAGGTCCGCGGCGGACCACGCGAATCGCACGGCCACGGGCCGGCCCGGCGCGTGCCGGCGCGCGTTGGCGAGCGCCTCCTGGAGCACGCGGTAGACCGCGATCTGCGTGCTCGGCGTCGGCTCCCACGGGCTGCCGTCCGTCTCGACCGAGACGACGGTGCCGGCGGAGCGTGCCGTGTCGAGGAGGGCGGGGACCTCGGCGAGCGTCGGCTGCGGCGCCTCGCGCTCCGTGCCGTCCTCGTCGTCGCGCCCGCGCAGGATGCCGACCACGAGGCGGAGGTCGTCGAGCGTCTCGCGGCCCTGCGCGCGGATCCACCGCACCGACTCCTTGGCGCGCTCCGGGTCGGCGTCGACGAGGCGCTCGGCGGCGGACGCCTGGACGACGATGCCGGACAGGTGGTGCGCCGCGACGTCGTGCAGCTCGCGCGCCATGCGCGCCCGCTCCTCGAGGACCGCCTGGGCGGCGAGCGCCTCGCGCTCGCGCTCGGCCCGCAGCACCCGGTCGCGCAGCTCGGCGACGAGCTCGCGCCGCGTCGCGACGTACGAGCCGACGAGCGCCGCCCCCACGAACGTGAGCAGCGCGGAGAGCAGCGCGCCGCCCACCTGGAGCGCGTGCTGCGCGGGCCCCGCCCCGGCGGGGACGGCGAAGCCCCCGAGGGCGAAGACGAGCACGACCTGCGCGAACGCCGCGAGCGCCGGGGCGACGAGGCGCGCCCGTCGCGGCGCGTACGCACCGGCGGAGTACGCGGCGACGAGTGTGGCCGGCGCCTGGAACCCGACGTACGGCGGCAGGAGCACGGTGATCGCGACCTGGGCCACCACCGCGAGCGCGAGGCAGGCCAGCGGTGCCCGACGGCGGACCGCCAGGGTCGCGGCCTGGACCACGACGAGCGCGAGCACCGTCGCGCGCACGCCGGGGGTGATGATGACGGCGCCGGGCCCCGCGCCGAAGGTCGCACCGACGTCGGTCGCGAGCACGCGCTCGATCCCCAGGAACAGCACGACGGTCGCGGCGGCGACGACCCCGGCGAGCACGGCGTCGCGGCCGGTGTCGGTGCGCACGCCGACCCGGTCGAGCGCGCGGCGCAGGGCCTCGGTCACGGTCTCCTCCAACGGGACGACGGGGACGGACGGGTCGGTGGGCCTGCCCACCCTACGGGGGTGCGCCGACCCGGCCACGAGGCAGAGCCGTGGCCCGCCGAGGGAGAGGCGTGGTCCACCGGGAGGAGTGACCACGCCTCTACCTCGCGATACCAGCCCTCTACCTCGGCGGTCGTCAGACCAGGTCGCGGCGCTGCAGCGTGAGGGCGCCGCTCCCGAGGAGTGCCGCGACCCAGGCGACGAGGCCGGCGAGCGCGGCGAGCGTGCCCAGCGGCGCGGCGCCGCCCAGGAGCTCCGCCCCGGACTGCCCCGTCGACGCGAGCGCGCCCAGGCCGAGCGGGAGCCACTCCGCCGCGGCGGACTCGCCGCCCGACAGCAGGGTCACCGCACCGCGGACGATCGGCTCGGCGAGCGCGAGCGCCGCGACGGTCACGACGGCGGCCACCTGGCCGCGCACGAGCGTCCCGATCCCGAGCCCGAACCAGCTGAGGAGCACGAGGACCGCGAGGCCGCGGGCCCACACGCCGAGGACCTCGCCGGGCCCGAGCGCGAGGGTCGCCCCCGGGGTCGTCATGATCGCGACGGTGAGACCCAGGGCGCCGACCACGGCGAGCACCACGCCGACGCCGAGGGCGACGGTCGCGGTCGCGCCGGCCTTGGCCGCGAGGATGCGCAGCCGCGACGGCTGGACGAGCGCCGTCGGCACGATGCCGCCCGTGCGGAAGTCCGTCGTCACGGCGAGCACGCCCAGCAGCAGCATGCACATGGTCGCGACGCCGACCGACCCCGAGCCGTTCAGCCCGTTGCCGAGCAGGTCGAGCATGCCGCGCTGGAACGCGGGCTGGGCGGCGTCGGTGAGCGCGCCGAGGTCGGGGGCCAGGTCCTCGAGCATCTCGGGCGACGCCTGGAACCCGACGGTCGCGCCCCCGCCGAGCGCCTCGGTGCCCCGCAGGATCGTGGGCAGCAGGAGGGTGAAGGCCTGGACGACGAGCATCCCGGCGACGGCGACGGCCGCGACGACCCACGTCGCGCGGGTCGTGCGGAGCTTGAGCATCTCGGCGCGGTACATCAGCGCACCCCTTCGGTCGTGGCGGTCAGGTCGAGGTAGAAGTCCTCGAGGGACTCCCCGCGCAGCAGGTCGTCGAGGGGGCCGTCGGCGACGACGCGACCCTGCCCGACGACGACCAGGTCGTCCGCGACCTGCCGCACCTCGGACAGGACGTGGCTCGCGAGGAGCACGGTCCCGCCGTCGTCGGCGAAGCCGCGCACCAGGTCGCGCAGCCAGCGCATCCCCGCGGGGTCGAGCCCGTTGGCGGGCTCGTCGAGCACGAGCACCTCCGGGTCGCCGAGCAGCGCGGCGGCGATGCCGATGCGCTGCCGCATCCCGAGCGAGTAGGTGCGGACGCGGCGGTCGGCCGCGGGCGTCATGCCGACGAGCGCGAGCACCTCGTCGACGCGCCGGGCCGGGACCCGCCCGGCGGCGGCGAGCACGCGCAGGTGGTCGCCGCCCGTGCGCCCGGGGTGGAGTCCGCCGGCGTCGAGCAGCGCGCCGACGGTGCGGGCAGGGTGCGGCAGGTCGGCGAACGCCCGACCGTCGAACGTCGCGCTCCCCGCGGTGGCCGCGGCGAGCCCCAGGAGGACGTGCAGGGTCGTCGACTTCCCGGCACCGTTCGGCCCGAGCAGCCCGACGACGCGGCCGGGCGCGGCCGTGAACGTCACGTCGTGCACGGCGTCGAACGCCCCGTAGGACTTGCGCAGCCCGGAGACGTGGATGGTGGTCATGCCGGTCCCTTCTCGTCACGTCCCGCACGGCTCCCGTGCGGTGTCCCACCAGGCTGTCGCGCGGGGGGTCCCCGGGTCTTGCGGCGCAGGGAGGAACCTGCGTTGCGACCTCCGTCGCAAGCGCCGCCGGAACGCCGGGACCCGCGCCGGCACGCCCGGCGTCGCCGCAGGTGAGGGCGCCGGGCGTGACATCCGGCCGGGGCATGGGGCAGGGTGGACGTTCACCCGACCGCTCAGGCGGGCTGCGCCACGCGTCGTCCGCCGGTCCCCGACCGTCCTGGAAGGAGGCGACGTGCGCCGACGTCACGACTCGTCCGGCACCCCGGAGGGGCGCAGCGTCGCCCCGCCGCCCGCCGCGCACCGCACGGCGACGCCGTGGGTCACGGTCGCGGCAGGTGCGGGTGCGGTGACGCTCGTCGTCGCGGTCGCCGGGATGGTGGGCGCCGCGACCGGGGGCGGCGAGGCCGTCGTCGTCGGCGCGTCCGCCGACGCGGGGACCGCGGTCGAGGACGGCGTCCCGGCCGTCACGCCCCGCCCCGACGCGTCGCGTCCGGAGGTGACGCGCATCCCGCCGCCCGACCACGCGCACGACCCGGCGGAGGGCACCGACGCCGGAGCGGCGCCCGCGCCGCGACCGTCGTCCGGCGGGACGGGCACGCCGCCCGCGTCGGCCGGTCCCGGGGCGGAGCCGACGACCAGCCCCTCGCCGACCCCGGGCACGAACGCGCCGGAGCCCGCACCGACCACGCCCGAGCCGACGGCCGACCCCGCGTCCGTCTCCTGGGTCCAGGAACGGCTCCGCGTGCACGGCGCGGACATCGAGGTCACCGGCACCATGGACGACGCGACCGGTACGGCGCTGCGGGCGTTCCAGCAGGCCCACGGGCTGCCCGGGGACGGCACGGTGACGGCGGCGACCGCCGAGGCGCTCGCCGCCGCACCGTCCGACGAGGACGAGGAGCCCACCGACCCGGGCGGCGCGGCCCCGACGGAGCCCGCGCCGCCGTCTCCCACCGACACGCCGTCGGCGACCGTGCCCGGCGCGACCCCGAGCACCGACGGGCACGCGGACCCGGCCCTCGCGCCCGCGTCCTGAGCGGCGGACGGCCGCGGGTGAACTCGCGGCCCGCGGGCCCCGGGCCGCGCCACGGTCGGTAGGGTTTTCCCTCGTCGGACGACGGACGGAGCAGGACCATGACGAGCGCGGCGATCGGCGCGGGTCAGGACCGCGGGGCACCCGGCCGCGCCGCGACCCCCGATCCGGGTCGCGGGTACGCGAAGGGCCGTGCCAAGCGGGAGGAGATCCTCCAGGCCGCCGTCGTGCTGTTCGGCGAGGTCGGCTTCCACGCCGCGTCCCTGCGCGAGCTGGCGTCGCGCGTGGGCATGTCCCACCCCGGCCTGCTCCACCACTTCCCGACGAAGGTCGCGCTCCTCGAAGCGGTGCTCGACTACCGCGACACCGTCGACGTGGCGGACCTGGACGAGGACCTCGCGCGCGGGACGGACTACTTCGAGGCGCTCGTGCGCCTCGTCGAGCGCAACGCCCTCCGCCGGCACATCGTCGAGCTGTTCACGGCGCTCGCGGCCGAGGCGACGTCCCCGGACCACCCGGCGCACGAGTACTTCGTCCGGCGGTACGAGTGGGCGGTCGCGCGGTCGGGCGAGCAGCTCGCGCGCCGGGCGCGCGCCGGCGGCCTGCGCGACGGGGTCGACCCGTCGGCCGCGGCGCGGCACATCGTCGCGCTCATGGACGGGCTCCAGGTCCAGTGGCTGCTGTCGCTCGACCGCCCCCGGCCCGAGCGCGTGGACATGGCCGCCGACCTGCGCGCCTACCTCCGGCTCATCCTCGCCGACGAGGTCTGCGCGCCCTGAGCGCGAGGACCTCCGGCCCGCTCAGCCGAGCAGGTCGCCCGGGAGGGGGTCGGCGGCCGCGGCCAGGCACAGGCCCGTCCGGTCGCCGTCGCGCCACGACGCCTCGGTCGGCGACCACACGACGAGCTCGACGCCCTCGGGCGCGTCCGACCCCAGCACGTCGGGCGTGCACACCCGTGCCACGCGCCGGTCCACCGCCTGCTGACCGGGCCACAGCTCGTCCGCGCCCAGGTCGGTCCGCGCGACGACCTGGGCCCGGTGCTCGTCCGCGCAGGGCACGGCCCGCACCTGGGCCACCTCGCCGTCGGGCGGCAGCGCGTCGAGGCAGGTCCCGAGCACGAGCTGGACCGCGTTGACGGTCTGCGGGGCGGTGACGTCGCCCGCGAGCGGCGCGCGCGCCTGCTCGCCCTGCCACCAGGCGAGCGCGCCCACGGTCCACGCGACCGTGACGGCGGCGCCCACGACCGTGCCGGCGACCGCGAGCCCGCGCCCGCGCGTGCCGCGGGACCGCACGCGGGAGAGGCCCGCGGCTCCCAGCCCGATCCCGACGGGACCGAGCACGACGCCCGCCGGCACGCTCGCGACGGCGAGCGGCTCGACGCGCGGAGCGGCCGGCTGCCACCCCGGCGCGTAGTACGTCTCCGGCGCGAACCCCGGTCCGGGCGGCCCGGGCGGTCCGGCCGGGTCCGCCGAGGCGGCCGGGCGCGGCGCCGCGGCGCCCGGCGGGGTCGGCGCACCCGCGGGCGGCGGCGGCACGGGCGCGCCGGGCCGGGGCGGGACGGTCGGCCCGCCGGGCGGGGCGAAGAGGTCGTCGTCGGCCACGGCTACGAGTCGCTCAGGGTCGCCGCGAGCACGATGAGCATCGCGAACGCGGTGCAGACGGCGCCCACCACGATGCCCGTGACGGCGAACCCGCGCCCGCGCGTCCCGTCCCGCATCACCTGGTTGAGGGCGACGATCCCGAGCACGAGGCCGACGATCCCGGGAAAGCCCGCGCAGACCACGAGGCTCGCGATCGAGACGATCATCGACGCCAGCGCCAGGCCGTTCGTCCGCGGCGGCGGCGTGTACGTGGACCCGTACGGGGGCGGGTAGGCGGCGTAGCCGGGGCTCCCGGCGTAGCCGGACGGGGCCGACGGCGGGTACCCGGCGTCCGGGGGCGAGCCGTAGGCGGGTGCGGCGCCGGGGCCGTAGGGCGACCCCTGCCCGCCCGGGGCGGCGGGCGCACCGTAGGGGGCTCCCGTCCCGGGCGTGCCCGGGTACGCGCCACCCGCCCCGGACGGTGCGACGAAGCCACCCTGCTCGGGCGCCGGGGCGTCGGTCGGCGGGTTGTACGGGGTGAGCGGCGGCTGGTGCGGGCGCGGGGCGGCGTACGGGTCGACGGGATCGTCGGGAGACCCGTACGGCGGGACGGGTGGCGTGGTCATGGACACACCGTAGCGACGCGCCGCCGCGCCGTCCGCCGTATGAACAGGCTCTTGTAAGCAGGCGCAATTTTTGCTAGATCTTGCAGCAACGGTACAGCCAGGGTGCGTCCTCCACGACGGCGGCACGCGGACCGGCGGCCGACGTCCCGGCACCGACGCCGGGACACGACACGGAGGAACACCGATGCGAACAACGAAGCTCGCAAGGTCGCGGGCACGCCTGGCGGGGGCGCTCGCCCTGGCCGTCGCGCTGCCGGGGGCGGCCGGACTGAGCGCCGTCGCGGCACCGAGCACGGCGACGAGCGCAGCACCGAGCGCGGCACCGACCACGACGACCGTCTACTACCCGGACCGCCCCGGCTGGGCGGCGACGAACGTCCACTACGGCGTCGACGGCGCTGCGTGGACGTCGGTCCCCGGCGTGCCGATGGCCGACGCGTGCCCGGGGTGGCTGACGGCCGAGATCGACCTCGGCGCGGCGTCGGGGGTGCAGCTCACCTTCAACGACGGTGCCGGGACCTGGGACAACAACCGCGGCGCCAACTACCGGGCGGGCGCGGGGACCGTCGTCGTGCAGGACGGCGTGCTCACCGCGGGGGCGTCGCCGTGCGGCACCGACCCCACCGACCCGACAGACCCGACGGACCCTGCGGACACGACCGCGACGATCTACTACGCGACGTCGTGGGCCGCGCCGAAGATCCACTACCAGGTGGGCTCGGGCGCGTGGACGAGCGTCCCGGGCACGCCGATGACCGCCGCGTGCGCGGGGTGGTTCGCGCACACCATCGACCTCGGCGAGGCGAGCGGCGGCCAGGTCGTCTTCAACGACGGCGCCGGGCGGTGGGACAACAACGGCGGAGGCAACTACCGCTACACCGCGGGACCGCAGACGGTCTCGGGCGGCGTCGTCGCGCCCGTCGCGCAGAGCCCGTGCGGCCCCGACGTCCCCGAGGAGCCGGACACGCAGGCGCCCAGCGTCCCGTCCGGGCTCGTCGCGACGGCCGACGGCGTGCGCGTGACGGTCACGTGGGACGCCGCGACGGACGACACGGCCGTCACCGGCTACACCCTCACCCGCACCGGAGGAGCGGGCCCGGTGACGCGGGACGTCACGACCCCGTCCGCGACGGACGTGGGACTGCTCGAGCGGACCGCGTACACGTACTCCGTGACGGCCGTCGACGCCGCGGGGAACCGCTCCGCGGCGAGCGCACCCGTCACCGTCACGACGGGCACGAAGCCCGTGGTCGACCCGGGGACGACGGGCGAGCCGCTCGGCGGTGACCCGCGCGAGGACTCGATCTACTTCGTCATGACCGCGCGCTTCAACGACGGCGTGAGCGAGAACAACCGCGGCGGGTCCCAGCACGTGAAGTCGGGCAACGCGGCGAACGACGACCCCATGTTCCGCGGCGACTTCCAGGGGCTGATCGACAAGCTGGACTACGTCAAGGGCCTCGGCTTCTCGGCGATCTGGATCACGCCCGTCGTGCTCAACCGGTCCGACTACGACTTCCACGGCTACCACGGCTGGGACTTCTTCCGCGTGGACCCGCGCCTCGAGACGCCGGGCGCCTCCTACCAGGACCTCATCGACGCCGCGCACGCGAAGGGCATCAAGATCTACCAGGACGTCGTGTACAACCACTCGTCGCGCTGGGGCGCCAAGGGCCTGTTCGTGCCGACGGTGTGGGGCGCGCGCGACGGCCAGTGGGACTGGATGTACTCGGCGAAGGAGGAGGGTCGCGAGTACGACCCGATGGAGGAGAACGACGGGAACGACCCCACCCTCACCGCCGCGCAGAACGCGCTCGCGAAGGGCCGCACGTACAACGGCGACCTGTGGTCGACGACGGCCCCGGCGGGGAGCACGTGCTCCGGGTTCGGCACGCCCACGCAGTACAAGAGCCCAGAGGGGTTCCAGATCTACAACTGCCAGTGGCCCTCGCCCACGTCGGGCATGTTCCCGAAGAGCACGTACCACCAGTGCTGGATCGGCAACTGGGAGGGCAAGGACGCGCAGGACTGCTGGCTGCACGACGACCTGGCCGACTTCAACACCGAGAACGCCGAGGTGCAGCAGTACCTGATCGACGCCTACAACCGGTACATCGACATGGGCGTCGACGGCTTCCGCGTCGACACCGCCGTGCACATCCCGCGCGTCATGTGGAACCGGCACTTCCTGCCCGCGATCCAGGAGCACGCCGTCGCGACGCACGGCGAGAAGGGCAAGGACTTCTACGTCTTCGGCGAGGTCGCGGCGTTCGTCAACGACAAGTGGAACCGTGGCTCCGTGAACCACTCCGCGCAGTTCTACACGTGGAAGGAGCGCAAGGAGTACTCCCTGGACGACGTCGTGGCCGCCGCCGAGCAGTTCCAGTACGAGAACCTCCTGGGCACGGGCAACCAACCGACGTCGGACAACGCGTTCCTCGGCGGCGCCGACGGCAACACGTACCACGCGCCCGACCACTCGAAGTTCTCGGGCATGAACGTCATCGACATGCGCATGCACATGAACTTCGGGGACGCAGGAAACGCCTACCACAACGGAAAGGACTCGGACGACTCGTACAACGACGCGACGTACAACGTCGTGTACGTCGACTCGCACGACTACGGGCCCAACAAGTCGACCGTGCGCTACGCCGGCGGAACCGACGCGTGGGCGGAGAACATGAGCCTCATGTGGACGTTCCGGGGCATCCCGACGCTCTACTACGGCTCGGAGATCGAGTTCCAGGCGGGCAAGCCGATCGACTGCGGGCCGACGTGCCCCCTCGCGACCACCGGGCGCGCGTACTACGGCGACCATCTCGCGGGCGACGTCGTGGCGAGCGACTTCGGGGTCGTGGAGTCCGCGTCGGGTGCGGTCGCGCAGACGCTCCAGAAGCCGCTGGTCCAGCACGTGCAGCGGCTCAACCAGATCCGTCGCGCCGTGCCGGCGCTGCAGAAGGGCCAGTACTCGACGGTCGGGGTGCAGGGGAGCATGGCGTACAAGCGCCGGTTCACCGAGGGCGCCGTCGACAGCTTCGTGCTCGTCACGGTGACGGACGCCGCGACCTTCGCCCGCGTCCCGAACGGCACGTACGTCGACGCCGTGACGGGCGACCGGAAGGTCGTGACGAACGGGACCCTGGCCGTCCCTGCGCCGGGCAAGGGCAACCTGCGCGCCTACGTGCTCGACCTCCCGGGCAACCCCGCGCCGGGCAAGGTCGGTGAGGCGGGCCCGTACCTGAGGTAGCGGCTCCGCCGCCGGGGGGCCTGCGCACGGCGCGGCTCCGGGGGACGACCCCGGGGACGCGCCGTGCGCGTACCACGATGCGGATGGTTGCAGACAGTTTCCGCAATTTTCTGTACGTTTGCGGCGTCAGGGGGAGGCGGCGCAGATGCCGCCGGTGCCTTCCGTGCCGCCTGCGGCACGGAAGGTTCCCGTGGCCGACCGGCGGACCGCTCGGTGCCGCCGGCCACGAAGGAGCAGCAATGAAGCGTTCGCTCATCGGTCTCGCGGCGGGTCTCGCCGTCGTTCTCGGCGGGGTCGCGGTCGCCGCACCCGCGTCGGCGGCATCGACGTCGGGATACCAGATCTGCTACGGAGGCAAGGACGTCGGCGCCACGACGACGGGCAAGGGCACCGTCCAGGCCAAGGCGCCGGGCGGTGCCGTCACGACCTACTACGGCGCGACCAGCACGAGGTCCCAGGTCTGGGCCTACGGGGCCGGCTCGACGGGGACGTGGAGCGGGAGCGCCTCGACGCTCATCTCCGCCTCCGGCTTCTGCCACTGACCGCGATCGCGGCGGGCGGGCCGTGCCCCGCCCGCCGCACCGGGGAGGACGTATGACGAACGACACCGTGGAACGTCGGCGGAGGTGCCGAGACACCGCGACGGGTGCCGCGCTCGCACTCCTGCCGGCACTCCTTCTCGGGGCTTGCGGCACGGGTGCGCCGATCTCCGGCGCGCCGACCGCGTACACGGAGCCGGGCTGGATGGCCGAGGTGCGGGCGGCCGACGAAGAGTTCCGGGTCGCGGCGGAGGCGTGCCTGCGTGAGCAGGGGCAGGTCCCGGACGTCCAGGCCGGCGGCTACGGCGTCGTCGTCCCCCAGGACGGGCAGGGCGAGTCGCTCCCCGGGGCGGAGGCTGCCGCAGCCGCCGCTGTCGAGGCGTGCCGTGCGGTCGTCCCCGAGCCGGAGTACCAGCGCGACCCGGACCTCCAGGTCGAGTACGAGCGGCTCCTCGACCAGCGTGAGTGCCTCGTCCACGAGGGGTACGACGTCCCGCCGCCCTCGCAGAGCGCCGAGGCGTGGGCCGACGCCTACGCGCAGGACGCCGAGGCGTGGTCGCCGTGGGAGATCTTCGATCCCGGCCCGGACGGGACGACCTCGACAGGTCCCGACGAGCTCTCTCGCGTGGTCCAGGCGTGCCCGACCAGCGCCGCCTTCAAGATGATCGTCAGCAGAGCCCCGCAGGCGTCGTCGTGAGGGGTGGCGCCGGGTGGCGCGGTGCGCGTCCACGGGCCGTCGCGCGTGTCGGCTGGGCGGTCGCGGTGCTCGTCGCAGCCGCCGCGGCGTTCGTCCTCGGCCGAGCGACGTTCGTCCCCCCGCAGGTCGCGACGGCCGCCGACGAGCCGCTGACGACGACCGTGACGGAGGGGACCGTCGGCCGGTCGCTGCCGCTCACGGTCGTGGCGCGGTGGGACACCGCGGGCGCGGGCGTCAGCGCCGCGGACGGGACGCTCACCTCGGTCGCCGTGTCCGACGGCGCGGTCGTGGCTGCCGGAGACGTCCTGTTCACGGTCGACCTGCGCCCGGTGACGGTCCTGCCCGGGGCCGTGCCGTCGTTCCGGGACCTCACCGCGGGCGCGGTCGGCGACGACGTCGCACAGCTCCAACGGTTCCTCACGGCGACCGACCGGCTCGTCGACCCGGGGCGTGGGCTGGGGACCTTCGGCGCGGCCACCACGACGGCCGTCCGCGCCTGGCAGCGGGACCTGGGCATCACCCCCGACGGCACGGTGCGAGCGGGTGACGTCGTGTTCGTGCCGGAGCTGCCGGCCCGGGTGCGGGCGGCGACGGACGTCGAGGTCGGGGACCGCCTCTCCCCGGGGACGCCCGTGGTCGAGGTCCTCGCGGCGGCACCGGGCTTCTCTGCGACCCTGGCCGACGGGGCCGACGTCCCGCCGCCGGGGGCGGCCGCGGCCGTCGGGTACGAGGGTGCGGAGGTGGACGTGGTCGTCGCCGACGTCACGACCGACACGAACGGGTACACGGTGCTGCACCTCGCTCGCCCGGACGGAGCGGCGGTGTGCGGCGAGACGTGCGGGAACGTGCCCACCGACCCCGGGAGCGCGGTGTACACGGGTCGTCAGGTGCTCGTCCCCGAGACGTCCGGCCCGACCGTGCCGCTCGCCGCGGTGCGGACGGGTCCCGAGGGCGCGACCTACGTCCGCGCGCGGGACGGCGTGCGGGTCCCTGTCCGGGTCGTCGCGCAGGGCGGGGGGCGTGCGGTGCTCGAGGGTGTGGAGGTCGGCACCGTGGTCCAGGTCGCCGAGGACGTCCCGTGACGCTCGGCGCGCGGGGCCTCACGTTCTCCTACCGGCGTGGCTCGGCGCCCGTCGTCTCCGACCTCTCGCTCGACCTCGAGCCCGGGACCCTGACCGCCGTGACCGGGCCGTCCGGCTCGGGCAAGTCCACGCTCCTGTACCTCCTCGCCCTGATGCTGCGAGGCACGTCCGGCACCGTGCTGTGGGACGGCGAGCCCGTCTCGGCGCTGCCCGACGCACGACGTGCGCAGATCCGTGCACGCGACGTCGGCTTCGTCTTCCAGGACGCGGTCCTCGACCCGACACGCACCGTGCTGGACAACGTGTGCGACGCCGGCCTGTTCGGGGGTCTCGACCGGCGGGCCCGCGTCCGCCGCGCGCACGATCTTCTCGAACGGTTCGGCGTCGAGCACCGTGCGGACCACCGCCCGGGCGAGGTGTCCGGGGGGCAGGCGCAGCGGGTCGCGCTGTGCCGTGCGCTCCTGACTCGTCCCCGCGTCCTCCTGGGCGACGAGCCGACCGGAAACCTCGACCCCGTGTCGGCGCGCGTGGTGTGGGAGGCGCTGCAGGCGCACGCCGCGGACGGGGCGACGGTGGTCGTCGCGACGCACGACCCCCGTCTCGCGGCCGAGTCCTCCCGACGGCTGGAGATCTCGTGAACGGCTCTCCGCGGGTCCTGGACCTGCTCCGGGACGCGGTCGAGGCGGCCAGGTCCCAGCGCGCCGCGACGACCGTCACTGCTCTGCTCGTCGCCGTCGTGTGCTTCGTCGTCCTCGTCACGACAGGGCAGGCGGCCGTCGCCGAGCAGCAGGTCGTCGCGCGGATCGACGGGACCGGCACGCGCCTGGTGACCCTGGTCGACGCGACCGGCACCGCCGGTATCCGTGCCGAGGCGGTCGCCGAGACCGAGGAGCTGTCCGACGTGGCGTGGGCGTTCGGCCTCGGCCCCGCGAACGACGTCGTGAACGCGTCCCTGCCGCGCGAGGACGCCCGGGTACCGGCCCGCGCGGTCGTGGGGGACCTGCCGCCCGACCTCGTGCTGGTCGCGGGTCGCGCACCCCTGCCGGGCGAGGCGGTCGTCGGCCGCGACGCCGCGCGTGCGCTCGGGACGGACGACGGCGTCGGGACGGTCGTCCCGGCGGACGCGACCGCTTCCGGGGTGCGCGTCGACGACGCGAGAGCGGTCCCGGTGGTCGGCACCTTCGACGCGTCGGGCCCGCTCGCGGCGCTGGACGGGACGGTGCTCGTCGCGACGGAGCCGGCCGGGCTCGTGCTGTCGTTCGTGCACGTCCTGGCCGACGACGCGTCGGTCGTCCCGCGGCTCGGCGCGGCGCTCGAGGCCGCACCCCCTGCCGCGGCGCCGGACGAGGTGACGGTCGAGACCGCGGCGGGTGCGGTCGAGCTGCGCGCCGTCGTGGCGGGCGACCTCGGTGCGAGCGCGCGCCGCACGATGGCGCTCGTCATGGCGGTCGGGTGCGTCGTCGTCGCGGTCACCGTGCTCGGCGCGGTGTCCGCCCGTCGCCGTGACTTCGGGCGGCGCCGTGCGCTCGGAGCGACGCGGTCGGCACTGGTCGCGGGGGTGCTGGTCCAGACGGCGTGCGGGGCGGTCTGCGGCGTGGCCCTCGGGACGGTGGCGGGCCTCGTCGTGGTGCTACGCGTCGTCGGCGCGGTCCCGCACGTGCCGTTCGTCGTCGGCGTCGCGGGCCTCACGCTGCTCGTGGCGCTGCTGGGCGCCGTCCCCTCCGCGGCGCTCGCGGCCTTCCGTGATCCCGTGCGCATCCTGCGCGTCCCCTGACCGACTCCCTGCGACCTCCCCACCGAGGAGCACCGTGAACGACCGTCCCCGGCCGCGCCCCCGTCCCCGTCACCGCCGCACCCGTCCGGTGGTCGGCGTCGTCGTCGTGCTGGCCGTCACCGCGCTGGCGGTCGGCGCGGGGGCCACGGCGTGCTCGGCACCCGACGTGGAGCGCTCGCGCGACGTCGGCGTGCAGCTCTTCCAGTGGACCTGGGACGCGATCTCGACCGAGTGCGGCGAGCGGATCGGTCCGGCGGGCTACGCGTTCGTCGTGACCTCCCCACCGCAGGAGCACGTGCTGGGCGCGCAGTGGTGGACCTCGTACCAGCCGGTGAGCCATCGGGTCGAGTCGCGCCTGGGGACGCGTGACGAGTTCGCGGCGATGGTGGACGCGTGCCACGCCGCCGGAGTGGAGGTCGTCGCGGACGCGGTGCTCAACCACATGTCCGGGCAGGACGAGCCGGGCACGGGCTGGGCCGGTAGCC
This sequence comes from Cellulosimicrobium sp. NPDC055967, assembly GCF_042269845.1. Classification (NCBI taxonomy): domain Bacteria; kingdom Bacillati; phylum Actinomycetota; class Actinomycetes; order Micrococcales; family Promicromonosporaceae; genus Cellulosimicrobium; species Cellulosimicrobium sp. NPDC055967. The sequence goes on along the minus strand of NZ_JBHJYJ010000001.1, from coordinate 597,024 downwards.
CGTACGAGCACTACGAGTATCCGGGCCTGTTCTCCGACGCGGACGGCGACTTCCACCACTGCGACACCCCGGGCGGCGACATCTCGACGTACCTCCTCGCCGAGCAGGTCCAGGGTTGTGAGCTCGTCAACCTCGCGGACCTCGCCACGGGGAGCGAGCGCGTCCGTGAGGCGCAGCGGGCCTACCTCGACGACCTGCTCTCGCTGGGCGTCGACGGGTTCCGCATCGACGCCGCCAAGCACGTGCCGCCCGAGGACGTGGCCGCGATCGTCGCGGGTCTGCCCGAGGGCACGCGCGTGCTCCAAGAGGTCATCCGCGACGGCGACCAGCCGGTGAAGCCCGAGCAGTACACCGCGGCCGGGCAGGTGTACGAGTTCGCCTACGGCAAGGACCTCGTCGGGATCCTCGACGGAGGGGCGTTCGAGTTCGCGACGTCCCTCGGCGAGGGACGCCTCCCCGACGACGACGCGGTCGTGTTCGTCGAGAACCACGACACGGAGCGCAACGGGTCGACGCTCACCTACCGCGACGGCGCGCGCGACCAGCTCGCGAGCGTGCTCATGCTCGCGACGGACTACGGCACGCCCGTCGTGTACTCCGGGTACGCGTTCACGGACCGCGACGCAGGCCCTGTGCAGGACGCCGAGGGCGCGGTGCTCGACGCCGCGTGCGTGGGCGACGAGGGGCCGGAGCGGTCGTGGGAGGACGGCGAGTGGGTCTGCCAGCACCGCTGGCCCGCGGTCGAGGGCCTCGTCGACTGGCGCGCGGTCGCAGGCGACGCCCCGCTCGTCGACGTGCAGGTGCCGGGTGACGACGTCCTCGCCTTCTCGCGCGGCGACCGCGCGTTCGTGGCCGTGAACCGGGCGGCGGAGCCCGTGACCGTCGAGGTGCGCACGGGCCTGCCCGCGGGGCGCTACTGCGACGTGGGCACGGGCGCGCCGGGCCTGGTGGGCGGCTCGTGCACGGGCGACGTCGTGAAGGTCAGGCGTGACGGCACGGCGAGGGTCGAGATCGGGGCCGTCCGCGCCGTCGCGCTCCACGTGGGTGCTCGTGCCTGAGCCCGCGCGAAGGTGTCAGTCGGCGAGGTCGACGACCACCGGCACGTGGTCCGAGGCGCCCTTGCCCTTGCGCTCGTCGCGGTCGATCGCCACGCCGGTCACCCGGGCGCGAGCGGCGGGGGAGAGGTAGGCGAAGTCGATCCGCATGCCCTCGTTCCGCGGGAACCGCAGTCGTTGGTAGTCCCAGTACGTGTACGTGTGCTCGCCAGGGAGCGCCTCGCGCGTGACCTCGGTGTACCCGGCGGCGCCGAACGCCGCGAACGCGTCGCGCTCGGCCGGCGTGACGTGCGTCTTGCCCGCGAAGTACGCGACGTCCCACACGTCGGTGTCCAGCGGGGCCACGTTCCAGTCACCGACCAGGGCGACCTGGGCCGCCGGGTCGTCCGCGAGCCAGCCCGCCGCCCGTGCGCGGAGCTCGTCGAGCCAGCGCAGCTTGTACGCGTAGTGCGGGTCGCCGACCTCGCGGCCGTGCGGGACGTACAGGCTCCACACACGCACGCCGCCGCACGTCGCGCCCAGGGCGCGCGCCTCGACCTTCTCGCCGAAGGCGGGCTGGCCCGGGAAGGAGGTCTCGACGTCGTCCAGGCCGACGCGCGAGACGACCGCGACGCCGTTCCACTGGTTCACGCCCACGTGCGCGACCTCGTACCCCGCCGCCTCGAACGGCGCGACGGGGAACTGCGCGTCGGCGCACTTGGTCTCCTGGAGCGCGAGGACGTCGGTCCCCGTCCGCTCGAGGAACGCGATCGCCCGGTCGACCCGGGCGCGGACGGAGTTGATGTTCCAGGTCGCGAGGCGCACGGGCCCCACCGTACCGACGTCGGCGGCCGTGTGGCGGCCGGGTCCGGGCGCCGCCGCCCGTAGGCTGTGGCCATGGCGACAGCACTCATCACCGGCGCGAGCGCCGGCCTGGGCCTGGAGTTCGCGTGGCAACTCGCCACGGCGCGGCACGACCTCGTGCTCGTCGCGCGCGACGAGGCGCGCCTCGAGGAGGTCGCGGGCCAGATCCGGGCCGCCGCGGGCGTGCGGGTCCAGGTCCTGCCGGCGGACCTGTCCGTGCCCGACGACGTCGCGCGCGTGGCCGAGCGCCTCGCCTCGACCGGGGGCCCGGACGAGCGGCCGGTCGGGCTGCTCGTGAACAACGCGGGCTTCGCGACCCAGCAGCACTTCGTGGACGGCGACCTGGACGTCGAGCTGCGCGCGCTCGACGTCATGGTCCGGGCCGTCCTGGTCCTGTCGCACGCGGCCGCGGGCCAGATGACGGAGCGGGGTCGCGGCGCGATCCTCAACGTCGCGTCGGTCGCGGCGCTCACCGCGGGCGGCACCTACGCTGCCGCGAAGGCGTGGGTGCGCTCGTTCACGGAGGGGCTCGCCGTCGAGCTGCACGGCACGGGTGTCTCTGCGACCGTCCTGTGCCCCGGCTTCACGCACACGGAGTTCCACGACCGCGCGGGCATCGACAAGTCCGTCCTGCCGGACCTCGCGTGGCTCGACGCCGACCGCGTGGTCGCCGCGGCGCTCGCGGACGTCCGGCGCGGCGTCGTCATCTCGACCCCGTCGGTCCGCTACCGCGTCGCGTCGGCCGCGCTGCGGGCGATGCCGCGCTCGGCCGTCCGGGCGATCGGCAAGTACCGCTGAACCGGGAGCCGACTACGCTGGCGGCGTGACCAGTGATCTCTCCGCGACGCCCCGCGAGCAGCTGCTCGACCTCATCCGCGAGCTCGCCGTCGTGCACGGCCGGGTGACGCTCTCCTCGGGCAAGGAGGCGGACTACTACGTCGACCTGCGGCGGGTGACGCTGCACCACCGGGCTGCGCCGCTCATCGGGCACCAGCTCCTCGACCTCCTCGAGGAGCGCGGTCTCGGGACGGCCGAGGTCGACGCGGTGGGCGGGCTGACGCTCGGGGCGGACCCGATCGCGACCGCGCTCCTGCACGCCGCGGCCTCGCGCGGGCAGGACCTCGACGCGTTCGTCGTGCGCAAGGCCGCGAAGGCCCACGGCATGCAGCGGCAGATCGAGGGTCCGGACGTCGCCGGCCGCAAGGTCGTCGTGGTCGAGGACACCACGACGACGGGCGGGTCGCCGATCACCGCGATCGAGGCCGTGCGCGCCGCCGGGGGCGAGGTCGTCGGGGTGGCGACGATCGTCGACCGCGCGACGGGCGCGGGCGAGAAGATCGAGGCGCTCGGCGTGCCCTACCACTTCCTGTTCAGCCTGGAGGACCTCGGCCTCGCCTGAGCCCGGACGGTCCCCGGCGCAGCGCCGCCGCCTGCCCGACGACGCCCCGTGGCCGTGCCGCGGGGCGTCGTCGTGCGGGTCAGGCGTGCGGTGCGACGTGCGACGAGGCGCGCGTCACATCGAGATAGGTCAGGCTTACCTTGCTTTGGTGAGGCGAGCCTTATATGGTCCGTCACGACGGAGCCTCAGCACGCTCCGCGTCGTCGGTCCCGCTCCCCGCCGGGACCTCGCCCGGACCAGCACGGGAGACCTTGTGCGCACTTCCTCGTCGAGACGCGTCCGCCGCGGCCTCGCCTCCTTCCTCGCCGCGGCCCTCGCCGCCGGCCTGACCGTCGCGGGCGCGGGGGCCCCCGCGCAGGCGGCCCCGACCGACGTGACAGGCGGCTCGGCCACCTGGAACTTCGTCGACTCCTGGACGTCCTACGTCACCGGCCCGATCGCGCAGGGCACGGTCACGCCGGCCCTCCAGGGGGGCCAGTCCTCCTACGGCCCGGCGTCCGGCACGTACGACGACGCGTCCGGCACCGGCACGGTGCGGCTCGGTGGCGCGACCCGCTACCAGGGCCACCACGGCGCGCTCGACGTGACCGTCTCCGACCTGCGCCTCGACCTCACCGGCCCCACGACCGGCGTCCTCTACGCCGACTTCGCGGGCACGGTGAACGCCGGTGCGGGCGACGGTGCCAAGGTCGCGGACGTCGCCGTGTCGGCGACGCGCGACGGCGACCAGGTGACGTTCGTGGCGAACGGGACCGTCGCGGCGTCGCTCGGCGACGTCTCCTCCTACTTCTCGTCGTACGCGGGCAAGCCGATCGCGACGCTGACCGCGCGCGTCGAGTCGCCCGAGCCGGCGTCCCCGGCGCAGGCGACGACGACCACGCTCGCCGTGACGCCGGCGGGCACCTCCGTCGCGGGCACGACCGTGACGCTCGCCGCGACCGTCGCGCCCGCCGCAGCGGGCACGGTCGCGTTCCGTGACGGCAGCGCCGTGCTGGGCACCGCGCCTGTGGCCGACGGCGTCGCGCGCCTGGAGACGGCGAGCCTCGCCGCCGGTGCGCACGAGCTCAGCGCGACCTTCGACCCGGCCGACCCGGCGGCCTTCGTCGCCTCGACGTCGGCCGGTGTCGTGCACTCCGTGACCGCCGCCGAGCCCGAGCCCGAGCCGGAGCCCGAGCCCGCGGTGGACCCGAAGGTCACCGTCTCGCCGTCCGCCCCGGTGGACCCGGCGGTGGAGAACACGTTCACGATCTCCGGCACCGGCTTCGTCGGCGCGGGCGCGGCGAACGGTGCGTACGTGCTCCTCGGAGACGCCTCGATCTGGGACGGCAGCGGCCCGCTCGTCGCGAGCGGTTGGCTCGCCCAGGGCTGGGTGATGCCGCAGCAGGTGCGCGCCGGTGCGTTCACCACGACCCTCACCGTCCCGGCGGGGAAGCTCGACCCGGCCAAGGAGTACGTCGTCGCGACATCGGCCGCGCACGGCCTCTCGGCGACCGACCGCAGCCTCGACACGTTCACCTCAGTCTCGGTGCAGCAGCCGGAGCCTCAGGTGCCTCTCAGCGCGCCCTTCCCGCAGATCGCCGAGCCGGGGACGACGCGCGGCACCGTCTCGTGGAAGGTCTCCGACCGCGTCTTCTCCTACTACAACGACAAGCAGGTCACGGGCGGCGTCACCGCGGACGGCACCTTCGGGTTCCCCGTCACCGTGGTCGAGCGGTCCGACTCCGACACCGACCTGACGCTCTCCGGCGCTCTCCGTCTGACCTGGAAGAACACGTACGCGGGCAACACGCCGTTCTACTGGCTCCAGCTCGAGGACCTCACCGCGCGCGTCGACGAGTCGGGGCACGGCGTGCTGTCGGCCGCGGTGTCCTGGGACAACCTCACGGACGCGGCCGACTCGTCCGCCGCGACGCAGCTCGACGTCGCGACGTTCACCGTCGACCCGGAGGCGCTCGGCAGCGGCCGGGTCCTCGTGACGTCGTCGGCCCAGCAGTACACGGACGCCCTCCTCGCCTACCTCGAGCCGACGGGCCAGCGCGCGCACTTCGTCGCGAGCGGCCCGAACGACGCGAACGCCGAGGCCAAGAAGACGGCTCCGGTCACCCTCGCGTTCGGCGAGGACGAGGTCCCCGCGTGGGAGCCCGCGATCGACGTCTACGCCGCGGACGGCACCACGCCGCTCGGTGACTCCACCGTCGCGGTCGGCGACACGATCGTCGTCAAGGGCTTGGGCTTCGACCCGGCGGCGAACGTCGGGGGCTACGGCATGCCGATCCCCGCGACGCTCCCGCAGGGCACGTACGTCGTGTTCGGGTCCTTCGCGGAGGAGTGGCGTCCGTCGGAGGGCGCCAAGGGGTCGACGCGCAAGGTCGGTTCGCAGTCGTGGGCACTCGCGGCGTCCGTCCTGGACCAGGTCCCGCCGCAGTACCAAGGGGCGATCCGCGCGGCCTGGACCGAGATCGCCGAGGACGGCACGTTCGAGGCACGCCTCGTCGTGAAGAACCCCGCGGCGCTGGAGGGCGGGCGCTACGGCGTCTACACCTACCCCGCCGGCGGCGCCGTCAACGCGGACCAGGAGCTCTTCGCTCCCGTCGCGTTCGACACCCCCGCGTCGCTCACGGTGACGCCAGCCACGACGACGGTCGAGGCCGGCGACACCGTCCGGCTCACCGTGGGCGGCCTCGTCGAGGGCGACGACGTCAAGGGCGTGACGTTCGGCGGCAAGGCCGCGACCTACTCGCGCGACGGGGCCGCGATCCTGCTCACCGTCCCGGCCGACGCCGCCGCGGGGCCCGTCCCCGTCGTCGTGACGTCGGAGCTCGGGGTGACGGGCAGCGCGACGCTCACCGTCACGGCCCCGGCTCCGGAGCCCGTGCCGACGGTGACGGTGTCGCCGTCGGCGCCGGTGGACCCGGCGGTGGAGACCACGTTCACGGTCTCGGGCACCGGGTTCGTCGGCGACGGCGCGCGGTTCGGCGCGTACGTGCTGGTCGGCGACGCGTCGATCTGGGACGGCTCGGGCCCGCTCGTCGCGGACGGGTGGCTCCAGCTCGGCTGGGTCATGCCGCAGCAGGTGGTCGACGGCGCGTTCACGACGACGCTGACCGTCCCCGCGGGCTCGTTCGACCCGGCGAAGGAGTACGTCGTCGCGACGTCGGCGGCGCACGGCCTCTCCGCGACCGACCGCAGCCTCGACACGTTCACCCCGGTCGCGGTCCTGCAGCCCGGACCGGTCGACCCGGAGCCCACGACGCCGACCACCGTCGGGAGCCTGAGCTGGGGAGTGCGCGGCTCGTTCGTGGACTACATCCAGGGCCCGATCGCGAAGGGCGGCGCCACGGCGAGCGCGGGCGCGGCGGTCTCCGGGAAGACGTTCACGTTCTGGCAGTCCACGCCCTGGGCGGCTCCGGTGGCGGGTACGTCCACGGGCTACCGCGGGACGGTCCAGTTCTCGGGGCACGACGGGCTGCTCTCTCTCACGGTGTCCGACCCCCGCGTGCGGATCGACGGCACCCGCGCAGGCACGCTCCTGCTCGACGTGACGTCCTCGAACCTCGACGGGACGACGTTCGCCGCGAAGGGCGTCGAGTTCGCGACGCTCGCGCTCCCGACCCCGACGACGGCGAAGGACGGCGCGGTGACGTACGCGGACGCCGGGGCGACGCTCACGGCAGCCGGCTCCGCGGCCTTCTCCGGCTTCTACGGCGCTGGTGAGGCACTCGCCCCGGTGACGTTCACCGTTGGTGCCCCGACGTCGAGCACCGGTGGCGACGGCGGGACGATCGGCACCCCGGGTGACGGTTCGACGGGCGGCACGGTCGACCCGGCGAAGGCGACGCTCTCGGTGTCGCAGGCCGCGCCGGGCGAGGCGGTCACGATCAACGGCATCGGCTTCGGCGCGAACGAGTCCGGGATCCGCACGGAGATCCGCTCGACGCCGCGCACCCTCGCGACGGGCGTCACGGCGAACGCCGGCGGCGCCGCGACCTCCACGGTGACGATCCCGAGGGACGTCGCCCCGGGCGAGCACACGCTGCTGCTGGTCGGCGCGAACCACACGGCGTCCGCGCCCATCACGATCGTCGGCACCGGGACCACCGGCACGGGCTCGGGCAGCGCGACGGAGCAGTGCTTCGCGCAGGGCGTCCACGGCGCGACCCTCTCGTGGGGCGTGAGCGACCGCTTCCGCGCGTACGTCACCGGCCCGATCGCGAAGGGCTCGGTCTCGACGAGCGGCGTGCAGGACTCCGGCTCGGCGTTCACGTGGAGCGGCGGCAAGGGCTCGTTCAACACGGACCTGGGCAAGGGGCGCGCGAGCTTCGGCGGCTCGGTGTCGTTCTCCGGGCACGAGGGCATCCTCGACCTGCGGATCAGCAACCCGCGCGTCGTCGTGAACGGTTCGTCGGGCACGCTCGTCGTCGACGTCCGGAGCAGCGACATGGAGGGCAACACGTCCTCGTCGAACGGCGTCGCGTTCGCGAGCCTGGACCTGTCGGGCAAGAAGTCGACGTCGGGCTCCACGATCACGTGGAGCGGCGCTCCCGCGACCCTCACGGCGGCCGGGGCGAAGGCCTTCGCCGGGTTCTACGAGGCCGGCACGGCGCTGTCGCCCGTGACGTTCAGCTTCCCGATCGGCGGCGACGTGGAGTGCGACGCGTACTCGGGTGCCCTCGCCTCGACCGGGACGGACGCGGGCAGCCTCGCGCTCCTCGCCGGGACCCTGCTGCTCACGGGCGGGGCGATCCTGACCGCGCGGCGCCGTCGTGCGTGCGGGGGAGCGGTGAGCGTCAGACCAGGTCGACGAGGTCCGCGACGGAGTCGACGACCTTGCTCGGGCGGAACGGGAACCGGTCGACGTCGGACATCTTCGTGGAGCCCGTCATGACGAGGTACGTGTACAGCCCGGCCTCGATGCCCGCGACGACGTCCGTGTCCATCCGGTCGCCGATCATCGCCGTCTTCTCCGAGTGCGCGTCGATGCGGTTGAGCGCCGAGCGGAACATCATCGGGTTGGGCTTGCCGACGAAGTACGGCTTGCGGCCCGTCGCGGCCGTGATCATGGCCGCGACCGCGCCCGTCGCGGGTAGCGGGCCCTCCTGGGACGGGCCGGTCGTGTCCGGGTTGGTGCAGATGAAGCGCGAGCCGCCGAGGATGAGGCGGATCGCCTTGGTGATCGCCTCGAACGAGTACGTGCGCGTCTCGCCGAGCACCACGTAGTCCGGGTCGGACTCGGTGAGCGTGTAGCCCGCCTCGTAGAGCGCCGTCGTCAGGCCCGCCTCGCCGACGGCGTACGCGCTGCCGTTCGGGATCTGGTCGCTGAGGAACTGGGCGGTCGCGAGCGCCGACGTCCAGATCGACTCCTCGGGGACGTCGATGCCCGACGTCGCGAGCCGCGCGCGCAGGTCGCGGGCCGTGAAGATCGAGTTGTTCGTGAGGATGAGGAACGGGCGGCCCTTGTCGCGCAGCGCCCGCACGAACTCCGGCGCGCCGGGGATCGCGTGCCCCTCGTGGACGAGCACGCCGTCCATGTCCGTCAGCCAGCTCGTGATCTCTCGTGTCATCTCAGGCGTCCTTCCCGTCCTTCTCGCCCTGCCCGACGGCGGTCGTGCCGTCGGTGACGGCCGGCTCGCCGTCGGTGCCCGCCGCGTCGGCCGCGACCTGTGCCTCGAGCGCCGCGGCACGCTTCTCGGCGCGGCGCCCGCGCCAGACCTCCACGATCATCGGGACCACGGAGAGGAACACGATGAGCAGGACGAGCGCCTCGATGTTGTCCTTGACGAACGTGATGTTCCCCAGCAGGTAGCCGAGCCACGTGAGGCCCACGGCCCACAGCAGCGCGCCGAGCGCGTTGAACCCCACGAAGTGCCGGTAGTGCATCTTGCCGACGCCCGCGGCGACCGGCGCGTACGTGCGCACGATGGGCACGAAGCGGGCGATGACGATCGTCCGGCCGCCGTACTTCTCGAAGTAGGCGTTGGTCTGGTCGATGTACTTGCGCTTGAAGAACCGCGAGTCCGGCCGGTCGAACACCTTGGGCCCGACGGTCCGCCCGATGAGGTACGCCGTCTGGTCGCCGAGGAACGCCGCCGCGAAGAGCAGGGCGAGCAGCACGGGCAGGCTGATCTGCAGCGTGTCCTGCGCGACGAGGGCGCCCGCGGTGAAGAGCAGCGAGTCGCCCGGCAGGATCGGGAACAGCAGGCCCGTCTCGATGAAGATCACGACCACGATGCCGACGAGCGCGGCGTCGCCGAACCGCTCGATGAGCGTCATCGGGTCCATCCAGTCCGGGCCCAGGGCGGCGACGGGTCCGGCGGCGCCGAGGCCCGCGGCGTGCGCGGCCCCGGGCAGGGCGGAGGCGAGCTCGGCGAGGGTGTTCACGGGTCACCAGCGTAGTGGGGGCGGTGCGCCCGGCCCGGACGTCGGGCGTGCACCGCCTGTGAAGGTCCCGCGCGGCCGGGGGTCCCGCGCAGGTTCCGGGCAGAATGTCCGTCATGGCGAGCATCGCGGTGGTGGGCGGGACCGGCGCGGCAGGCCGCGCCGTCGTGCAGGAGGCCGTCGCGCGCGGCCACGAGGTGCGCGTGGTCTCGCGGCACGCGCCCGACGACGGCGCGCGCCTCCCGGGCACGACGCACCACCGCGTCGACCTCCTCGGCTCCGACGACGTCGTCGTCGCGGCCGCGCTCGACGCGGCGTTCGCGGGGGCCGACGCCGTGGTCGACGCGAGCAACGGGATGTCGCCGGGGGCGGTGAAGGTCTTCACGGTCGGGGCGGGTCGCCTCGTGGAGGCGGCGCGCCGCGCCGGGGTCGGCCGCGTCGTCGTGCTCTCCATCGTGAACGTCGACCAGGGGGACTACGGGTACTACCGCGCGAAGGCCGAGCAGGAGCGGGTCCTGTCGTCCGGTGGCGTCCCGACGACGGTCGTGCGCGCGACCCAGTTCCACGAGTTCCTCGAGATCTTCCTCGGGCGCGACGGGCGGCTCGGCCGGTGGGCTCGCCTCGGCCTCCTGCCCGTGCCGCGCGGGGTCCGGTTCCAGCCGATCGCGCTCGCCGACGTCGCGCGGGCGCTCGTCGACGCCGCCGAGGGCGCGCCGCCCGCGGGCGGCGTGCCGGGACCGGGACCGGACGCGACGACGGTGACGATCGGCGGCCCCGAGGTCCTCGACGCCCGCGGCATGGCCCGCGCGTGGCGCGCCGCGCACTGCTCGCGCCGCCCCGTCGTCGGGGTGCCGCTGCCCGGGCCGCTGGGCGAGTTCTTCCGCGCGGGCCGCAACCTCGTGCCCGACCGCCGCTACGGGACGCTCACCTACCGCGACTGGCTCGGGTCCCGCGCGTGACGCCGTCCGACGCCTCGCGCGAGGTGCCGCCCGGGGCGCGTCCCGCCGTCGGGCACGAGGGCGACCGCGCCGAGGACCGCGCCGAGGACCGCGCCGAGGAGCGCGAGGTGGGGGTCGGGCCCTGGCCCGGCGGGCCGGACGCGTGGCCGCGCGTCCCGGACCCTGCGGGCCCGCCCGGGGCGACCCGCGTCGACCCGCGGTACGACCCCGAGCTGCTCGCGCACGGCGACCGGCGCAACGTCGTCGACGCCTACCGCTACTGGACCGTCGAGGCGGTCGTCGCCGACCTCGACGCCCGCCGCGACCCGGCGCGCTCCCTGCACGTCGCGATCGAGAACTGGGCGCACGACCTCAACATCGGCTCCGTCGTGCGGACCGCGAACGCGTTCAACGCGGCGGGCGTGCACGTCGTCGGGCGGCGCCGGTGGAACCGTCGCGGCGCGATGGTCACCGACCGCTACCTCCACGTGCACCACCACGCGACCGTCGCCGACCTCGCGACCTGGGCCGCGGGGGAGGGGCTGCCGCTCCTGGGCGTCGACAACATCCCGGGCTCCGTCCCGATCGAGGGGTACGCGCTGCCCGCGTCGTGCGTGCTGCTGCTCGGGCAGGAGTCGACCGGGCTGACGCCCGAGGCGGTCGCCGCGTGCCGCGCCGTCCTGCACATCACCCAGCACGGCTCGACCCGCTCCATCAACGCCGCGGCGGCTGCCGCCGTGGCCATGTACGCCTGGGCGACGAGCACGCGGTGAGCCCGCACGAGCGGGGGTGACAGCCGCGAGCCAGCGCTGCTACGGTTCGCCCGCTATCGGGCAACATAGCCCGACAAAACATGATCTGGAGCAAGCCTGATGAGTGCCGAGACCTCCGCCCAGCCGACGACGACCGGGCGGGAGCCGGACGTCGGCGAGTGCCGCTTCTGCGGATCCACACCCGCCGTCAAGACCGCGCAGCAGTCCCTGGGGTCCATCGCGATCTTCTACCGCGTGACCACGTGGAAGGGCTGGATGTGCCGGTCGTGCGGCGAGGCGATCCACCGGGAGGCGACCGCGCGGACGCTGACCTGGTCGTGGTGGGGTATCGGGCTCCTGGCGTGGTGGGTCATGCCCCTGGTCAACCGCGCACGGGTCCGCAAGGTCCGTGAGCTGGACGTGCCCCGGCCCACCCCCGGCGTCGTCGCTGAGCTCGACGCACCGATGGAGCCGGGGCCGTGGTGGTACCAGCGGCCCGCCACCGTGGTGGTCACCGCTCTCGCCCTGTGCGCGATCACGGCGTTCTGCGCGCTGGTCCTGGTCGGGATCCTGAGCGAGGCCTGACCCCGTGCCCGCGGTCGGGGAGACCACGCCGATCCGGGCTGCGGTGGCCGGTCTCCCGTACGCCTACCCGGACGCCGGGCGTCGCGCGGTCCTCCGAATCGCCCAGGCCGCCATGGTGATCGGTGCCGTGGCTGTCGTCGCGCTGTTCGGGACGGCGGGCGTGCGGTGGATGCTCGTCGACATCGATCCCGGGTCGGTGGCGGCCTGGGGGACGGCGGTGCTGTCGTGGCTCGTGCTCCTGGGACTTCTGGTCGACGAGGCGCGGACCGTACGGGCCGATCGTGCGGGGGTCGTCGTGCACGTCCGCACCACCCGGACCGAGATCCCGTGGGCGTCGATCGCGCGGGTCGTCCACACGACGACTCTGCTGGTCGTCGAGACGGTCGACGGCGCACGGCACGAGTTCGCGTTCGTGAGCGACGCCCGGCGTGGCGACGTGGCGATGAGCACCACGCCGACCGCACAGCTCGCCGCTGACCTGGAGGTGCTGCGTCGACTCGCCCCGACCGGTGACGGAGCCCGCGCCGAGGTGGTCGTGCGGAGCCGCCAGCCGTCGGTCGCTGCCGTCGTGCTCCTGGTGGTGGCCGGGCTGCTGCTGGCGGTCACGGCGCTGCTGTGCACGCTGCCGCCGGTGCAGTGAGCCCGGACCCGCGGGCCGTGTCGAGCGGCGGCGTGGTCACCGGGCGACCACAGGTCGAACGGCCCTGACCCTGCGCTGTCATCCATGCCAGACTTTGACCTGACAGTCCACCCCGCACGACTCCACAGGAGCTCCGCATGCCCATCGCAACCCCCGAGGTCTACGCCGAGATGATCGACCGGGCGAAGGCAGGCTCGTTCGCCTACCCGGCCGTCAACATCACCTCGTCGCAGACCATCACCGCCGCGCTCCAGGGCTTTGCCGAGGCCGAGTCCGACGGCATCATCCAGGTCTCCGTGGGCGGCGCCGAGTACGGCTCGGGTTCGACGGTCAAGGACCGCATCGCCGGTTCGCTCGCGCTCGCGGCGTACGCGCGCGAGGTCGCGAAGAACTACCCGGTGCAGATCGCGATCCACACCGACCACTGCGTCAAGAAGAACCTCGACTCGTGGGTCCGCCCGCTCCTGGCCCTCGAGGCCGAGCAGGTGAAGAACGGCGGTCTGCCGACCTTCCAGTCGCACATGTACGACGGCTCGGACGTCCCGCTGGACGAGAACCTCACGATCGCGGCGGAGCTCCTCGAGCTCTCGCAGGCGGCGCGCACGATCCTCGAGATCGAGGTCGGCGTCGTCGGCGGCGAGGAGGACGGCCACGAGGCCGAGATCAACGAGAAGCTCTACACGACGGTCGAGGACGGCCTCGCGACGGTCGCGGCGCTCGGCACGGGCGAGAAGGGCCGCTACCTGACGGCCCTCACGTTCGGCAACGTGCACGGCGTGTACAAGCCGGGCGCGGTCAAGCTCCGCCCGGAGATCCTCAAGGAGATCCAGGACGCCGTCGGCGCGAAGGTCGGCAAGGCGAACCCGTTCGACCTCGTCTTCCACGGCGGCTCGGGCTCCACGGCCGAGGAGATCTCGGCCGCGGTCGACTTCGGCGTCATCAAGATGAACATCGACACCGACACGCAGTACGCGTTCACGCGTCCGGTCGTCGGCCACATGTTCTCGAACTACGACGGCGTCCTGAAGGTTGACGGCGAGGTCGGCAACAAGAAGGCCTACGACCCGCGCGCCTGGGGCAAGCTGGCCGAGGCCGGCATGGCCGCCCGCATCATCGAGGCGTCGCAGCAGCTGCGCTCGGCGGGCAACAAGATCCGCTGACGCCCCGCGAGCCGGCGTCGCGCCGGCTCGGGACGCGCGAAGGCCCCCGGTCCGTTCGGACCGGGGGCCCTCGTCGTGGGTCGTGCCGGTGGTCGCGACCGGTGCCGACGGGTCGTGACCCGTCGGACAGGACGACCGTGCGGCGGGGTGACCGTGCAGCAGGGTGACCGTGCAGCAGGGTGACGGTGCGGGGGTGGGGCCGGCCTCAGTCCGTGGTGCCCGCGCCGTCGCCCGGGGTCTCGTCGAGGTCGAAGCCGGGGTCCACGTCGACGATGTCGAGCAGCTCGCCGATGCGGGTCACCTCGAGGAGGAACCGGACCGTCGGCGGGGCGCGCAGGACGCGGACCCGGTGCGGGCCGCGCGACGCGAGGCGTGCGAGGAACGCCACACCGGACGAGTCCATGAAGGTGACGTGGTGCGCGTCGATCTCGACGGGGAGCCCGGAGTCCTCCGCCGCGGCGGTCGCCTCCTGGAGGTCGGCGCCGAGGTCGGCGTCGATCTCGCCCGAGAGGACGATGCGTGCCCGCGTCGTCCCCACGATGACGTGCACGCTCGCCGGGTCGCCCGCCCCGGCGGGGTCGCCGGCGACGCCGACCGGACGGTCGGCGGCCGAGGGTGTACCTTCGCGCACCGGCGCTCCTCTCTGCGTGGTCCCGACCCGTTCCGGTCTCGGGAAGCACCAATCTACGGTTGAATGTCCAGTCGGGACAGTAACGCGACCGTGGCGTCGGTTTCCAGACGATCGACGCACGGACCGTCGGAGGTGACGATGGGCAGCTCGCCGGGGCTCGGCACCGACGTGCCCGCGCACGTCCAGGAGCTGTGCACGCGGGCGATGGAGGGCGCCGGTGTCGCGATGTTCGTCACCGGTCCCCGCTCGGACGAGATGCCGATCGTGTGGGTGAACGCCGCGTTCGAGCGCCAGACCGGGTTCGCCGCCGCCGAGGTCCTGGGCCGCAGCCCGCACGTCCTCGAGTCCCTCCTCTCGGAGCCGGTGGACGCGCAGGAGCTGCGCACGGCGATCGCGGAGGAGCGCGAGATCACGCACACCGTCCGCGCGCTGCGCCGCGACGGTTCCCCCGTGTGGACCCAGCTCTCGCTCGCCCCGCTCGCCGGCCCGGACGGTACCGTCACCCACTGGGTCGGGGTGCAGGTCGACGTCTCCGAGCACCTGGAGCGGTACGCGGCCCAGGTCGCGTCCCTCGCGCTGGAGCGGCGCGAGCGTGCCGTGCTCGACGTCGTCTCCCGCAGCTCGGACCTCCTCGCCGACCTCGACCAGCCGTACGCGCTGCGCGACATCACCCAGCTCCTCGCGGGGTACGTCGTCGACTGGGCCGGCTTCTACCTCAACGACGACGGGCTCCGGTACGCCGAGGGCGTCGACACGGCCGCGCCCCCGAGCGGGCGCGGGCAGCGGCACGGCCGCTACACGCCAGGGGCGTTCCCCGTCGCGCCCGGCCTGCACACGACCGACGCGCTCGGCGACTCCGCGGCCGTCACCGGCTCCGTCCCGCGCGTGCGCCTCGTGGACGTGCCCGACCGCGTCCAGGACGTCCTGGACGGGCGCATCGAGGGCCCCGTGACGCTCGACCTGTCCGCCACGTACCCGCAGTGGTCGGCGTCCGGCTGGCTCCAGCGTGACCTGCACCACCGGCACTCGGGCCTGCCGCACCGGCCGGGCTCCGTGACGGTGACCGCGGTCCCGGGCCGCCGGCGCATCCTCGGCCTGCTCGTCACGGGCGACGCGCCCGACGCGGCGCAGCACGGGCTCGGCACCGAGGCGGAGGCGCGCGAGGGCGTGCGCACGCTCCTCCAGGTCATCGCGCGCCGCGCCGGCACCGCGATCGACAACGTGCGGCTCTACGCGCGCGAGCACCGCCTCGCCGAGACGCTGCAGCGCGCGATGCTGCCCGAGCAGGCCGACGTGACCGGGCTCGACGTCTGGACCTACTACGCGCCCAACTCGGAGCACGCACAGGTCGGCGGCGACTGGTACGACGTCCTGCAGATCGCGCCGGACGTCGTCGGGCTCGTCATCGGCGACGTCGTGGGCCACGACGTCGAGGCGGCGGCGGCGATGGGCCAGCTCCGCTCGGTCGTGCGCTCGTACGCGTACGAGCTCACGACGCCGGGACCGGTGCTCGAGCGCGTCGACCAGCTCGTGCAGGGCATGCGCATCCCGCGCTCCGCGAGCCTCGTCTACGCGGCGCTCACCCAGCCCGACGCCGAGCAGCCCGACGACGCGTGGCGCATCGAGTACTCGCGAGCCGGGCACCTGCCCCCGCTCCTGCTGCGGGACGGCACGGTGACGCAGCTCGACGACGCCGGGGGCGCGCTCGTCGGGTTCGGCGGCCGCAGCCGGTCGACGGGCGTCGCGGCGCTCGCCCCGGGCGACACGCTCGTCTTCTACACCGACGGCCTCATCGAGCGCCGCGACCGCGCCCTGCGGGTGGGGCTCGAGGCGCTCGTCGCCGCGTCCGAGGCCGTGACGGCCGTCGACGCCGCGGGCGTGGGTGAGGAGCTCCTGTCCCGCCTCGCGGACGCCCCCGAGGACGACGTCGCGCTCGTCGTCGTGCGCATCCCCGACCCGGTGCACGACGCGTCGGCCGTCGTGCTCAGCCCGCGCAGCCGCCGCTGGCTCCTGCCGAGCGAGCCCGCGTCGATCGGGCGCGCGCGGCACGCCGTCGTGCGCACGTGCCAGGCGTGGGGCGTGCGGGACAGCGCGAACGCGGAGCTGGTGGTCTCCGAGCTCGTGGCGAACGGCGTGCTGCACGGCTGGGGGCACCTGGCGCTGCGCCTCTTCGACACGGGCGACGGCATCCGCGTCGAGGTCGAGGACTCCAACCCGGCGCCGCCCGTCCCGACGGACGGGCACCCGAACCGTATGGGCGGGTTCGGCATGCAGATCGTCGAGCGGCTCGCGGACTGGGGCTGGCGCCCGACGGCGTCCGGCAAGCTCGTCTGGGCCACGCTGCGGCCGTCGGGTCGATAGGCGGTCGCCCCCGCGGGCCCGGCCGTCAGGCCGGGGGCTCGACCTTCGCGAAGCCGGACGGCGGCGTCGCGGGCTCGCAGCGGTGGTCGGAGTCGATGCGGAACAGCTCGAGCGCCCCGCACACCTCCAGCACGAACAGGTCGCGGTCGTCGCAGCCGCGCAGCACCGTGGCGCCCCCGCGCTTGCGCCCCGAGTCCGCGAGCGAGATGAGGAACGCGGCGCCGGTGGAGTCCATGAACGTCACGCGGCACATGTCGATCACGAGGAGCTGACGGCGCAGCCCGACGACGCGCGCCGCGATCTCCGGGAACTGGTCACGCTCGGCGAGATCGAGGTCCCCGGCGATGACGAGGGTCGTCGTCGCGGGTGACGTGGCGATCTCGATCATGTCGTCGACTCTAATCGTCGCCCGGGTGGGTCGCGCGTCCACCGCCCCTGGACGACGGTCGCGCGACCCGGAGCCGTCAGCGCAGCCCGCGGACCTCGTCGGCCGACGTGCCGGAGTCGCGCAGGAACTGCTCGCAGCGCTCGGCCTCCTCGACCTCGCCGATGTACGCCGCGCACTCCGCGAGCGCGAGCAGCGCGCGCAGGAAGCCCTGGTTCGGGACGTGGTCGGCCGGGATCGGGCCCTGCCCGCGCCAGCCCGCCCGGCGCAGCGAGTCGAGGCCCCGGTGGTAGCCGGTGCGCGCGAACGCGTAGGCCGTCACGGCGCCGCGGGAGCCGTTCTCGTGGAGGAAGTCCTCCGCGAGGTACGCCCACGCGAGCGAGCTGGCGGGGGTGCGGGCCGCGATCTCGTACGGGTCGCCGTCGGCGGCGATGGCGTCGCGGACGTGCGCGTAGTCGTCGGGAAGACGGACCGGCGCAGGGCCGTCGAGGAGGTTCGCGTGCGTGTCGCTCATGGAGCCATTCTGCCCGCCCGGGATGCGCCCGGCACCGGAACGTGCCGAACGCGGGGTCGCTCCCCACGCCGGCCGCACGATGAGGAGCGATCACGGGCTCGGCGGACGCGCCGTGGACGACGGACGCCCGAAAGGTCAATGGCCGGTAAACTCGGCGCCGGTCCCCGGGTGACTGCCGCCCGGGTGACGCCTCGGGCCCGCGGGCCCAGCGCCGTCGGGCACGACCTGCCCGCTCCGCTCCGGACGCCGGTGCGCCCACGACCATGACCGGCCCGAGGAACAGGCAGTGCGAAAGTGGGGATTCCATGCCAGGCGTGGTGCTCGTCGGTGCCCAGTGGGGCGATGAGGGCAAGGGCAAGGCGACCGACCTGCTCGGCTCCCGGGTCGACTACGTGGTCAAGTTCAACGGCGGCAACAACGCCGGCCACACGGTCGTCATCGGGGACGAGAAGTACGCGCTCCACCTGCTGCCGTCGGGCATCCTGTCCCCGGGCGTCACGCCGGTCATCGCGAACGGCGTCGTCGTGGACATCGAGGTCCTGTTCCAGGAGCTCGACGACCTGATCTCGCGCGGCGTGGACGTCTCCCGCCTGCTCGTCTCGGGCTCGGCGCACGTCATCGCGGGCTACCACCGCACGATCGACAAGGTGAGCGAGCGGTTCCTCGGCAAGCGCCGCATCGGCACGACCGGCCGCGGGATCGGCCCGGCCTACGCGGACAAGATCAACCGCGTCGGCATCCGCATCTGGGACCTCTTCGACGAGAAGATCCTCGCGGAGAAGATCGAGGGCTCGCTCGACCAGAAGAACCACCTGCTGGTGAAGGTCTACAACCGCCGTGCCATCACGGTCGACGAGACCGTGGCCGAGCTGCTGCAGTACGCCGAGCGGCTCAAGCCGATGGTCGCGGACACGGCGCTCGAGCTGAACAAGGCGCTCGACGCGGGCAAGAACGTCCTCTTCGAGGGCGGGCAGGCCACGATGCTCGACGTCGACCACGGCACCTACCCGTTCGTCACGTCGTCCAACGCGACGGCGGGCGGCGCGCTCACCGGCTCGGGCGTCGGGCCGACGCGCATCAGCTCCGTCATCGGCGTCATCAAGGCGTACACGACGCGCGTGGGCGAGGGCCCGTTCCCCACCGAGCTGTTCGACGCGAACGGCGAGTACCTGCTCAAGCAGGGCGGCGAGTACGGCGTGACGACCGGCCGCGCGCGCCGCTGCGGCTGGTACGACTCGGTCATCGCGCGCTACGCGACCCGCGTCAACGGCATCACGGACATGGTGCTCACCAAGCTCGACATCCTCACCGGCTTCGAGAAGGTGCCGGTGTGCGTCGCGTACGACGTGGACGGCGTCCGCTACGACGAGATGCCGCTCGACCAGACCGCGTTCCACCACGCGAAGCCGATCTACGAGGAGCTCGACGGCTGGCAGGAGGACATCTCCGGCGCCCGCACGTTCGAGGACCTGCCGACGAACGCGCAGCGCTACGTGCTCGCGCTCGAGGAGATGTCGGGCACGCGCATCTCCGCGATCGGCGTCGGCCCGAGCCGCGATGCGATCATCCCGCGGCACGACCTCATCCACTGAGCCGCCGTCCCTGAACTGACGACGCGCGCCGACCACGGCCCGGACGCCCCGCGGGGCGTCCGGGCCGTCTCGGTAGACTCGGCGCCCGTGAAGATCCTCGTCGTCGGGACCGGTGCCCGCGAGCACGCCATCGTCCACGCCCTCGCGCACGAGGCCGACCGCCCGGGCTCCGAGCCCCACGAGCTGCACGCCGCTCCCGGGAACCCCGGCATCGGGGGCCTCGCGACGCTGCACGCCGTCGACCAGAACGACGGCGCCGCGGTGGCCGCGCTCGCCACGCACCTGGGCGTCGACCTGGTCGTCGTCGGCCCGGAGGCGCCGCTCGTCGCGGGCGTCGGGGACGCGGTGCGCGCGGCGGGGATCCCGGTGTTCGGGCCGAGCGCCGAGGCCGCACGCCTCGAGGGCTCCAAGGCGTTCGCCAAGGACGTCATGGCGGCGGCGTCCGTCCCGACGGCCCTCGCGCACGTGTGCACCGACGTCGACCAGGTCGCGGCCGCGGTCGACGCGTTCGGCGCCCCGTACGTCATCAAGGACGACGGCCTCGCCGCGGGCAAGGGCGTCGTCGTCACGGAGGACCGGCAGGCCGCGCTCGAGCACGCCGCCGCGTGCTTCGCGACCCCGCGCCGGGCCGCGGACGGCATGCCCGAGGACCCGCGCGTCGTCGTCGAGGAGTACCTGGACGGCCCGGAGGTCTCGCTCTTCTGCGTGAGCGACGGCGCGACCGTCGTCCCGCTCGCCCCCGCCCAGGACTTCAAGCGCGCGTTCGACGCCGACGCCGGCCCCAACACGGGCGGCATGGGCGCCTACAGCCCGCTGCCGTGGGCGCCGGAGGGGCTGGTCGACGAGGTCGTCACGCGCGTCGCGCAGCCGACGATCGACGAGATGGCGCGGCGCGGCACGCCGTTCGTCGGCGTCCTGTACGTGGGGCTCGCGCTGACGAGCCGCGGGACGCGCGTCGTCGAGTTCAACGCGCGGTTCGGCGACCCGGAGACGCAGTCGGTGCTCACGCGCCTCGCCACGCCGCTGTCCGCCGTGATGCTCGCGGCGGCGCAGGGCCGCCTCGCCGAGGTCGGCGCGCTGCGCTGGCACGACGACGCGTCGGTCACCGTGGTCGTCGCGGCGCACGGCTACCCGGGCGCGGTGCGCGGCGGCGACGTCATCACGGGCATCGACGCGGCGGAGGACGTCGAGGGCGTGCACGTGCTGCATGCAGGCACGTCGCGGGGGGACGACGGCGGCCTGGTCGCCTCGGGCGGCCGGGTGCTGTCGGTCGTGGCGCGCGGTGCCGACCTCGCCGAGGCGCGCCGTCGGGCGTATGCGGCGGTCGACCGCATCGTGCTCCCGGGCTCGCACCACCGCACCGACATCGCGGCGCGGGCCGCCGCGGGCGAGGTCACGCTCGCGGGCTGACGCCCCGCCGTCGGGCAGCCCGCCCGACCCCGACGCGCCCGGGCGCCCGTCGAGCACGACCTCTCCCGCCGTCGAACACGACATGACGGTCGCTTTCACGCTGATAACGACCGCCATGTCGTGTTCGGCGCCCTGGGGGTCCTGTCAGGCTCGGTGCCACTTCTGGGCCGCGGTGCCGTTGCACGTCCAGATCTGGAGCTTCGTCCCGTCGGTGCTGTTGCTGCTCGGCACGTCGACGCACTTGTTCGCGAGGACGGACACGAGGTCGCCCGCGCCGCTCAGCACGAACTGCTGGGCGGGGTGGCCGCTGCAGTTCGCGAGCTGGACGGCGGTCCCGTCGGCCGTGGCGGCCCAGGCCACGTCCATGCACTTGCCGCCCGCGCGGACCGTGCCGTCGGACTCGAACGTCCACCGCTGGGCGTTCGTGCCGTTGCACGTCCAGAGCTGCAGCCGCTTGCCGTCGCTGAAGTCGGAGCCCGGCACGTCGATGCACTTGCCCGCGAGCCCGACGAGCGCGCTGCCCGACCCGCCGCCGGTCGTGACGAGCGACAGCCCGTACGCCGAGAGGATCGGGTTGACGGGCTGGTAGATGAACTTGCCGCCGTTGGAGCAGTCGTTGATGCGGCCCGAGGTCACGCCCTGCGCCTGGTTCCCCGAGATCACGGAGCCGCCCGAGTCGCCGCCCTCGGCGCACGCGCTGCCGCGCACGAGGCCGGGGATGTCGCCGTTGCCGTAGTTCACGGTGATGTTCTTCTGCTCGATGACGCCGCAGCGCCAGCCCGTCGTCGCGCCGGAGCGGCAGATGGACGCGCCCACCGGCGCCTCGGCGGACCCGGCGACGTCGACCGTGCCGCCCGCGTAGTTGTTGACCCGCGGGACGGGGGAGAACCCGGCGTCGACGCGCACCCAGGCGTAGTCGTGGCCGGGGAACGATGCCGCCTGGACGGTGCCCATGCGCGCCCAGCCCGCCGTGAGCACCTCCTTGCCCGCGGCGCCGCAGTGCCCGGCCGTGACGAAGCCGCCCTGGACGGCGAAGCCGATCGAGCACGCCGACCCCGACGACGCGCCCGGGTCGCGGGTGATGTACCGGTCGCCGCCGCGCACGTCGGCCGTGAGCTCGTACGGCGCGTCGACGACCTCGGTGCGGACGGCGGCCGGGTCGACCCCCGAGGCCGCGACGAACGCCTCCGCAGCGGCCGGGTCGAGCGACTCGACGACGACCTCGTTCGTCGTCACGTCGACGTACCAGGCCTGGACGGCGTCGGGCGTCGACACCTGGTCCAGCCCGGTGGCGACGGCGTCGAGCTCGGCGAGGCCGCGCTCCACGACGACGGCCTCGGCGCCCGCCGCCTCGACCTCGGGGACCGCGGCCGGGTCGGTGACGGCGACGACGGGCGTCGCGGCGTCGGCGTCGACCCACGTGCCGGCGTACGCCGCGCCCAGGCCGCCGCTCAGTGCCTGCTCGACGGCGCCGGTCGCGGCGTCGAGCGCGAGGCGGTCCGCGACGCCGGCCGCGTCGAGGCCCAGGTCGCGCTCGAGCGCGTGGAGCTGGCCGGGGGACAGGTCGTCAGGACTCGGGACGGGCCCGGCGAGCAGCGCGGGGACCGCGCTCCCGGCGGACGTCGGGGTGCCGGCGGGTGCGCTCGCGCTCGCGGCCGTCGCGAGCCCGACGCTCGCGACGACCACCCCGATCCCGCTTGCTAGCGCTGTCAGGCGATGGTGCATCGTGCCGTGGTGCATCGTTGCCTCCTCGGTGCGGATGTCGACCCCGCCGTCGTCGGCCGGGCCGGGACAGCGGTGCAGGCGCCCCCGAGGGGGTCGCTCCGATGCAGGCCCCCGACGGTGAGGGAGCGCTCCCACGACCGTCCTGACGGCACAGTAGCGGCTTCGGCGGCGTTCGTCGCGCCGGGCTCGGCGGTGGTCGCGGTCCCGTGCCGTCGGGCGAGGCGTCTCGGCGCCGTCCGAGGGGCCGCCGGGACGGGACGCCTGTTCGAGCCGCCAGGTCGGACCGCCGGTCCGGCGAGGCAGGCTGACAGGCTGACCGACCGGTCGTCGGACACGGTGCCGCGCCCGCTACGGCCGGTGCGAGACTAGGGGCCGTGACCGACACCCCTCAGGACCCTGCCTCGGCCCTCTCGCTCGGCGAGGTGGACGCGCTCGACACCGCGGCGCTCGACCTGCCCGGCTGGACGCACGTGTACTCCGGCAAGGTGCGCGACCTCTACGCGCCGGACCTGCCCGCCGTCGGCGGCGTGCACCCGCTCGGCGACGTCGTGCTCGTCGTCGCGAGCGACCGGGTCAGCGCCTACGACCACGTGCTGTCGCCCGGCATCCCCGACAAGGGCGTCGTGCTCACCCAGCTCAGCCTGTGGTGGTTCGAGCAGCTCGCCGACCTCGTGCCGAACCACGTCGTGTCGACCGAGGTGTCGTCGGAGCCGGGCGACGGACTCGTGCCCGACGTCGTCGCCGGGCGCGCGATGATCTGCCGCCGCCTCGACATGTTCCCCGTCGAGTGCGTGGCGCGCGGCTACCTCACCGGCTCCGGGCTCGTCGAGTACCGCGCCGGGGGAGAGGTCTGCGGCGTGCCGCTACCTGCCGGGCTGGTCGACGGCTCGCGGCTCCCCGAGCCGATCTTCACGCCCGCGACCAAGGCGGCCGTCGGCGAGCACGACGAGAACGTCTCGTTCGACGCGGTCGCCGCGCAGATCGGCCTCGACGACGCCACGCGCCTCCGCGACCTGACCCTCGCCGTCTACGCGCGTGCCGAGCAGGTCGCGCGCGAGCGCGGCGTGATCCTCGCGGACACCAAGCTCGAGTTCGGCGTGGACCCGACCACGGGCCAGACCGTCCTCGGGGACGAGGTGCTCACGCCCGACTCGTCGCGGTTCTGGCCCGCGGACCAGTGGGAGCCGGGGCGCGCGCAGCCGAGCTACGACAAGCAGTTCGTCCGCGACTGGCTCGTCTCGCCCGCGTCCGGGTGGGACCGCGCGTCCGACACCCCGCCGCCGTCGATCCCCGCCGAGGTCGTCACGCGCACCCGCGCCCGGTACCTCGAGGCGTACGAGCGCCTCACGGGCTCGACGCTCGGCTGAGGCTGTCAGTCGGTCGACCGGTCTCGCCGTCAGGCGGTCCGGGCGGCGCCCGGGCGCACGTAGGTGTGCCCGCTCGGCGCGGTCCACCGGACCGAGCCGTCGGCGAGCAGGGCGGGCCGCCAGCCGTCGCGGGCACGGACGACGCGGTGGTGCCGGCAGAGCGCGACGAGGTTGTCGGCCTCCTGTGCGGCGGCCGCGGCGTCGTCGTCCGCGCCCGGCCGCGGGGCCACGACGTGGTCGAGGTCGCAGCGGAACGCCGGGACACGGCACCCGGGGAACACGCAGGTCTCGTCGCGCGTGAGGACGCGCGCGACGGTCTGCGGCGTCGGACGAGCCCTGCCGCGCTCGGCGGTCGGAGCAGGTGCGAGCGGTGCTGCCACGCGGACCTCCCTGCGTCGTGGGACCAGTTCGTGCGAGGGCGGGGAAGGGGCAGGACCCCGCCCTCGCACCGTGCCCGAGCGTGCGTCTCGAACACGTGTTCGACTCTAGCCGCACCCTCCGACACGCGTCGAGGGCTGGCTCTATAGGTCGTCATCCGATACATATCGTTCATGGCGCCGAGTCCTCCCGCGTTCCGCATGACCGAGCAGGCGTACCTCGTGCTGCTCTCCCTCAGCGCGGAGCCGCGGCACGGGTACGCGGTGATCCAGGCCGTGCGCGAGCTGTCCGACGGCCGCACCCGGCTCGGGGCCGGCACGCTCTACGGCAACCTCGACCGGCTCGTCGGGGCCGGGCTCGTCGAGCCGACCGGCGAGGAGGTCGTCGACGGCCGCCTCCGGCGCTACTACCGCGCTACCGACGACGGGCGCCGAGCGGCCCGGGCGGAGACTCTCCGCCTCGCCGAGCTCGCCGAGCGTGCGCGGCGGTCCCTGGAGCGCCACGGCCCGGCGGGCGCCGCCGACGGTCTCGCGGGGAGCGGCGCGTGAGCGCGGGCGGCGCCGACCGGTACGAACGGTCCGCCCGGTTCTGGCTCCGCGCCTACCCGCCGCGCTGGCGCCGCCTCCACGGCGACGAGGCGCTCGCGGTCCTGCTCGACCTCGCGCCCGCGCCCGACGACGGCGGGGCGCCGCACGGCATCGGCGCGCGCGAGGCGTGGGGGCTGGTGCGCGCGGGCTGGGCGCTGCGCCGGCGGGAGCACCCGCCGCTCGGGCGCTGGTTGCTGTACCGGCTGTTCGACGCCCGGCTCCCGTCGCGCTACTGGTGATGGGTGGCCGACGACATCCACGGCCTGCTCTACCCCTGGCGCGTGACCATGACGGGGCTCGGGACCGCTCTCGCGATCTTCTACGGCTGGCCGGTGCTGGCGCAGGTCCTGTTCTCGGACGACGTCAGCAGGCCCGAACTGTGGCTGATCCTCCTGTGGTGCGGGACGTTCCTCGGCGGGGGGCTGCTCTTCCGCCGTTCGCACGTCGCGCGCGCGTGGCGAAAGCACGTGCTCGACGGCAACATCCCCGTGGACACCCCGACGGACCCGCCGCGCGCGGCCGGAGCCTGAGCCGCGCCGTCGTGCCAGGGTGCGGACGCCCGCCGGAAGCGTCGTGCGCGCCCGGTAGACTGGCCGCGGAATCCCGCCGTCGGCTCCCGCTCGCCCCGTCCCACCGGCCGTCCTCGACGACCGTGACGTGGGCGGGATCCCGGAGCCCCGGCTCTCCCGAACTCTCTCGCCAAGGAGCCCCCGTGGGACGCGTCGTCGTCGAGGTCATGCCCAAGCCCGAGATCCTGGACCCGCAGGGCAAGGCCGTCGTCGGGGCGCTGCCGCGCCTCGGTTTCACCCAGTTCACGTCCGTGCGCCAGGGCAAGCGGTTCGAGCTCGAGGTCGACGGCCCGGTCACGCCGGAGGTCCTCGCCGCCGCCCAGGAGGCCGCGGTCAAGGTCCTGTCGAACCCGGTCATCGAGGACGTCGTGCGTGTGGCGGACATCGAGGCGGACGCCGCCGCGACGATCACGTCCGAGGGGCTCGCCTGATGTCCGGCGCGACGCTCGCGACGGCGCGGATCGGCGTCGTCACGTTCCCCGGCACGCTGGACGACCGCGACGCGGCGCGCGCGGTGCGCCTCGCGGGCGGCGAGGCCGTGTCGCTGTGGCACGCGGACGCCGACCTGCACGGCGTCGACGCGGTCGTCCTGCCCGGTGGCTTCTCCTACGGCGACTACCTGCGCGCGGGCGCGATCAGCCGCTTCGCGCCCGTCATGGAGTCGATCGTCGACGCGGCGGCGGGCGGCATGCCCGTCCTGGGCATCTGCAACGGCTTCCAGGTCCTCACCGAGGCCCACCTGCTGCCCGGCTCGATGGTCAAGAACGACCACCTGCACTTCATCTGCCGCGAGCAGGTGCTCGTGGTCGAGAACGCGGACACGGCCTGGACGCGCGACTACACGGTCGGCCAGCGCATCACCGTCCCGCTGAAGAACCAGGACGGCCAGTTCGTCGCGGACGACCGCACGCTCGACGAGCTCGAGGCGGAGGGTCGCGTCGTCTTCCGCTACGACGGCTGGAACCCGAACGGGTCGCGCCGTGGGATCGCGGGCATCACGAACGCGGCGGGCAACGTCGTCGGCCTGATGCCGCACCCCGAGCACGCCGTCGAGGCGGGCTTCGGCCCGGCGAACGAGGCGGGACCCCGCGCGGGCACCGACGGGCTCGGCTTCTTCACGTCGGTCCTGGGCGCGCTCGTCCGCGCATGACCAGGTCGGCGTGACGGGCGCGTCCCCGCGCGTCCGGCCCGACGGCGTCGGACGCCCGGGCGCGCACGTCACCGTCGAGGCCGTCCCCGGGGACGACGCCGCGGCCGAGCTCCTGCGCGCCCGTCAGCAGGCGGAGCTCGCCGTGCGCTACGGCGAGCCCGACGCGGGCACGTTCGAGCCCGAGGCGTCGGTCGCGAACCTCGTGGTCCGGTCGGCCGGCGAGCCGGTCGCGTTCGTCGCGCTGCGGGACGTGTCGGGCACTCCCGACGGCCGCGGCGGCGCGCACCCCGCGCGCACCGGCGAGGTGAAGCGCCTCTGGGTCGAGCCCGACCACCGCGGCCACGGTCACGCGCGCACCGCGATGCGGGCCGTGCACCGGCACGCTGTCGACGCCGGTCTCGAGCGCGTCGTCCTGGAGACCGGGACGCTCCAGCCCGAGTCGATCGACCTCTACCTCTCGCTCGGGTACGTCCCGATCGAGTCGTACGGCCACTACGCGGGGCACCTGCTCTCGCGCTGCTTCGCGCTCGACCTCAGGACGGCGCGGGGTACGGGCGTCGGCACCGGCGCCGTGGACGAGACGTCGGCGGCGATCGGCGGGCCCGGGACGCTCGACGCGCGGTCGACCGCGACCCCGCGCGAGTCCGTGACCACGTCTGCTCGTGGGGTCCTGGAGGTCCGCGCCGTGCCGTGGGACGACCCGGACGCGGCGACTCTGCGGCGCGAGATGCACGAGACGTCCTCGGCGATCCTCTACCCCGAGCTGTTCGCGGCGTTCGACGCCGCCGGCGGGTTCGACGTGGTCGACGCACGCCTGGGCGCCGACGTCGTGGCGACCCTCGTCGCGTACCGGGACGGTGAGGCCGTCGGGTGCGCGTCGCTGCGTCGCCCCGCGCCCGGGGCGCCCGCGGACGCGCTCGAGGTGAAGAAGGTCTTCGTGCGCGCACGGGCGCGCAGGACCGGGACGGCCCGCAGGCTGCTCGACGGGCTCGAGGCGGTCGCGCGCGAGCGCGGGGCGGCCCGGCTCCTGCTCGAGACGGGCATCCGCCAGCCGGGCGCGATCGCGCTCTACCGCTCGCTCGGCTACCGCGCCGTCCACACGTTCCCGCCCTACGTCGGGGACAACCACGTCGCGCTCTGCTTCGCGAAGCCGCTGGTCTGAGGGTCGCGCCAGGGGATTCTCGGGGTCGTGCCGGATATGCCCGCGGTGTCCGGCTCCGCTAGGGTGTCCCCGTGATCCCCCTCGCGACCGGTGCCTACTCCGTGGCCTCCGTCGTCATCGAGCTCCTCGGCTGGGTCGCCGCAGTCGCGTCGCGGGTGCCGGGCCGGGTCGGGGTCCTCGCGGGCGAGCTGCGCGAGACCGCCGTCGAGTGGGGGCTCCCGGTCGGTGAGGTGTCCGACCTCTATGCCGCCTTCCCCGTGCGGCTCGCGCTCGCCGTCGGCGCGGTCGCGCTGGTGTGCGCGGTGGTCGCCCTGATGCACGGCCTCCGCGAGCGTCAGCGCGCCGGCGGGTCGACCGACGCGTCGCGCGTCAGCGGGCGTTGAGCAGCGGCACGACCTCCCGCCCGAGGAACCGGACGAACCCCTCGACGTCCGGCTCGTCGGCGGTCGGCTGGACCGCGACGGCCGTCGCACCCGCGTCCGCCAGGGCCTGGACGGCCGCGGCGATCGTCGCGGCGTCGCCGCCAGCGCCGATGCCCTGACCGGCCTCCTTGCCCCACAGCGGCACCTCGCGGTCCACGCGCTCCTGCGCGTCCGGGCCGGTCGCCGCGATGAGCGTCGCGTGGACATCGAGGTCGCTCCCCGCTCCGAGCCGGTCACCGCCCCGGGCCGCGCGGGCCGCCGCGGCCGCCGCCCGCACGTCGTCCGGGGTGAGCGCGTTCGCGAGGATCAGGCCGTCGCCCAGCTCGCCCGCCAGCGCGAGCGACCGGGGACCCACGCCCCCGAGCCACAGCGGGACGGGCTGCGTGGGAGGCCAGTCGAGCCGCACGGCGTCGAGCGTGACGTACCGCCCCGCCGTCGTGACCTCCTCGCCCGCGAGCAGGCTCCGTAGCGCTGTGGTGTGCTCGCGCAGCAGCGTCAGGGGGGACGCGACGCGGACCCCCGCCTGCCCCATCCACTCCTGGACCCCGTGACCGACGCCCGCGACGAGCCGGCCCGGGAACATCCGGGCGAGCGTCGCGACCTCCATCGCGGTGATCGCCGTGCTGCGCAGCGGGGCCGGCATGAGCCCGATGCCGACGCGCAGGTGCTCGGTCCAGGCCAGCGCGGCGGCCGCCGACACCAGGCCCGACTGCTTGAAGCAGTCCTCCCACACCCAGAGGTCGTCGAGGCCGGCCTCCTCCGCAGTGGTGGCGAGCCGCCGCAGGCTCTCCGGAGCGTGGGTGGGCACGAAC
Organism: Cellulosimicrobium sp. NPDC055967; assembly: GCF_042269845.1. Taxonomy (NCBI): domain Bacteria; kingdom Bacillati; phylum Actinomycetota; class Actinomycetes; order Micrococcales; family Promicromonosporaceae; genus Cellulosimicrobium; species Cellulosimicrobium sp. NPDC055967. Next base: position 568,212 of record NZ_JBHJYJ010000001.1, on the reverse strand, counting down.
GCGATACCGAGCCGTGGTGTCGTCATGCCCGTCATCGTGCCGGGCGCCACCGACACTCGCCGCACGACCAGCCGTCCGCTCAGCCGGGGTCGCGGGGCGCGCGGGACCTCCCTCGGGCGGACCGTCGTGCGAGCTCGTCGGCCCGCGCCAGGAACGCGAGCTGCGCCGCGACGGACTGGTGCGCCGCGCCGAGGACGGACGGGTCGACGTCGGCGTAGACGCGCGCGACCACCCGCTCCACGGCGTCGTCCGCGCCCGCGGCCAACCCGAGCGCGGCGAGCGCCGCCCGCACCTGGGCCAGGCGCTCGAGCCGGTGCGCGCGGTACGCACGCACCCGCTCCGCGAGGTCGTCGACCACCGGCCCGTGGCCGGGGAGCCCCGTCGTCCGGCCAGGCCCCGCGGAGGCGACGGTCTCGATCGCGTCGAGGCTCGCGAGGTAGGCACCGAGCGAGCCGTCGGGCGCCGCGATCACCGTCGTGCCGGTCCCGAGCACGGTGTCCCCGGTGAGGACCGTCGTGCCCGACGGCGATCCCGCGCCGCCCGCAGCGGCGTCACCCGACCGGGTGCCACCGAGGGCCGCGTCGCCGAGGGGCTGGTCGGCGGGGGTCTCGTCGCCCGGGCGTGCGCCGCCCCTGGCGAGCTCGCCGGCCGTGGCGAGGTCGCCGGCCATGGCGACCGGGCCGTCGTCGGGCAGGACGAGGCAGACCGAGTCGGCGGTGTGGCCCGGGGTGGCGTGCACGACGATGCGCAGCCCGGCGGCCTGGACCACCTCACCGTCGCGCAGGGGCGCGCCACCCTGGCAGTGCGCCGGGTCCGCGGCGCGCACCGGCGCCCCGGTCCGCTCCCGCAGCCCGGGAGCCCCGGCCGTGTGGTCGGCATGGCGGTGCGTGACGAGCACGAGCTCGACCGGCCCGGCCGCCGCCAGCGCGTCGAGGTGCGCGGCGTCGTCGGGCCCCGGGTCCACGACGACGCACGTCGCCGACCCGGGCGCCCGGAGCGCGTACGAGCGTGTGCCGTCGAGCGTCATCGGACCCGGGTTGTCGGCGCGCAGCACGGCGGCGAGCCGGGTGACGGGCGTGGGCGCGGTCATCTCGGGTCTCAGGCGCGGTGGCGCAGGACCGTCGGGCACCCCTCGTCGTCCCACTGCGAGAAGCGCGCGTCGATCAGGGGACCGATGAGGTCGTACGTCTCCCACGTGTCCGGCACGCGGTACACGTCCTCGGGCTCGCCGTCGCCGGGGCTCACCGCGTCGACGTAGTCCTCCAGGTAGAGGCCGCCGCCGTCCTCGTCCTCCTCGTCGCCGGCGTAGTACGCGCTCGCGAACGCCGCGGCGACGTCGTCGAGGTCCTCGTCGACGAGCCTGCCGTCGCACGCGTCGAGCACGAACTCACCGGGCGTCGTCCTCCGGTCGCGCAGCGCGGCGAGCTCGTCCGCGGCCTCCTCGGCGAGCCCCTCGGAGACGCGCCCGCCGAGCACCGCCCACGCGAGGAACATGCCGATGTGCGTCGCGCCCGCCGCGGGGCCGGCCTCCGGCGGGTACCCCTCGCCGTCGGAGTGCCAGGACGCGTCGTCGTACGTCGTCGTCATGCGCGCGAGGCTACCGCCTCCCGCCGACCACGACATGAGGGTCGATATCCCGCGGATCATGACCCTCATGTCGTGTTCGACCGCGTGCCAGGTCGTGTTCGGCAGCGAGGCGGGTGGATGGCCCGACGGGCGGTCGGCGGGTCAGGCCGTCGGGGCGCCCGCGAGGGCGGCCGCGAGGAGCTCGAGCGTGCGGGTGCGGCCCGGGGTGGAGTCCAGCGCCTCGTCGGCGCGCGACGCCGCGACCGGCACGATCATCACCTCGTCGACCCCATGGCGCTCGGCGAGCCGACGGACCTCGGCCGCGGCGTCGTCGGGCGTCCCGACGGCCCAGCGGCGCAGGCTGTCCTCGACCATCTGCCCGGCCGCACCGTCGAGGGGCGCCGCCAGGGCCTCCTCCACGGTCTCCAGCGCGGTGAGCGGCTGACCGGTGCGCAGCCGCGACATCATCCGCGCCTGCGGGAGCGCGCGGGCCCGGGCCTCGTCGTCGGTCTCGGCGACGACCGCGTTGAGCGTGAGGAACGTGCGCGGCTCGGGGAACGCCTCGCTCGGACGGTAGCCCTCGCGGTAGAGCGCGAGGATCTCGTCGACGCCCTGACCGGAGAAGTGGTTCGCGAACACGTACGGGAGCCCGAGCTCGGCCGCGAGGCGCGCGGAGTAGTCGCTCGACCCGAGCAGCCAGACGGTCGGTGCGCCGTCGGCGGCCGGGGTCGCGTGCACGTCGTACACCTGGCCGCTCGTGAGGCGCAGCGTCGCGCCCTGCGGGCTCATGAGCGCGAGGATGTCCGTCACGTGCTGGGGGAACCGGTCGACGTCGGCCGTCGGGCCGGTGATGCGCAGGAGCTGCGTGACGACGGGGTCGGAGCCCGGCGCGCGGCCGATGCCCAGGTCGACCCGGCCGGGGGCGATCGCCTCGAGCGCCGCGAACTGCTCCGCGACGACGAGCGGCGCGTGGTTGGGGAGCATGACCCCGCCCGAGCCGACCCGGATGCGCTCGGTGACCGACGCCGCCGCGGCGATCATCACGGGCGGGGTCGACGCCGCGACCGCGGGCATGTTGTGGTGCTCGGCGAACCAGTACCGCTCGTACCCGAGCCGGTCCGCGAGGCGGACCAGGTCGAGCGACGCCCGCACCGCCTGGGTGCTGGACTGGCCCGAGCGGACGGGCACGAGGTCGAGGACGGACAGGCGCGGGGTCTGGGTGCTCACCCTGGTGCCAACCGGCGACCCCCGAGCCTCATTCCCCTGGGGAGTCGGGGCACGCCTGTCAGGATGGTCGCCATGGACGTCCCCTCGATGATCATGGGCGCCGCGATCGCGTCCGTCGCCTGGATCGTGCTCGTGCCCTGGAGCCGGCTGAAGGAGCTGCGGGAGAAGGATCAGGCGGGGCGCGCGGAGGACTGACCGCCGGGCAGCGGGGTGCGCAGCCCGCTCGCCCGGTGGACCGGGCTCGTCACCGCGGTGCGCACGGCGTCCTCGGAACCGACGACGCGCACGAACGACTGTGCCCGCGTGACCGCGGTATAGAGGAGCTCGCGTGTGAGCAGGGGCGACGTCGCGGGCGGCAGCACGAGGGTGACGCGGTCGAACTGGCTGCCCTGCGCGCGGTGGACCGTCATCGCGTGCACGGTCTCGACCGGCGGGAGGCGGTGGGTGCGCACCCGCAGCGGGGAGCGCGGGTCGCCGAACACGGCGACGACGCCGGCGCCCCCGGGTTCTGCGACGAGCACGCCCGTGTCGCCGTTGTAGAGGCCGACCTCGGCGTCGTTCGTCGTGACGAGCAGCGGCCGGCCGGCGACCCACGGAGAGTCGGTCGCGTGGTGGCCCGTGGCCTCCTCGACCCACGCCTCGACCTGCGCCGCCCACCGGCCCCGACCGGCGGGGCCGCGCCGGTGGGCGACCATGACGCGGTGCCGGGCGAGGGCGTCGAGCGCTGCGGGCGCGTCACCCGAGCGGGCCGCCTCGACCAGCAGCGTGCCCGCGGCCACGGCGTCCGCGCGGACGGTGGCCAGCACGGCGTCGTCGGGCGTGTCGTCGGGGGTCTCGAGGAACTGGACGCTCCCGTGCCCGGCCCGCAGGAGCGCGAGCGTCGCCTCCGCGTCCCCGGCCCGGATCGCCGCCGCGAGCGGCAGGATCTCGGAGTCGCGGTCCTGGCGGTGGACGGTGCGCAGCCGCACGACGCCGTTGCCCAGGACCGCGCGGTCGTCCACCTCGCCGACGGCGGGCGGCGGGGAGCCGGCGAGCGCGACGTCGGCCGTCGCCACCACGACGGTCGCGGTCGCGGGCGGCGCGACCGGCTCGCGGTGCACGAGGTCGCCGAGCACGGCCCCGGCCTCGACGGACGCGAGCTGGTCGGGGTCGCCGACGAGCACGAGCCGTGCGTCCGGCCGCAGCGCCTCGAGCAGCCGCGCCATGAGCGGCAGGGCGACCATCGAGGTCTCGTCCACGACCACCACGTCGTGCGGCAGGTGGTGGTGCGCGTCGTGCCGGAACCGGGTGCTGCTGCCGGGCCGGTAGCCGAGCAGGCGGTGCAGCGTCGTGGCGACGGGGGCGCCGACCCGCTCGCGGTCGACCGGGTCCGGGAAACCGGCGACGACCTCGCGCACCGCCTCCTGAAGGCGCGCGGCCGCCTTGCCCGTGGGCGCGGCGAGCGCCACGCGCAGCGCGGTGCCGGGGACCGTGCCCGCCGCGAGAGCGGTGCCCGCGGCGGGCGTCGTCCCTCCGGCGCCCGGAGGTACGGGGGAGGACGCGGCGCCGGACGTGGTGCCGGCGGACGACGAGGTCGGGAGCGCGGCGTCGTGCAGGACGGCGAGCAGGCGCGCGACCGTCGTCGTCTTGCCCGTGCCCGGGCCGCCCGTGAGGACGGTGAGCCGGCGCGTCGCGGCGTGCGCGGCGGCGAGGCGCTGCCGGGTGTCGTCCGCCGCGGGGAAGAGGCGCGCGAGCGCGGCGTCGAGGCGTTCGCCGTCCACGGGCAGGTCGTCCGCGGCGAGCCGACCGTCCACGTCGTGGCGCACCGCGAGCTCGTCGCGCCAGTAGCGGTCGAGGTACAGGGCGCCGCCCACCCAGCGCGCGGGGCGGTCGGCCGGCCCGTCGACGCCCACCGCGACGAGCGGGCTGCGCGCGACCGCGGCCGCCCACGCGGTGCGGTCCGGCCAGGGCAGGTCCGTGGCGTCGGTGCGCGCCGCCTCCTCGTCCTCGGGCAGCTCGAGCGACCCGAGGTCGTCGAGGCGCACGCAGACCGACCCGCTGCGCACCGCGCGCACGGCGAGCGCGACCGCGAGCAGCACCTGGTCGTCCTGCTCGCCCGTGAGGCGGCCGAGCCGCAGCGCGACGCGCAGGTCGGCCGCGGAGACCACGCGCGCGGCGTTGAACGTGGCGAGCCACGCGGGCACCCCGACGGCGAGGCGCGGGTCGCCCTCGTCCACGGGGGGAGTCACGGGCGCGGCCGGCGCCGTCGCGCCGAGAGGGGTCGTGGTCATGCGCGACCTCCGTCGAGCAGGGCGGACAGGGCGACGACGAGCCCCGGCGGGGGCGTCCAGGCGACGACGCCGTACGGCGCGCCGTCGGGACCGGTCGGGGTGTCGGGGCCGGCCATGCCGCGCACGAACAGGTACGCGCCGCCCGCGAGGTCGCGGTCGGGGTCGTAGTCGCGCACGCGCCAGCGCAGGTACCGGTGCAGCGCGACGAGGTACAGCACGAGCTGCAGGGGGTAGTGCGAGGCGAGCATCGCGTCGCGCGTCGCGTCCGGGTGGTAGTCGCCGACGGCGAGCGGCACCCCGGGCGGGCCGACGCGGTTGGTCTTGTAGTCGACGACGAGGTACCGCCGGCGGCCCGCAGGGTCGGGACGACCGTCCGGCCCCGTGGCGGGCACCCGCAGCACCGCGTCGATCGAGCCCGTGAGGTACCCCCGCAGCGGGACGCCGCCGCCCGCCGCTCCGCTCGCCCCGGAGCCGTCCGCCGCCTCGTCGGCCAGCGCGGCGAGCAGGTCGGGGTAGCGGGCGAACGCGTCGTCGGCGGGCAGGTGGGCGCGCAAGACGTCGGCGAGGTCGCGCAGCGTCGAGGGCGTGACGCCCTCGGTCTCGTCCCCGCCCGCGAGCGGGAGCTCGAACTCGAGCTCGGGCAGCCGGTCGCGCGGGTCGACGTCGGCGAGCGTGAGCCCGCCCGCGATCGGTCCGAGCGGGGTGCGCAGCGACAGGCCCAGCGCCGCCGCGAGCGACACGGGCTCCACCCCGGGCACACGGACCGTCGCAGCCTGCGCGCACCGGGCGCGGACCTCGGCGTCGAGGTCGTCCGCCGTGGTGTCGACGTACTCGAGGATCTCGTGCACCAGCGTGCCGAACGCCGTGCCCCCCGGCTGCCCCTCGTAGGGCGAGGGGACGTCGGCGCCGGGGCGGCCGGCCGGCACGACGGCGGGCGCGGTGCCGGTCCCGTCGTCGTCCGGCGTCTCCTCCGGCTCGTCCTGGACACCGGGGTCCTCGGGCTCGCTCTCGATCCCGCCGACCGGACCGTGGTGCGCGGCCGCGGTGAGGGCCGAGTACGACGCGCGCCGCCACTCGCGGTCGGGCAGGTGCGTCGCGGCGGCGAGGGCGAGGTCGGACCCGGCGCGGGCGCCGGGCGACCAGCGCTCGCCCTTCGGCCGGGCATCGATCTGCTCGACGACGACCGTCCCGCCCGAGCGCGCGGCGAGCGCCTCGAACGCGGACCGGACGGCGTCGTCGCGCATCGCGTCGGGCCGGGCGTGGCGGCCGGGCTCGCCGCCGAGCATCCGGTCCGCGAGCAGCAGCCGCGTGAGCGGGCCGGACCCGGTGCTGCGCTTGGTCGGCGTCCAGTGCACGACCACCTGGTGCCGGGCGCGCGTGAGCGCGACGTACAGCAGCCGCAGGTCCTCGCCCAGCTCTTCGTCGCGCCAGCGTGCCTTGGCGTCGACGAACCCGGGGGAGCCGACCCCGCCCAGGTGCAGGACGCGCTGCCCGTGGTCGTCGTGGAAGGCGAACAGCTCCTGGTCGTCCGACTCGAACCGCTCCCAGCCGAACGGGACGTACACGACCCCGAACTCCAGGCCCTTCGCCGCGTGCACCGTGACGACCTGGACGGCGGCGGCGTCCGTCTCGAGGCGCCGGGTGCGCTCGTCGGTGAAGACGGTGCCGACCTCGGCGATCCGGGCACGCAGCCACGCCGTGAGCGCGGCCGTGCCGAGCCCGTCGGTGACGGCGGCCTCGTGGAGCGCCTGCGTGACGTGGCGCAGGTCGGTGAGGTAGCGCTCGCCGTCGACCCGCGCCATGACCCGCGCGGTCGCACCTCCCCGGGCCGCGACCTCCGCGACCGCGGCCACGCCGCGGTCCGCGAGCAGGCGTGCCCAGGTCCGGACGGTGTCCCCGAGCTCGTCGTGGTCGGCGTCGCCGGCGGTCGCGAGCCGCTGCGCGTCCCAGCCGACGAAGGGGGTGAGGGCGAGCGCCGTCGCGCGGCGGTGCAGACCCGGCTGCTCCAGCGCGGCGAGCAGGGTGAGCCAGTCGTGGGCCGCCGCCGAGCCGAACACGCTCGACGGCCCCGACACGACCGCGGGCACGCCGAGCGCGACGAGCGCGGAGCGCACCGCCTCGGCCTGTGCGTTCGTCCGGGTGAGCACCGCGACGTCGCGCGGCTCGAGCGGCCGCCACCGTCCCGCGCCGCCGGTGCTCACGCCGTCGTCGCCCGCCGCGCCGAGCCCGTCGTCGCGCACGCGGTCGCCGCCGCCGCCGGCGGTCCCCAGCCGCCTCGCGACGTCGGCCGCGACGTCCCGGGCCAGCAGGCTGCGCGCGTCCGGTGCCGACGGCGCGGACGACCCGCCGAGGCGGTAGGCGCGCCGCGTGACCTGCCGCAGCCGCACCGGCGCGCCGCCGGAGAAGCGCGGCTCGGGGTGCGCCGCGTCGACCGGGCGCACGACGATGCGCGGGTCGCCGAGCGCCGTCTCGCCCAGCAGCGCGTGCAGGCCCGCGAGGAGCGGACCGTCGTTGCGCCAGCTCGTGCTGAGCGTCGCCGTGTCCGCGGCGTCCTCGACCGCGCGCAGGTACGTCACGACGTCCGCGCCGCGGAACGCGTAGATCGCCTGCTTGGGATCGCCGATCAGCACGAGCGTGCGGCACTCCTCGGGGTGCCCGTGGAACGCCGTCCGCAGGATCTCCCACTGCTCGGGGTCGGTGTCCTGGAACTCGTCCACCATGACGACGCGGAACCGCGACCGGACCCGCCGGGCCGCCGTCGCGCCGTGCTCGGGGTCGGTCAGCGCGCGGCGCAGCAGCACGAGCAGGTCGTCGTAGTCGAGCAGGTGCATCGCGCGCTTGCGCGCCTCGACCTCGCGGCGCGCGGCGACCGCGGCCTCGTACCGCGCCGCCGCCACCGACCCCTCGGCCGCGTCCGACGGCGCGACCACCGCCCCGTGGTCGCTCACGGCCGCCCGGGCGACGTCGCGCACGTCGCGCGGCGAGAGGATCGGCTCGGGCTCGTCGGCGAACCGTCGCACGTACAGGTCGTCCGTGACCTCCTCGACGAGGTCCGCGACGTCGGGCAGGAAGCTCGTCGTGAGGTCGACGTCGGCCGCCGTCCCCAGCGCGGTGAGCATCTGCTGGCAGAAGCCGTGCGTCGTGGTGATCGTCGCCGCGTCGAGCTGGGACAGCGCGACGCGCAGGCGCTCGCGGCGGCGGTCGAGCTCGTCGTCGTCGACCGCGGCGAGGAACGCGACGAGGGGGTCCGGGTCGTCGGCGGGGGCGGCCCCGCGCAGCGCCCGCTCGGTCGCGACGAGGCGCTCGCGGACGCGGTCGCGCAGCTCCGAGGTCGCGGCGCGGCCGAAGGTCACGAGCATGATCTCCGGCAGGGCGGCCACGCCCTCGGCGACGTAGCGCGTCGTGAGGGTCGCGATCGTGTGGGTCTTGCCCGTGCCGGCGCTGGCCTCGAGCACGACCGTCCCGCTCGGCAGCTCGCCGAACGGGTCGAAGCGCCGGGGCGCGCTGCTCGTCCCCGGCGTGCCCCCACGCGTGGGGGCGCCGCCGGGCGTGGTCCGGGACGTCACGCCGTTCACCGGGCACCTCGCAGCTCGTTCTCCAGCAGGGGCTCCCACACACGGCGCGCGAGCGCGCCGAGGCGGGTCGGGTCGTCGGGGAAGCGGCCCAGGTCGGCCGTGGTGGCGAGCCCGGCGACGTCGGGGAGGGCTGGGTCCTGGCCCCACGCGAGGACGACGTACGGGTCCTTGCGCTCGAAGCCCTTGTTCCACGCCCAGCCCGCGCGCATCAGGGCGTCGCGCGCGTCGCTCGTGCGCCGCTCCTCCGTGTAGCGCAGCGACACGTCGGGCAGCAGCGGCAACGGCTCGCGCGCCGCCTCGTCGCGCAGCGCCACGAGGTCCGTGAGGACCCGGGACGCCGTCTCGCGGTCCGGCGGGGTGAGGGTGGACCACGCGACGCCGGGGCCCCGGGACGAGCGACCGATCGCGACGGCGTCCCACGGGCGGCCCGGGTCGCTCGCCGTGAGCGCGAGCGCCTGGACCCAGGCGCGCAGCCGGTGCTTGGGACCGAGCCGCGAGTACTCGGTGCGCACGACCCGCGCCCCGTGCACGCCCGGCACGCTCCCGACGAGGGTGCGGCCGTCGGGCAGCACGGCGCGGACGTCGACCGTCTCCGCGGAGCTCAGCACGTCCTGGCTCACCGGGCGGCCCGCGGCGAGGTCGGCCTCGCGCGCGGCCTCCACGGCGGCGACGCGCAGCGGGCCGACGGCGCGGACCACCTCCTGCAACGCCGAGCGGCCCAGCTCGCGCGGCGGGACCTGGCCCCGGCGCCACTCGGCCTGCATCGCCCGGTTCGGGTCGACGCCGGCGAGCGCGGCGCGGAGCACGCGGTCGCCCACACCCCAGCCCGCGAGGCCGGTGAGCGCGAGCGGGAGGCGGTCCTCGACGTCGTCCTCCTCCAGCACGAGCCCGACGTCGAGCGTGTGCTGCGCGAACCAGCGCGGCGCGTTCTCCAGCAGGCGGACCAGGTCGTCGAGCTCGACGTCGGCGCGGGCGTCCGCCCCGGCGTCCGGGACCTCGCCGGCCTGCGGGCCGCTCTCGGCCACGGCCGGGAGCGAGAGCGGCGCGCCCACCAGCGCTCCGACCGGCTGACGCGTCTCGCGCGCCTGGCGGGCGCCGTCGAACGCCGCGCCGTCGTGGCTGAACGGACCCGGCACGCCCAGAGCGCCCGGGATGAAGTTGCGCTCGTCCACGGTCTGCAGCGGGTGCTGCACGACGACGTGCTCGCGCACCGGGCGCCCGTCGGAAGTCCGCGCCACGCGGTCGAGCGCGTCGAGCAGCTCCGCGACGGGGACCGCCGGCGGGCGGGCGGCGCCGGTGCGCTCGTCGGCGCCCGTGTGCACGACGACGAGGTGGTCGCCCGCCGCCGCGACGGCGTCGAGGAAGATCTGCCGGTCCTCGCTGCGCGCGTCGCGCTCGCCGATCTCCGGGTGCCGTGCGAGCAGGTCGTCGCCCGCGGGAGCGGCGGTGCGGGGGAAGACGCCGTCGTCGAGGCCCAGGAGGCACACGACCCGGTGCGGCACCGAGCGCATCGGCTCGAGCGAGCACACGGTGAGCGCGCCCGTGCGGAACCCGGCACGCGTCGGACGCCCCGCGAGACGGTCGTCGAGCAGCGCGCGCACGTCCGCGAGCCGCAGCGCGACCCCGCCGTGCGCGGCGCCCGCCGCGCGCACGTCGCCCAGCACGCGGCGCGCGGAGCCGATCTGCCACCCCTCCGTGGGCGGCGCCTCGGCGAGCAGCGTGAGCGCGCGGTCGAGCGCGTCGAGCCAGTGCGCGAGCGGGTGCACCCCGTCGAGCGCGCGCAGCGTCTCCGTCAGCCGCGCGACGAGCTCCGCGAGGCGGCCCGCGAGGTCCACGTCGGTCGAGCCGACGTCGTCCAGCGGCAGCGCCGGCCCGACGAACCGTGCGTCCTCGTCCGCCATCGCCGCGCCGAGCAGGAGGCGGTCGAGCGCCGCGTCCCACGTGCCCTGGCGGACGCTCTCGTTGATGTCGAATCGCGCTCGGCGCGCGCCGTCCTCGCCCCAGTGCACGCCCGCCTCGACGGCCCACTGGCGCAGGCGGTCCACGTCGTCGTCGGAGAACCGGAACCGGCGGCGGACCGGCGCGCTCGCCGCGAGGTCGAGCACCTCCGACGCCGTGACGCGGCCGTCCGCGAGGCGCAGCAGGGTGGCGAGCAGCGCGAGCACGGGGTTCGTCGTCCCGGCGCCGCGGTCGGCAAGGCTCACGCGCAGGCGCTGGCCCGGGTGCGCGTCGTCGCCGAGCTCGGGGACCGCGCCGAACGTCGCCGTGACGAGGGGGGCGAACGTCTCGACGTCGGGGCACAGCACGATGACGTCGCGCGCCTGGAGCGTGGGGTCTGCGGAGAACAGGCCGACCAGCGTCTCGCGCAGGACCTCGACCTGGCGGGCGCGGCCGTGGCACGCGAGCACCTGCACGGACCGGTCCGCCGGGTCCAGCACGTGGGCGCCGTCGGGCTCGTCGGTCCGCAGCGCGGACTGCAGCGTGCCGAGCAGCGTCGGCGGAGCCGGAGCGGCCGCGTGGTGCGACTCGACCGACGTGCTCCCCGCGAGCCGGAGCTGGAGCTCGACCGCGTCGCGGCCGGTCGACGCGAGGAACGGATGCCGCGCGAGCGTCGGCAGGTCCGCGCGGCGTCGGGTGCGCACGCCTTCCGGGCGGTCGTCCGGGGCGGCGTCGAGGGTCGCGGCGGGACCGCCGTCGAACGCCGCGACCTTCTCCCACAGCGCGGGCGACGGGTGCACGAGCCAGAGGTGGACGTCGCGGTGCTCGGCGAGCGCGTGCAGCACGCGCAGCTCGTCCTCCGGGAGCCGCGTCGGGCCGAACACGGACAGCCGCGGCGGCAGGTCGACGGCCGCCGGGTCCGCGCGCAACGCCGCGACCGCGTCCTCGACGCGACGTGCGGGGTCCGTGGCCGGGACGCGGTCGACGAGGCGGCGCCACAGCTCGGGCTGCCAGGCGAGGTCGTCCGGGGTGTCGCCGGTCTCCGGCGACGTGGCCGACCACGCGAGCACGACCTCGGGCCGCTGCCGCGCGTAGTCGACGAGCAGGTCCGCGAGCCGCCGCGCGAGCGTCAGACGTCGCCCCCGGCGCACCTCGTCGCCCGGGTCGCCGACGTAGCGCGCGAGCGGCGCCGCCCAGGGCTCGGCGAGGTGCGCGTCGAGCACCTCGAGCACCGACCAGGCGAGCCGCTCGGGGCGCCACGGGTCGTCGTCGGGGTCGAGGTCCGTGAGGTCCGCGACGACCTGCTCCACGAGCCGGCGCGGCCCGCGGAAGTCCACGTTCGCGCAGATGCCCGCCGTCTCGCCCGCGCCCAGGTGGTGCGAGAGCCGCTGCGCGAGCCACCGCTCCACGCCGCGCGTCGGGACGGCCACGACGTCCGGCGTGAACGGGTCCTCCGGCGCCTCGGCGAGCACGGCGGCGAGCGGCGCCACGAGCGCCTCGGCACGCTCGGAGCGGTGCACGTGCAGCAAGAGGACCCCTGTCGGTGGTGTCGGACCGGTCGTCGCGCCCCGCTGGTCGGCCGAGCGCTACGAGGAATCTACGAGGTGTGTCCCACACCGTCGAACCGCCGTCCACAGACGATGCCAGGCACCACGGTGCCGTCCTGGGCGAACGTGCCGACCGACGCACGCCCGACCGGGAGGCGCACCTCGGAGTGCGTCGCTCGCTCGGACCTGCGTCACTCGACGTCGGGCTCCGCGCGCCGCGCGACGAACACCCACTCGCGGCCCGGGCGGTCGGGCGCGTCGCGGACGTCGACGACCTCGAACCCGCACGCCACGAGCGACGCCTCGACCTCGTCGCGCTCGCGGAAGCGCAGCGTCGAGTCGGAGTGCAGCTCGGTGCCGTCGGGCAGCACGGTCGTGTCGTGGAACGACACGAGGGGGAGGGACACGTCGGTGAGGTCGGTCCAGGACTCGACCGGCCCGACGTCGGGCACGTCCACGCGCACGGTCGTCGCCTCGCGGACCCAGCCCTCCCATGCTCGGCGCGCGGGGTCGCGCGTCTCGAAGACGAGCCACCCGCCCGGGACCAGCGCGTCACGGACGCCGCGCAGCGTCGCGGTCCACGCGTCGTCGGTGAGGAACACCTGGGCGACGTTGGCCGTCATGGTCGCGAGGTGCACCTGGAGCGGCGGGAGGGTCGTGGCGTCGCCGTGCACCCAGCGCACGCGGTCGGCGCCCGGCTTGGAGCGCGCGACGTCGAGCGACGCTCCCGCGGGGTCCACGCCGACCACCTCGATCCCGCGCCGCGCCAGGAGGCACGCGAACGTCCCGGTGCCGCACCCGACGTCGAGCACGCGCCGCGCGCCGAGCTCGTCGACGATCGCCGCGTAGGCGTCGAGGTCGGAGCGGTCCGGGTCGAGCGGGTCGTAGAGGGCGGCGAGGCGGGCGTCGTCGAAGATCGCGTCGGGCACCTCCCGACGCTACGAAGGCATGACGCGACCGGTCCACGCCTTTCTCGGAAGCACTGTGTCGACCATGTGCCTGCTGCCCGCCGAGCATGCCGTCGTGGGGCGTGCCGCAGCCCGGGGGCGGCGAGGGACCCCCCGTGGGGGCGGGGGGGGGTCGGGGGCGTCGGGCGCCGCGGGGCGCGGCTGTGGCGGTCCGTGCTGGTC
>NZ_JBHJYJ010000001.1:338847-554949 GCF_042269845.1 Cellulosimicrobium sp. NPDC055967 | reverse complement strand
GTTTCCTCCGGGTGTGCGTCCCCGGCCCCTCGCCGCCCCCCCCCCCCCGTGGGGGGGCGTGGGCGGTCCCGGCCGGCCCCGCCCCCCCCCCCGCGCGGGCCCGGGGGGGCCCCGCCCCCCCCGCGGGCCCGCCCCACGACCACATGGTCGGCGCGAGGGTCGTCAGGCGTCGAGCGCCTGCTCCACGTCCTCGATGACGTCGAGCGGGTCTTCCAGGCCCACCGACAGGCGCACGGTCGTCTCCGCGATCCCGACGGCGGCGCGGCCCTCGGGGCCGAGCTTGCGGTGCGTCGTGGTGGCGGGGTGCGTGATGAGCGACTTCGCGTCGCCGAGGTTGTTCGAGATGTCGACGACCTGCAGCGCGTCGAGGAACGTGAACGCGCGCTTCTTCGCGGTCTCGGGGTCGGTGCCCTCAGGGACGGCGAGGTCGAACGTCACGACCGTGCCGCCGCCGCTCTGCTGCGACCGCGCGAGCTCCTGCTGCGGGTGCGACGCGAGGAACGGGTAGCGCACGCGGCCGACGCCGGGGAGCTGTTCGAGCGCCTCCGCGACCTGGGTCGCCGCGGCGTTCTGCGCGGCGACGCGCACCGGCAGGGTCTCCAGGCCCTTGAGCAGCACCCACGCGTTGAACGCGGAGAGCGACGGGCCGGTGTTGCGGAGGAACGTCTGCACGGGGCCGTGGACGTACTCCTCGGTCCCGAGGATCGCCCCGCCGAGCACGCGGCCCTGGCCGTCGATGTGCTTGGTCGCCGAGTACACGACGACGTCCGCGCCGAGCTCGAGCGGCTTCTGCAGCAGCGGGGTCGCGAAGACGTTGTCGAGCACGACGACCGCGCCCGCGGCGTGCGCGAGCTCGCTCACGCGCCGCGCGTCGACGATGTCCTGCATCGGGTTGGACGGCGTCTCGAAGAACACGACGTCCGCCGGGGTCGCCAGCGCCTCCTCCCACTGGGAGAGCACGTGCCCGTCGACGTAGTCGGTCCGCACGCCCCACTTGGCGAAGATCTCGTCGAAGATGACGATGCTCGACCCGAACAGCGCGCGCGCCGCGACGATCCGGGACCCCGAGCCCACGAGCGCGGCGAGCGACGTGAACACCGCGGACATGCCGGACGCCGTCGCGTAGCACGCCTCCGCGCCCTCCAGGAGGCGCAGGCGCTCCTCGAACGCGTGCACCGTGGGGTTGCCGTAGCGCGAGTAGACGAACCGGTCGATCTCGCCCTTGAACGCGGCCTCCGCGTCGGACGCGCGGTCGTACGTGTACCCCTGCGTGAGGAACAGCGCCTCGGACGTCTCCTGGAACTCCGTCCGGTGGTGCCCGCCGCGCACGGCGAGCGTCGCGGCGCGCGCGCTCGCGGGCAGGGGCTTGCGGCCCGAGCCGCCGGGGACGGGCTGCGCGGCGCTCACCGGGCGGCCTCGTCGTAGGTCGTGGTGGGCAGGCCGCGGACCTTCCAGCCCTCGACGTCGCGCAGGCCCGAGAAGCCCTGGGCGCCCTCGAAGCCCTCGAGCACGTTGTACGACGGCCCGAGCCCGGCGGCCGTGGCCGCGCGCGCCGCGCCGATCGAGCGCTGGCCCGAGCGGCACAGGAACACGACCGGACGCTCGTCGCCGGGCGCCAGGCCGGCCTCGACGAGCCGGTCCACGAAGCGGGGGTTGGGACCGGCCGGGGTCACCCACTCGTCGAAGACGACCTCGCGGCCGAGGTCCGTGGCGTCGGGCACGCCGATCGTGCGCCACTCGCCCTCGGTGCGGACGTCGACGAGCACCGCGCGCTCGTCGCTCGTCAGCAGGTCCCACGCCTGCTGCGGGGTGATGTCGCCGGCGTAGCCGACGGCGGGTCGGGCGTCGGGTACGGCCGACGTCTGCTGGGACCGGTCGCTCATGAGTCCTCCTCCATCGATCGTGGCAGTAGCACCCTGCGCCCGGCCGCCTCGCGACGGACCGGGGGGTTGCTGCGGCGTCGACGTGCCACGTCACTCGGCCGCTCCGGATGGTTGGCACGGATCGTACGCCACGCGTCCGACGCGCGGAACGCCTGTCTCGGCGAGCGGCCCCGAGCGAGGTGCCCGACGTCGGACGGTCGCGCTAGCGTGGCAGCGCGCCCGGGCGGGGGTCCCGGGGGCAGGACGACGGGCAGGGGGGAACCGGATGCGGACCGGCCGGGGACGGGTTCTGGGTGCGGTCGTGGTGGCGGGCGTCGTCGCCGCGGGCGCCTGGCTCTGGGTGGCGACCGGCGACGAGGAGCCGCCGCCGCGCGTGGCGAGCGTCCGTCTCGCGGAGGACGACGTCCTCGACGCCCACGGGAGGGCGCGCATCGTCCTGGTCGAGCCGGACGTCGGCTCCGCGCCGCCGCCATCGCCCCGACCGGTGCCCGCCGACGTGGCGACCGGGGGCGAGCCGGTCGACCTCGCAGAGCTCGCCGTCGGTGGGTACGAGGGGTGGTGGAGCGGCGACGGCGACGGCGCAGCCTGCGACGCGTACGCCGACGCCCACCCCGAGGTGGTCCTGGTGAGCACGCGGTCGGGGGAGCCGGTCGAGGCGTTCGTGAACGGGACGAGGCTCCAGGGCGTCCCGTACGGCGCGCTCGGAGAACCCGCGGACTGGCCGCCCGACTCCGTCGTCGTGCTCGACGCGCGGACCGGCGAGGTGCTCGACGCGTTCGAGGTCGACGAGTCCGGCTGGCGCCTCGACCTGCCCGTGAGCTGTGTCCCGCCATCCGAGACGCCTTGACCACCGGTTGACACGCCCGGGCCGCCGCGCACATGCTGGGACGCAGGTCATGAGTGCCAGCGTGAAACCCCGGTTTGCTGGCCGGCAACCCTCCTCTCGCGGCGGGGTGCCCCGGGTGACGACCAGGCCGCACGCCGACCGGCGCGTGGCAAGCGCGGGGATCACCGTCCCCGGACCGCCCTCGGAGGACTGTGCCATGACCGCTCTCGCCGACGTCTCGTGTCCGACCGACCTCCCGACGGCGCCTGACCTCGCGGCGGTCGCCGGCGCGCCCGCGCTTCTGCCCGTCGTCGGCGCGGACACGCTCGTGCCGCTCGTCGACGGCCGCAGCGTCCCGTACGCGAACCTCGACGTCGCGGCGTCGGCCCCGGCGCTGCGCTCCGTCGCGGACCGCGTGACCGAGGTGCTGCCGCTCTACGCGAGCGTGCACCGCGGCGCCGGGTACCTGTCGCAGGTCTCGACCGCGCTCTACGAGGCGTCGCGCCGCGCGATCGGCGCGTTCGTCGGCGCGCGCGCCGACGACGTCACCGTCGTCACACGCAACACGACCGACTCGCTCAACCTGCTCGCGGGCTGCGTCCCGGCGAACGCGGACGGGACGCCCGGGCGCGTGCTCGTCCTCGACGTCGAGCACCACGCGAACCTGCTGCCGTGGCAGCGTGCTGGCGGCGCGACGGTCCTCGCCGGCGGCGCGTCCGTCGCGGAGACGTTGTCCGGCCTGCGCACCGAGCTCGCGCGCTTCCCGTACGCGCTCGTCGCCGTGACCGGTGCGTCGAACGTCACGGGCGAGTCGCTGCCCGTCGCGGACGTCGTGCGGGTCGCGCACGACGCCGGGGCGCGCGTCGTCCTCGACGGCGCCCAGCTCGTCCCGCACCGCGGGTTCTCCCTCGCGGACTCCGGGGTCGACTACGTCGCGTTCTCCGGCCACAAGACGTACGCGCCGTTCGGCGCGGGCGCGCTCGTGGGCCGCCGCGACTGGCTCGACGCGGGGACCCCCTACCTCGCCGGGGGCGGCGCGGTGCGGCAGGTCGCCGTCACCGGCACGCAGTGGCAGACGGCGCCCGCGCGCCACGAGGCCGGGTCGCCGAACGTCGTGGGCGCCGCCGCGCTCGCGGCCGCGTGCGACGCGCTCGCGGCGCTCGACCCGGCCGACCTCCACGCCCACGAGGCGACGCTCCGCGCCGCGCTCGTCGCGGGCCTCGAGGCGGTCCCGGGCGTGCGCGTCGTGCGGGTCTGGGAGGACGCCGTCGACCCGGTCGGCGTCGTCACGTTCTCCGTCGAGGGTCACGACCCGGGCCTCGTCGCCGCGTACCTCTCCGCCGAGCACGGCATCGGCGTGCGCGACGGTCGCTTCTGCGCCCACCCGCTGCTCGCACGCCTCGGGTACGACGCGGGCGCGATCCGCGCGTCCGTCGGCGTCGGGACGACGGGCGCGGACGTCGTCCGCCTCGTCGAGGCCGTGCGGTCGTACGTGGAACAGGGCCCGGCGACGCGCTACGAGGTCGTCGACGGCTGCTGGGCCGTCGCCGACGACCCGCGCCCGGTACCGGCGGGCTCGGGCCTGGAAGGCCTCTTCGCCACCGCCGCGGCGGGCTTCCTCGCCGACGCGGCGGGGTGCGGCCCCGCCGCATGACCGCGAGATAGCGACCTCCCGCCGAGGTAGCGACGTGCAGCCCTGTCGAGGCACCGGAGGTCGCTACCTCGGCCGGGCGTCGCTCTCTCGCGGGCGCTCGGGCGTCCGTTCACCAGGCCGTCGACGAGCGTTGTCCACCGTGTTGCCGGAGCCTCTTGGCGGCGTCGTCCGCGTGTGCTCTGATATGCGCTGTGCTGCACGACGTCGTCCTCTCGGGGCACGGATTCCGCCTGGAACCGCTGGCCCTGGAGCACGCTGAGACACTGGCCGGCCTCGTCGACGAGGCGATGTGGTCAGGCATGAGCATCCCCATGCCCTTCGGGGTCGCGGGGATGGCCGAGCTGGTGGCCGCGACGCGCGCCGCGCCCGACCTGACGGGCTTCGTCGTGCGCGCCACCGGCCCCGACGGGGCCCCGGGCGACGTGCTCGGCAGCACGGCGTTCCGCGACCTGTCGCTCGTCGACCGCCGGGTCGAGGTCGGCCGGACGTTCTACGCCCGCTCGACGTGGGGGAGCCTCGTCAACCCCGTGACCAAGTGGCTGCTGCTGCGGCACGCGTTCGAGACGTGGGACGTGCACCGCGTCGGCTTCCGCGTCGACACGCGCAACACCCGCTCGCTCGGGGCCATGCGCCGGCTCGGGGCGTACGAGGAGGGCGTCATGCGCGGCCACCGCACCGCGCCGGACGGGACGCGCGCCGACTCCGTGATGTTCTCGATCCTCGCGCCCGAGTGGCCCACCGTCGAGGTCGGTCTCCTGGAGCGGATCAACGCGCCGCGCGTCGTGCCCGTGCTCGCCCCGGCGCACCCGGTGGCCTCGCTGCCGCTCGCCGCGTCGTAGGCCCGTCGCCGGACGCCCGTGCCGGACGGCGGTCCCGGGACCGGGCGGACCCGGGACGCCGCGAGGGCCCCGCCGGAGCGGGGCCCTCGCGAGCAGGTCAGGGGCAGGGACTAGCGGTCGAACGCGTCCTTGACGTCGTCGCCCGCCTGCTTGACGTCGGCCTTCGCCTGGTCCTTCTTGCCCTCGGCCTCGAGCCGCTCGTTGTCCGTGAGCTTGCCCGCGCCCTCCTTGAGCTTGCCGCCCGCCTCCTCGGCGGCGTGCTTGGCCTTGTCTCCGAGTCCCATGACTGCTCCTCTCGTCGGTACTCGTCGACCGTAGGCACGGCCCCGTTCGCTCGCACGCGGTCGGGTACCCACGGTGTGGTGGGATGTGCGGGTGCAGCACGAGACCACCCTCGAAGGCTTCGGCGTCCGCCTCGTCCCGCTCGACGACAGCCACGCTCCCGCGCTCGGCGCGCTCGTCGACGACGGCATCTGGGCCGGCATGTCCAGCCGCGTGCCGAGCGGGACGGACGCGATGACCCGGTACGTCAGCGACGCCGTCGCCGCCCCCGGCCGGCTCGCGTTCGCGGTCGTCGGCTCGGGGTCGAGTGCCGCGTCGGACGGCGCGCCCGACGGCGCCGACGTCGTCCGCGGGTCGACGTCCCTCTACGAGTGGGTGCCCTCCCAGGGCCGGATCGAGCTCGGCTCGACGTTCTACGCGCGCGAGTGGTGGGGCGGCGTGACGAACCCGGCGTGCAAGTACCTGCTG
The DNA here is from genome assembly GCF_042269845.1 of Cellulosimicrobium sp. NPDC055967. Taxonomy (NCBI): domain Bacteria; kingdom Bacillati; phylum Actinomycetota; class Actinomycetes; order Micrococcales; family Promicromonosporaceae; genus Cellulosimicrobium; species Cellulosimicrobium sp. NPDC055967. The sequence continues at coordinate 548,997 of NZ_JBHJYJ010000001.1, read as the reverse complement.
CTGCGGCACGCGTTCGAGGACCTCGGCGTCGCGCGCGTCGCGCTGCGGGCCGACGCGCGCAACAGCCGCTCGATCGGGGCGATCCGGCGCCTGGGCGCCGTGCCCGAGGGCGTGCTCCGCAGCCACCGTGTCGCGCCCGACGGGTCGCGCCAGGACACGGCCTACTTCTCGATCCTCCTCGACGAGTGGCCCACCGTCCGCGACGGCCTGCTCGCGCGCCTCGACGCGCTCGCGGGCACCGCGCCGACGGAGCCTGTGGACAACGGTTCGGGGCGGCCCGTGCGCCGCTAGCGTGCGACGCGCCCCGGGCATCGGGGCCGTCGACGAAGGGGGCCGCACGCCATGTACCACGAACCGCCCGAGCCCGTCTGGGACTGGCAGAAGAGGCGGCGACCGCGGCCACGCGCCCCACGGGTGCGCGCCGATCTGCCGCCCGCTCCGTGGTCGGTCGACCGCGCCGGGACCGTCACCGTGAACTTCGGGCTCGCCGTGCTCGCGTGCTCGGGGGTCTCCTTCGCGATGCTCCTCGTGACCTCGCTCCTCGGTTCCGTGTGGGACCAGCCGTCGCCGGACGGCGTGCTCTGGCTCGTCCTGGGTGTCGGAGCGCTCGCACTCGTGCGGATGGTGCTGGGCGGGATGGTGACGAGCGCCTGGAGCGCCCGATGGCTGCTCGTCGGCTCCGGCGCCGTCAGCGGCGCCATGAATCTCGGCGCCCTCGCGGGGAGCCTGCTGCTGGTCCCCGTCGCGAGCTCGTACTGGTTCGCCGTCCTGCCCGGGACCCTGTGCGCGGCGGCGGTCGACATCGCGTCGGTGCGCGTCGCGCTGAGGCGCGACGTGCGTGAGCACGCCCGGGCTGTCCGGCAGGCGCGCCGGTCAGCCCGGGCGGCGACGCGGCTCGTCAGGAGCGGGGCGTGACCCGCCCCGAGAGATGCGACCTCAGGAGCGGGGCGTGACCCGGCCCGAGAGGTGCGACCGACCCTTGCCGTCCCACGCCTGGTAGACGACGCCCGTCGTCGGGTCGCCCGCGCCGTCGGGTACCGCGGGAGCGACCTGCCCGACGGCGTCCCGCACCGCGGCGGGCACGTCGCCCGCGGGGCGCAGGGCCACGTCGACCGTGCTCGGCAGCAGGACGGGCTTGGCGAACGTGACCGTCCAGTCGTACGCGTCGCCGCGGCGCGGTCCCGCCTCGGCGAGCGCCCGCGCGGCGGTGTACATCCCGTGCGCGATGGCGCGCGGGAACCCGAACGCCTTGGCGCCGAGCGCCGACGTGTGGATGGGGTTGCGGTCGCCGGAGACCGCCGCGTACGCGCGGCCCGTCCCTGTGCCGAGCGCCCAGCGCGCCGTCGGGAGCGGGGCGACGAACCCCTCGGTGTCCGACGCGGCCCCGGCGTCCTCGTCCGCCGGGCCGCCCGGGAGCGTGACGCCCTTCGCGAGGTACGTCGAGACGCCGCGGTACGCGAGCGTCGTCGCCGGCAGGCCGCTCCCCGCCGCGCGCTCGTCGTCGGTGCGCTCGACGGAGACCTCGGTGACGAGGTCCACCTGGACCCCGCGCCGGTGGGGCCGCAGCCGCTCGGCCCAGGCGCGCACCTCGAGCGTGTCCCCGAGCCGCACGGGGCGCAGCACGGACACCGAGTTCGCCAGGTGCACCATGCCGAGCAGCGGCAGCGGGAAGTCGGTCCGGACCATGACCGCCGTCGCGAGGGGGAAGCCGAGCACGTGCAGGTACCCGGCGGGCAGCACCTCCGAGGGCGCCTCGCCCACGAGGCGCGCGTACCGCGCGAGGTGCGCGGCGCTGCCCACGTGGTCCGGTGCGGCGGCGTCGCCCGTCGGCACGCCCGCGACGCGGTACGTGACGTCGGGCAGCGCGAGGTCGCGTCGGCCGCCGCCACCGGGGAGGCGGTGCGCCGCTGCGATCCGGCCCGACGCCGCGAGCCCGCGCACGTACAGCCCGCCGAGGCCCGGGATCGCGGGCAGCGTCTCGACGCGCGCGGGAGCGGTTCCGGCAGGAGCGGCAGCGGCGCCGTCGGGCGACGTGGGTGCGGCGGTCACCGGCCCACCACGTTCTGCCCGCACACGCGCAGCACCTGCCCGTTGACGCCCGCGGCCCCGGGCGACGCGAGGAACGCGATCGCCTCGGCGACGTCCACGGGCTGGCCGCCCTGCTGGAGCGACGCGACGCGGCGCGCGACCTCGCGCTGGACGAACGGGATCGACGCGGTCATGTCCGTCTCGATGAACCCGGGCGCGACGGCGTTCGCGGTCCCGCCCGGGCCGCCCGGCGCGGCGAGCAACCGCGCGAACGCGCGCGTGTGCCCGATGACGCCCGCCTTCGAGAACGCGTAGTTCGCCTGGCCGCGGTTGCCTGCGATGCCGCTCGTCGACGCGAGCGACACGATGCGCGGCGCGGAGGAGAACCCGTTCGCGCCGAGCAGGTACTCGGTGATGCGCAGCTGCGCCGCGAGGTTCACCGCGACCACCGCGTCCCACTTGTCCGCGGACATGTTGGCGAGCAGCTTGTCGCGCAGGATCCCGGCGTTGTGCACGAGGACGTCGAGCCCGCCGTGCCGTGCGCGGGCGTGCTCGAGGATGCGCGCACCCGCGTCGTCGGCGGTCACGTCGAGCTGCAGCGCCGTGCCCTTGATCTCGTTCGCGACCTTCGCGAGCGCCTCGCCCGCCGCGGGCACGTCGACCACGACGACCTTCGCGCCGTCGCGCGCGAGCGTCCGGGCGACCTGCGCGCCGATGCCGCGGGCCGCGCCGGTCACGACGGCGACCTTGCCGGCGAGCGGCTGGTCGGGGCTCGGGCCCTGGATCGGGCCGGCGCCCGTCGCACCTGCCGAGGCAGAGCCCTGGTCCGACGAGGGAGAGCCCTGGCCGCGCGGGGCAGCGCCCAGGTCCGACGGCGTGCTCGCGCCGACACGGAGGAGCTGGCCGTCGACGAACGCGGACCTGGCGGACAGGAAGAAGCGGAGGGTCGCGAGGACGCTCGGGCTGTCGACGGGGGCGTCGTCGGTGACCTGGATGCCGTTGCCGGTCGCGCCGTAGCGGAGCTCCTTGGCGACGGAGCGCAGGAACCCGTCGACGCCCTCGCGGGCGGCGGCGAGCTCGGGGGAGTCGGTGTCCGCGGGGGCGCGCGAGATCGTCACGACGCGGCCGTTGGACGCGAGGCGGCGCAGCGTCGCGGAGAGCGCCATGACGGGCGCGGACGCGTCCTCGGGGCGTTCGATCCCGGTGAGCACGACGACGACCGCGCCCCAGCGGGTCGTGTCGTCCGGGGTCTGGCGGACGTCGAGGTCCCAGGCGAGCAGGGCCTCGGCGACGCGGTCGGCGTCGTCGCGCACGCCCGGCGTGCCGCCCAGCACGAGCACGGGCCCGACGGTGAGCGGGTCACCCGCACGGAAGCGGCGCAGGACCGCGGGGCGCGGGAGGCCGAGCTTCTTGGCGAGCGTCTTCGTGAAGCCGGAGTTGACGGCCTGGACGTAGGAGTCGGTCACGGTGGTTCCTCTCGGGTCGTCGGGGCGTCAGGCGGCGTCGGTCGCGGGGTCCGCGGTGGGAACGGACTCGAGGATCGCGGCGACGCCGAGGCCGCCCGCGGCGCACACGGAGATCAGCGCACGCGCGGGCGCCCCGGTCTCGGCGGTGCGCTGCGCGAGGAGCTTGGCCGCCGTCGCGACGATGCGGCCGCCGGTCGCGGCGAACGGGTGGCCCGCGGCGAGCGAGGAGCCGTTGACGTTGAGCCGGGAACGGTCGATCGAGCCGAGCGCGCCGTCGAGACCCAGCTCGGTGCGGCAGTACACGTCGTCCTCCCAGGCCTTGAGCGTCGTGAGCACGGTCGACGCGAACGCCTCGTGGATCTCGTAGAGGTCGAAGTCGCCGAGCGCGAGGCCGTTGCGCGCGAGCAGGCGCGGGACGGCGTGCGCGGGCGCCATGAGCAGGCCTTCGTGGCCGTGCACGAAGTCGACGGCGGCGGTCTCGGCGTCGACGACGCGCGCGAGGAGCGGCAGGTCGCGCTCGTGCGCCCAGTCGGCCGACGCGAGGAGGACGGTCGACGCACCGTCGGTGAGCGGCGTCGAGTTGCCCGCGGTCATGGTCGGGGTGACACCCTCCAAGCGCTTGCCGTACACCGGCTTGAGCGCGGCGAGCTTCTCGAGCGACGAGTCGGTGCGCAGGTTGTCGTCGCGCACGAGCCCGCGGAACGGGGTGACGAGGTCGTCGAAGAAGCCGGCGTCCCATGCGGCCGCCAGGTGCTCGTGGCTCGCGAGCGCGAGCTCGTCCTGCGCCTCGCGCTCGATGCCCCAGCGCGCCGTCGTGATCGCCTGGTGCTCGCCCATCGACAGGCCGGTGCGCGGCTCGTCGGTCGCGGGCGTGAGGGGCGCGAGGTCGGCGGGGCGGACCTTGGCGAACGCCTTCACGCGCTGGCCGAGCGTCTTGGCGTGGCTCGCCTCCAGCAGCGCCCGGCGCAGCCCCTCGCTCACGGCGATCGGGGCGTCGGACACGGTGTCGGAGCCGCCCGCGACGCCCGACTCGACCTGACCGAGGCGGATCTTGTTCGCGACGGCGATCGTCGCCTCGAGGCCGGTCGCGCACGCCTGCTGGAGGTCGTACGCGGGGGTCTCGGGGGAGAGGGACGAGCCGAGCACGGACTCGCGGACGAGGTTGAAGTCGCGCGAGTGCTTGAGCACCGCGCCGCCGACGACCTCCCCGAGCCGCTCGCCCTGGAGGCCGAACCGCGCGACGAGTCCCTCGAGCGCGGCCGTGAACATCTCCTGGTTGCTCGCCGAGGAGTACTTCTTGCCCGCGCGGGCGAACGGGATGCGGTTCCCGCCCACGACCCAGGCGTCGCGGGGGGCGCCCGGGGTGCTGGTCGCCGGAACGTTCTCGGGGGTCTGCTCGGGGGTCTGGCGGGGGCTGGTGCGGTTGGCCACTGTGCCTCACTTCCTGTCCGTGCTCGCTGCGCTGCGTCGGTCCGGCCCGGAGAGGGAGTCTCTGCACGAGTCCGACGGCGATGCCGCGGTCGACGCCGTGCGGAGGCGAGGGAGAGGGCCGGCTGGTGTCCAATACCAAGAGTACCTGATACTCTCGGTTTCGTGAGTCGGGTCACAGGGCAGCGCCCTGCCCCGACGCGGTGCCGGAGGACCAGGCACCGACGACATCGAGGTCGGGCGCAACGGAGGGCGACGTGAACACAGGTGCCGACGCGCGAGCGGCCACCCGAGGGAGGGTGCAGCCGGGCGCGGCGGTGGACGGCCGGTCGACCCGTTGGGACGAGCACCGGGCGGCGCGCCGCGCGGAGCTCATCCGGGCGGCGAGCAAGGCCGTGCACCGCGGGGGCCCCGGGGTCTCCATGGACGAGATCGCGGCGGCGTCGGGGACGTCGAAGTCGATCATCTACCGCTACTTCGACGACAAGACGGGCCTGCAGGTCGCGCTCGGCTCCGCCGTCGTGGGACAGATGCACGACGCGCTGACCCAGGCCGCCGAGTCGGCCGAGACCCCCAGGCGCGCGCTGCGCGCGATGGTCGGCGTCTACCTCGAGATGATCGAGAGCTCGCCCAACGTCTACTACTTCGTCACCCGGACGAGCGCCGTCGCGGGGACCGAGGAGCCGGCGGCGCAGCTCGCCGCGAGCGGGCTGACGAACGGGACGACCGGCGCGAGCCGTGCACCGCTCGCCGCGTTCCTCGACTCGGTGATCGAGCTGGTCGCGGAGCCGTTCGCGCGCGTCACCGACGTCTCTCCCGCCGACGCCGCAGCCTGGGCCGCGGGCGCCGTCGGGTTCGTGCGGGGCGCCGGGGAGTGGTGGCTGGGCCACCGCGACCGGGCCGACGTCCCCGACCGCGAGCAGCTCACCGAGCGCGTCGCCGCCTGGCTCTGGGCCGGGCCCGTCGGCGTCCTCTCCCACAACCCGGGCACCCCCCGCTCCCATGGCGACCGGCGCACGTCGCCCGCGACCCGTCGCGACGGCGTCCGCCCCGCCACCGACCGCCCTGAGCACCCGGCGACCGCCTCAGAACTCAAGGAGATCCCATGACCGCCACGTCCGACCGTCCCGCCCTCGCGCAGCGCGCGTCGACCACGGGTGACGCGAGCGCGACGCCGCAGGGCGACGCCCGCGTCGACGTCGCCTCCCTCGAGAAGCTCCTGCTCGGCCGGTGGGCAGACCTGCGCGCGACGGCGCGCGCCACCGCCGGCGAGGAGGCGTTCCAGCGCATCGAGGGCCTGAGCCTGCGCGAGCACCGCGAGCGCGTGCTGGAGCAGATGCGCCTGCTGGTCGGCAAGGGGCAGGTCTGGCGCGGGTACCCCGAGCGGCTCGGCGGCGCGGACGACGCGGGGGGCAACCTCGCCGGGTTCGAGGAGCTCGTCGCGGCCGACCCGTCGCTCCAGATCAAGGCGGGCGTCCAGTGGGGCCTGTTCGGTGCGGCGATCCTGCACCTGGGCACGCCCGAGCAGCAGGACCGCCTCCTCCCGGGCGCGATGGACCTCTCGGTGCCCGGCGCGTTCGCGATGACGGAGATCGGCCACGGGTCCGACGTCGCGAGCATCGGCACCACGGCGACCTACGACCCGGAGACCGAGGAGTTCGTCGTCCACACCCCGTTCCGGGGGGCGTGGAAGGAGTTCCTCGGCAACGCGGGGGTGCACGGCGTCGCGGCGGTCGTGTTCGCGCAGCTGATCACGAAGAACGTCAACCACGGCGTGCACGCGTTCTACGTGCCGATCCGCGACACCACGGGCGAGCGCGACGAGCTCGGCCGGCTGCCGTTCCTGCCCGGCGTGGGCGGCGAGGACGACGGCCAGAAGGGCGGGCTCAACGGGATCGACAACGGCCGCCTGCACTTCGACCACGTACGGATCCCCCGCACCGACCTGCTCGCGCGCTACGGCTCCGTCGACGCGGACGGCACGTACTCGAGCCCGATCGAGAGCCCGGGCCGCCGGTTCTTCACCATGCTCGGCTCGCTCGTCCAGGGCCGCGTGTCGCTCGACGGCGCCGCCGTGACGGCCTCGAAGCTCGGCCTCGCGATCGCGGTGCGGTACGCGAACGAGCGCCGCCAGTTCACGGGGGCGAGCGCGACCGAGGAGGTCGTGCTCCTCGACTACGGCACGCACAAGCGCCGACTCATCGTGCCGATCGCGGAGACGTACGCCGCCCACTTCGCGCACGACCGCCTGCTCGACCTGTTCCACTCGGTGTTCTCGGGCGAGGAGGACACCCCGGAGCAGCGCGAGGACCTCGAGACGACGGCCGCCGCACTCAAGGCGACCAGCACGCGGTTCGCGCTCGACGTGCTCCAGGAGACGCGCGAGGCGTGCGGCGGCGCCGGGTTCATCACGGCCAACCGCATCACGAGCCTGCGCGCCGACCTCGACGTCTACGCGACGTTCGAGGGCGACAACACCGTCCTGCTCCAGCTCGTCGCCAAGCGGCTGCTCGCCGACTACGGCAAGCAGTTCAAGGGCATCACCCCGGGCCAGATGGCGCGCGTCGTCGTCGAGCGCGCGGGCGACATGGCCCTGCACCGCACGCCCCTCAAGCGTGCGGCCCAGGCGCTCGCGGACGTCGGCGACCCGCGCCGCGCCGCTGGTCACCTGCGCGACCCCGAGACGCAGCGCGCGCTGCTTACCGACCGGGTCGAGACGATGGTCGCCGACGTGGCCCAGGCGCTGCGCCCCGCCCAGAAGGCCGACCCGGAGACGGCGACGAACCTGTTCAACGCCCACCAGGTCGAGCTCGTCGAGGCTGCCCGCGCGCACGCGGAGCTGCTGCGCTGGGAGGCGTTCACGCAGGCGCTCGAGACGATCGAGGACGCGGGCACGCGTGAGGTCCTCACGACCGTGCGCGACCTGTTCGGCCTGAGCCTCGTCGAGCGCCACCTCGCGTGGTACCTGCTCAACGGCCGTCTCTCGACGCAGCGCGCCCGGACGGTCACGAGCTACCTGGACCGCCTCATCGACCGCCTTCGCCCGCACGCTCAGGACCTCGTCGACGCGTGGGGGTACGGCCCCGAGCACCTGCGCGCGACGATCGCGACCGGCATCGAGAAGGAGCGCCAGGACGAGGCGCGCGACTACTACCGCCGCCTGCGCGCGAGCGGCGACGAGCCGCGCAGCGAGAAGTCGCTCCGCAAGGCCGCGAAGGGCGGCCCGCAGGCCCGCTGACCGCACCCGCAGAACGACCGACGGGCTGCCGGCCCGTCCCCGAACGTCCTCGGCGCAGCAGGCGGAGCGGTACCGCCGCCGAGGGTCAGGCCCGGGCAGCGCGACGTCCACCAGCCGTCGTGCCGCCCGGGCCGTTGCCGTCCCGTCCGGTCGCGGGCCGCCGAGCACGAGGTTGCTGTCGTTCTGAGGGCCAGAACGCCACGAACCTCGTGGTCGACCGCGCGCGACGTCGTGCTCGGCGCGGCACGGGCGCTGCCCGTCAGGTCGGGTTGCAGCGCGCGGCCATCGTGGCGAGCAGCCCGACGTCGGGCCGCCACGGCTCGAGGTTCCACGTCGCCTTGTCCGGGGCGCCCACCACGTGGCACACGAGCTGGTCGTGCATCGTCGGGGTGTCGGCCTCCGGCTCGGCCGCGACCACCTGCGCCCACACGAGCTCCTGACCCGCCTGCCCCGCGGCGCGCGCCCACGCTGTCGCGTCGACCGCGAGCGACCGCCCGCCCTCGCGCTCGCCCCAGTCGGTGCTCCGCACCGCCTGCGTAGCGAGCGTCACGACGACGTCCCAGGCCGCGGGCGGGTCGGCGCCGGTCGCGCCCGCGGCGTCGGTAGCGCCAGTCCCGCCCGCGTCGTCCGCGGGGGTCTGCGGAAGACCGCTCGTCTCGTCGGGACCGGACGAGGCGTCCGGCGCGGTGCCCGACGGCGTCCCGGTCGCGGGCGCGAGCGTCACCTCCGCGCGGTGGGCGTCCAGCAGCACGACTCGCACACCGGGAGCGTCGGGTGCGGTCGGTCCGGCCGCGTCGTCGGCGTCCGTCCCGTCGGCGGCCGTCGTGCCCACGTCCCGGTTCGCGGCGTCCGGACTGGCGTCTCGCGGAACATCGCCCTGCGGAGAGTCGCCCTGCGGAGCGTCGCCGTGCGCAGTGCCGCCGGGCGCGACGTCGCCGTGCGGACCGACGACGCGGGGGGCGTCGAGCCCGCCGACGGGCGTGCCGGCGTCGTCCAGGACGGTCAGGGTGCCGTCCGGGTGGCGCACGAGCGACCCGGTCTCGACCGAGACCAGAGCCGGGGCGTCGGCGAGCACGAGCGCGACGTTCGACGTGCCCTCGCCGCCTGCCGAGACCGCCGCTGCCGGAGCACCGCCGTCCGCCGCGGTGGAGGCGAGCACCGGCGCCGCGATCTCGACCGTCGCTGGACCCACGGGCACCCGCACGACCTCGGGCGCCGCGGTCGTGTCGCCACCGGCGTCTGCCGTGCCGTCGTCGCCGGGCGTGCCGTCCGCCCGCATCGTCGTGACGGTGCCGGGGCTTGGCGCGGACGCCCCGCCGCCGGGCGTGCACCCGGCGAGGACGACGAGCATCAGGACGTCGGCGGCGAGGGGTCGCGCCGTCGGACGAGGCCGGCGCCGCGCACCGGCGCGGCCGGGCCGGGTCACGACGACACGGGAAGCAGGCCGGCCCAGCCCCGGCCGAGGTCGACGAGCCCCACGCGCCGGAGCGCGTCGACCTCGTCGGGCGTGAACCAGCCGACGTCGTCGGTCGACTCGTCCTCCTCGACGCGCAGCTCGCCGCCCACCACGCGGGCGCGGTAGACGATCCGGATCGCGTGGAGCGAACGGTCGCGGTCCTCGGCGCGCAGCCGCGCCGCGGCGTCGACCACGACGCTGTCGACGCCGAGCAGGCCGTCGAGCTCGACGTCGTAGCCGGTCTCCTCGCGCACCTCGCGGACGGCCGCGGCCTCGGGGTGCTCGCCCGGGTCGATGCCGCCCCCGGGCAGGGTCCAGCCGTCGTGGTCCCCCTCGCTCCAGTGGGGGAGGAGCATCCTCCCGTCCTCGCGGACGATCACGGCGTAGGCGGCGACGCGGGTCTGCATGGACCCATCATGCGCGACGACCGCCCGACGACGGCCACAGCCCCTTCCCGCTCCCGTCGACCATGCGGTCCCGACATGCCGAGCATGCGGAGGTCGCCCGTCCCAGCGCCTGGACCGTCCACGACCCCGTGTTCGACCACATCGCGGCGATAGCCTTGCGCGAGTGATCGAGACAGAATACTCTGGATCAAGTATTCGGAGGTGAGCGATGTCCCGTCGTCCTGTGTCCAACCCGCTCGCGCTCGCGGTGCTCGCGAGCCTCGCCGAGCGGCCGATGTACCCGTACGAGATCACGACGACCCTGCGCGAGCGGGGCAAGGACGACAGCATCCGGCTCAACTTCGGCTCGCTGTACTCCGTCATCAAGTCGCTCGAGAAGCACGGCTTCATCACGCCGTCGCACTCGGAGCGAGAGGGCAACCGGCCCGAGCGCGTCGTCTACGAGATCACGGAGGCGGGCAAGGTCGAGGCGGCCGCGTGGCTGCGCGAGCTGCTCGCCGTGCCGTCCAAGGAGTACCCGGACGTCGAGGCCGGGCTGTCGCTCATCGCGATGCTCTCGCCGGAGGAGGTCGCGGCGCTCCTGCGCGCGCGCCTCGCGTCGCTCGACAACGAGATCCGCACGCGCGACGCCGGGCTCACCGGCGCCGCGGCGGCGGGGCTGCCGGAGATCTTCCTCGTCGAGGCCGACTACCGGCTGGCCATGCTGCGCGCGGAGCGCACGTGGATCGACCGGTTCGCCGCACGCCTGGAGACGGGCGAGGTCGGCGGCCAGGACGGCTGGGCCGAGATGGCGCGCCTGCGCGCCGCGGGCGCCTCGCCCGAGGAGATCGAGGAGGTCGTGCGCCGCCACCTGCCCGCCGACCCCACCCCCTGAACCACCGGCGCGCGCCCCGACCAGGCGCGCGCCGGACGGAGAAAGAGTGGTGGCCCGGATGCGCCAACATCCGGACCACCGAGCCCGAGTCGTCCCGCCGGAAACCGACAGAACTGCTGCGTCAACAGTCACCCAGGGCCCTCCCATGCTAGCCGCGCGGGAGGGACCACCCCCGGCGAGACGGCTCCCGACACAAGGAGCCTCATCGTGCCCTCCAGCACCCGTGCGCAGGAGACGGCGATCGCCGCCGTCGACCTGCGCAAGACCTACCCGGGCGGCCGCGGCCGCCCGCCCGTGCACGCGCTCGACGGCCTGTCGTTCGCCGTCCCCGCGGGCACCGTGTTCGCGCTGCTCGGCCCCAACGGGGCGGGCAAGTCGACGACGGCCAAGATCCTCACGACGCTCAGCCGCGCGGACTCCGGCACGGCGACCGTCGCGGGGATCGACGTCACACGCCAGCCCGAGCGCGTGCGGCGCGCGATCGGCTACGTCGCGCAGAAGCCCGTGACCGACCCCATGGACACCGGGCGCGAGAACCTCGTCCTCGCGGGCCGGCTCCAGGGCCTCGGCGCGCGCGCCGCCCGCGTCCGGGCGACCGAGCTGCTCGACCGGTTCTCCCTCGCGGACGCGGCCGACCGCCTCGTGAAGACCTACAGCGGCGGCATGGCGCGCAAGCTCGACGTCGCGATGGGGATCGTGCACCGGCCCCAGGTGCTGTTCCTCGACGAGCCGACCACCGGGCTGGACCCGGAGGCGCGCGCCGAGATGTGGGCCGAGATCGAGCGCATGACGGCGCGCGAGAGCATGACGATCCTCCTCACCACGCACTACCTGGAGGAGGCCGACCGCCTCGCCGCGAACCTCGCGATCGTCGACCACGGCCGCGTCGCCGTCGCGGGCACCCCCGACGCGCTGAAGGACGAGCTGCGCGGCGACGGCATCGTCGTTGAGCTCGCCCCCGCGGCGCTCGGAGCGGGGAGCGGCGGGCCCGACGGCGGCGCCGCCCTCGCGAGCCGCGTCACCGACGCGGTGCGCGCGTGCGCGGGAGTCCGCGACGTGCACGTCGAGGGTCGCACCCTGCGCGCCCGGGCCGACTCGGGCGCCGTCGCGCTGCCCGCCGTCCTCACCGCGCTCGACGCCGCGGGGCTCCCCGTCGCGTCGGCGACGCTCGCGCGCCCGAGCCTCGACGACGTGTACCTGCGGCACACGGGCCGCACGTTCACGGCCGCGCAGTCCTCCGCGGACGCGACAGCCGGGGGCGCCCCGAGGGCCGATGCCGGCGCGACCGTCGAGGGGGTGGCCGCATGACCGCCGTCGTGCACACCGGGCTCCTCACCGCCCGGGCGCTGCGCCAGGGCGCGCGCATCCCCGTGTTCATGGTCATGAACCTCGTGCAGCCGATGATCTGGCTGCTGCTGTTCGGCCAGCTCTTCCGGTCCGTCGTCGAGATCCCCGGGTTCTCCACGGGCGGGACGTACCTCGAGTTCATCACGCCGGGCGTCGTCATGATGACGGCGATGTTCGGCGCCGCGTGGGCCGGCACCTCGTACGTGCAGGACATGGACCGCGGCGTCATGGACCGCTTCCTCACGTCCCCGGCGTCCCGCGGCGCGCTCATGGCGTCGACGATGATCTACCAGGCCGTCATCGCGGTCGGGCAGGCCCTCGTCGTGCTCGCCGTCGCGTGGCTGTGCGGCGCACGGTTCGGCAGCACGCCCGGCGAGACGACGCTCGGCGTCCTCGCGCTGCTGCTCGCGGTCGTGCTGCTCACGGCCCTCTTCTCGGCGCTGAGCAACGCCATGGCCCTGCTCACCGGCCAGCAGGAGGCGCTCATCGGCATCTCGCAGCTCATCACGCTGCCGCTCATGTTCCTGTCGTCCGCCGTGATGGACACGAGCCTGTCTGCCGACTGGGTGGCCGACGTCGCGCGGTACAACCCGTTCGACTGGGCCGTCGTCGCGGGGCGCGAGGCGCTCGCCGCCTCGCCGGACTGGGGCGTGGTGTGGGGCCGGCTGGGGCTGCTCGCGCTCGCGGCGGTCGTCATGGGCTGGCTCGCGACGCAGGCGTTCCGCACCCGGCAGCGCTCGGCCTGACGCCGCGCACGACGTCCGCCCGAGGCCCACGGCCCCGGGCGGACGTCGTCGCTCACGGGGAGCGGCCGTCGTCGTCGGAGCCGTCCTCGACCTCGTCCTCGAGGCGGGACACGTCGGAGAACGCGATCTGGCGGTGCCGCACCGAGCGGTTGTACAGCCACGTGACGAACGAGAGCAGGACCCCCAGGCCGACGAGCGCGCCCGCGATGACGTACTGCTCCTGCTGCTCGGCGCTGCGCGCCCACGGCCCGGCGAGGTACGCGCACGTGAGCGCACCGAGGACCGCGAGCCAGGTGCGGGTCCGGAAGTGCTGGTGGTCCACGCGGTCGCGGCGCAGCACGAGGAGCGCGACGTTGACGATCGTGAACACGACGAGCAGGAGCAGCGACGTCGTGCCGCCGAGCAGCGCGATCGCGTTCGTGCCCGCCTCGGTCCCCGACTGGCGCACCACGTAGACGATGAGCGCGAACGCGATGGCCGTCGTCACGAGGATCGACACCCACGGCGTCCTACGGAACGGGTGCACCTGGCCGAACGCGCGCGGCAGCACGCCCTGGTTCGCCATGCCGTAGAGCAGGCGCGACGCCATGAGCATGTTGATGAGCGCCGAGTTCGCGACGGCGAACATGCCGATGAACGGGAAGATCGTGTCGAACGGCAGGTTCGGTGCGCCGGCCGCGACGACCTGCGTGAGCGCCGATCCCTTCGAGTCGTCCACGAGGTCGCCGACGGGGACGAGCGCGACGGCGGTGATCGCGACGAGCACGTAGATCGCGCCCGTGATGGACAGCCCGGTGAGCATCATGCGGGGGAAGTCGCGCACCGGGTTCTTGCACTCCTCGGCCATGTTCACCGAGTCCTCGAACCCGACCATCGCGAAGAACGCGAGCGTCGTCGCGGCGGTCACGGCGAGGAACACGCTCTTGTCGTCCGCGCTCTCGAACACGACGACGCGCGAGAAGTCGGCCCGTCCCTGCGTCGTCGCCCACAGCCCCACGAAGATCACCAGCAGCAGGCCGGACAGCTCGACGAGCGACAGCACGACGTTCGCCCGGACGCTCTCGCCGACGCCGCGGAAGTTGACGAGCGCGACGAGGGCCATGAAGCCGAGCGCGATGAGGAGCCGGCCGTCGCCGCCCGTCGGGAGGGCCAGGCCGAAGCCGTCGGAGACGAACCCGGCGAACGCGTTGGACGCCGTCGACGCCGACGTGATGCCCGAGCTCATGACCATGAACGCGACGACGAACGTCAGCAGGTGGATGCCGAACGCCTTGTGCGTGTAGAGCGCGGCCCCGGCGGCGCTGGGGTACTTGGTGACGAGCTCGAGGTAGGAGAAGGCGGTGATCGTCGCGACGACGAACGCGAGCAGGAACGGCAGCCACGCCGCGCCGCCGACCTCGCCCGCGACCTGACCCGTGAGCGCGTACACGCCCGTGCCGAGGATGTCCCCGACGATGAACAGGAGCAGCAGCCTCGGCCCCATGACGCGCTTGAGCTCCGGCTGCTGCCGTTCTTCCGTGCGACCCGCGGTCTGGCTCATGAGAGGCTCCCTCGCGTCTCGGACGTCCCCGGACCTCCATGGAACCCCCGGTCGCGGGGTCCTGTCAGCGCGAACGCGCGCGTGTCGCCCCTGGGCTGTCGAACCCGGCCCTGTGGTCGGGACCCTCGCCGAACCCGGGGACGTCGCCAGGTTCGGCCGCATGGGGTGCGACAACCCCGGGTTCGGCGGCCGTCGGGCGTGCGGCTCGCTGCGGCCTCCGGCGCAGGACGCCCGTCGTCGTCGCGACGCCCAGCAGGAGCACGACGCCGCCCAGCAGCTCGGCCGCGTTCGGCACCTCGTCGAGCACGACCCACGCGGCGAGCATCCCGACCGGCGGCACGAGCATCGTGAACGGCACCACCGCCGACGCCGGGTACCGGGCGAGCAGCGTGTTCCAGATCCCGTAGCCCACGAGGCTCGCGAGCCACGCGGTGTACAGGGTCGACAGGACGGGCGCGAGCGTGAGGTGCGTGAGCGCGTGCCCGACGGCGTCGGGCCCGTCGAGCGCGAGCGACAGGCCCAGCATGGGGAGGGGCACGACGAGCGCCGACCAGACGGTCATCGACAGCCCCTCCAGCCCGGGTCGCGAGGGAGCGTCCCGGCCCGCCGAGGTAGAGCCGAGGTCACGCGAGGTAGAGCCCAGGTCACGCGAGGTAGAACCCTGGTCGCGGCGGCTCCCGGCGCGTCGGGCGACGACGTTCCCCACCGCCCACGACGCCGCGGCGGCGAGCGTCACGACGAACGCGAGGGCCGGCGTCGAGGCGCTGCGCCCCACGCCGACGACGACCAGCCCGGCCGCGCCGACCAGCACGCCCACGAGCTGCGCGCGCGTCGGGACCTCGCGCAGCGCCGCGGCGGCGAACAGCACGGTGAGCCCGACCTGGGCCTGCAGCACGAGCGACGCGAGCCCGGCGGGCATGCCGAGCGCGAGCGCGGTGTACAGCAGGCCGAACTGGCCGAGGCTCATGAACGTGCCGACGAGCAGCACGTCCCGCCAGCGCGCACGGGGCCGTGGGACGAGGAAGATCGCGGGGACGAGCACGACGAGGAAGCGCAGGGCGACGAACAGCGTCGGCGGCACGTCGCCGAGGCCGAGGTCGATGACGACGAAGTTCACGCCCCACAGGACGGCGACGAGGACGGCGAGGAGGGACGAGCGCAGGGGCATGGGTACGAGGGTGCGCTCCGGGTATCGTGCACGTCCAGCGCACGGTCGTGCACGGTTCCCGGTAGTGCTGCTTCCCGATACCCTGGGTGCATGATCGACCTCGCCGCCGTCGACGCGCTCATCGCCGTCGAGCGCACCGGGAGCGTCCACGCGGCCGCGCGCGACCTCGGGTACACGCCGTCCGCCGTCTCGCAGCAGGTCAAGCGCCTGGAGCGCGACCTCGGCGCACGCCTGCTCGACCGCGAGGGGCGCGGCGTCGTCCTCACGGCCGCCGGCCGGCGCGTGGTCGAGGAGGGGCGCACGCTGCGCGAGCACGTCGAGTCGCTCCGCGCGCGCCTGCACGACGCCGGCGCCCGCCCCACGGGGACCGTGCGCCTCGGGTCGTTCTCGACGGCGGTGCGCGGCGTCGTCGCGCCGCTCGTCGCGCGGGTGCGGGACGACGTCCCGGACCTGCGGCTCGTCGTCGAGGAGACCGAGCCGTGGGACGCGGTCGCGGCCGTCGCGGCGGGGACGCTCGACCTCGCGCTCGTGCACCACTGGGAGGGCGTCGGCCTCGCGCTGCCCCCGAGCCTGCGCAGCGAGGAGCTCTTCCGCGACGAGGCCGACGTGCTCGTGCACGCGTCGAGCCCGCTCGCCGGGCGTCCCACCCTCACGCCCGCGGACCTGCTCGACGAGACGTGGGTCTGCACGCCCGACGGCACCATCTGCTACGAGTGGTTCTGCCACATGTTCGCGCGCGAGCCGCGCGTCCCGCGCATCGACTTCCGGTGCCTCGAGTTCGCGTCGCAGGTCGAGGTCG
Organism: Cellulosimicrobium sp. NPDC055967; assembly: GCF_042269845.1. Classification (NCBI taxonomy): domain Bacteria; kingdom Bacillati; phylum Actinomycetota; class Actinomycetes; order Micrococcales; family Promicromonosporaceae; genus Cellulosimicrobium; species Cellulosimicrobium sp. NPDC055967. The sequence continues at coordinate 532,500 of NZ_JBHJYJ010000001.1, read as the reverse complement.
TGGCGCAGGACCTCGCCGTCGCGCTCGTGCCGCGGCTCGGCCGCGGCCCGCTGCCCGCCGACGTCGTCGCGGTGCCCGTGCGCGAGCCCGTCCCGACCCGCCCGGTGACCGTCGTCTGGCGCGCCACCATGACCGACGCCCCCGCGGTCCGCTACCTGCGCGAGCGCCTGCGCGCCGTCGCGCCCTGACCAGGCGCCGAGCCCGGGATCGCTCCTCACCCTCGGCCGTGCGTCGGGAAAGACCCCGGGTTCGGCGGCATCCAGGGAGGCGGAGGTCGCGTCCGCCGCCGGAACTCCGTGGGCGCGTGGTCCGTTGAGGTCGGCGAGCGCGTCCGCGCCGCACCCGTCCGACGAAGGGGCCCGATGACCGAGCACGAGCCGACCCGGCGGTCCGCCGACCCGCGCACCGTGGCGATCGCCGGCCTGGCGACCGTCGCCTGGTACGCCGTGCCCGACGTCGTACGGCCGCGCTGGGCCCGCGCGCTCGCCAAGACGGCGGTCGCGACGGCGGGCGCCGTGCTCACGGTGACCTCGACGACGGAGGGACGCGAGGCACGCGAGGGCGCCCGGTCGCTGCGCGACGCCGTCCGCGCAGCAGGGGCCGTCGCGGACGACCTCGACGCGGCGCCGAGCGCCGGGACGGGCAGCACGCGGGGGTCTGATCCCGCGGACCCCACCGCGCGCGAGGACAACAGGTACGCGCCGGACCGCGACGAGCCGACGCCGGTGCCGCCCGGGGTCGTCGCGGCAGGGGCCGTCGGGGGCGTCGCGCTCGCGACGACGCTCGCCGTCGCCGGGGAGAAGTGGGTCTACCGCCGTGGGGAGCGGCTGCGCGCGCGGGGCGTGCGCCTGCCGCACACGCGTGTCGGGCTCGCCCTCGGCGCGCTCGCCGTGGCGCTCGCGGCGGCGGAGCCGCTCCTGTGGAACGCTGAGGACCGCTGAGGCAGCGACCCGGACCCGCCCGCCGGCGGGAGGTCGTGCACCGTGCGGCCTCGCGGACCGGGAGGGGCCGACCGTGATCGGGTTCGGGCTGGCGCTCGCGGGGGTCGCCGCGGCGATCCACGTGTACATCTTCGTCATGGAGTCGCTCACCTGGACGAGCGCGCGCACGCGCGCGACGTTCGGCACGTCGCGCGAGGAGGCGGAGGCGACGAAGGAGCTCGCGTTCAACCAGGGGTTCTACAACCTGTTCCTCGCGGTGCTCGTCGTGCTCGGCATCGTCCTGTACGCGACGGACCGGCAGGACGTGGGGCTCACGCTCGTCGTCGCGGGCGCCGGGTCGATGGTCGCCGCGGGGCTGGTGCTGATCCTGTCGTCGCCGTCCAAGGCGCGCGCGGCCCTCGTCCAGCTCGTGCCGCCCGCGCTCGGCGTGCTGGGCGTCGTGCTCGGGCTGACGCTCTGACCCGGGTCGGGAGGGCGGTCAGGAGCCTGCGGCCACGCGCATCGCGCTGAGCAGCTCGAGCCGCGACAGGATGCGCTCGCGCTCGGCCTCGAGCTCCTCCCGGTAGCGCCCACCCGCCGGCTCGACCGTCTCGAACGCCTGGTGCCCGACGTACGAGCCCGTGCGACGGGAGTAGCCGTGGAGCTGGCGCTCGACGAGCGTGAGGTCGTGACCGAGGCGCTCCAGGTGCGGGTCGAGGAGGTCGCTGGTCGGGGTGCGGGCAGGACCGGAGGTCGGTTCGAGAAGGGTGGGCACGCCTCCATCCGAACCCGGAGGACGGGTCTCCGCACGGCGAGACGCCCGTCTCGGTTCTCCGCCGACCGCGACGCGAGACGCGCGGACGCCCTCTCCCCGTACGCCGGTAGACTGGCCGCGCGCCGTCGTGCGCTCCCCGCTCAGCGCCCACCCGAGGGAAACGATGACCGCCCCCGCACCCCAGGCTTCCGCACGCTCCGAGGCTCGTCCCGCCGCGCCGACGCTCGACACCGTCGAGCACGCCGCCGCCACCCCCGACGAGGTCCAGCCGTACGCCGAGCTCGGCCTCAAGCCCGACGAGTACCAGCGCATCCGCGACATCCTGGGGCGCCGCCCCACGGCCGCGGAGCTCGCGATGTACTCCGTCATGTGGTCCGAGCACTGCTCGTACAAGTCGTCCAAGGTCCACCTGTCGAAGTTCGGCGCGGCCACCACGGACGAGATGAAGAAGCACCTGCTCGTCGGCATCGGCGAGAACGCGGGCGTCGTCGACATCGGTGACGGCTGGGCCGTGACGTTCAAGGTCGAGTCGCACAACCACCCGTCGTTCGTCGAGCCCTACCAGGGCGCCGCGACGGGCGTCGGCGGCATCGTGCGCGACATCATCTCCATGGGCGCGCGCCCCGTCGCCGTCATGGACCAGCTCCGCTTCGGCGCCGTCGACCACCCGGACACGGCGCGCGTCGTGCACGGCGTCGTGTCCGGCGTCGGCGGCTACGGCAACAGCCTCGGCCTGCCGAACATCGGTGGCGAGCTCGTCTTCGACTCCTCGTACCAGGGCAACCCCCTCGTCAACGCGCTGTGCCTCGGCGTGCTGCGCCACGAGGACATCCACCTCGCCAACGCCTCGGGCGTCGGCAACAAGGTCGTGCTGTTCGGCGCGCGCACGGGCGGCGACGGCATCGGCGGCGCCTCGATCCTCGCCTCGGAGACGTTCGAGGACGGCGTGCCCGCCAAGCGCCCGAGCGTCCAGGTGGGCGACCCCTTCATGGAGAAGGTCCTCATCGAGTGCTGCCTCGAGCTCTACGCGGCGCAGGTCGTCGAGGGCATCCAGGACCTCGGCGCCGCCGGCATCTCCTGCGCGACGTCGGAGCTCGCCTCCAACGGCGACGGCGGCATGCACGTGTGGCTCGACGACGTCCTGCTGCGCGACCCCACGCTCAACGCGGGCGAGATCCTCATGTCGGAGTCGCAGGAGCGCATGATGGCGGTCGTCGCGCCCGACAAGCTCGACGAGTTCCTCGCGATCACCGCCAAGTGGGACGTCGAGACCGCCGTGATCGGCGAGGTCAACGACTCGGGCCGCCTGACGATCGACCACCACGGCGAGCGCATCGTCGACGTCGACCCCCGGACGGTCGCGCACGAGGGCCCGGTCTACCACCGCCCGTACGCGCGCCCGTCGTGGCAGGACGGCCTCAACGCCCGCACCGTCGAGGCCGACGCGCTCGCACGCCCCGAGAGCGGCGACGACCTGCGCGCGACGGCCCTGCGCCTCCTCGCGTCGCCGAACCTCGCGTCCAAGGAGTGGGTGACGAACCAGTACGACCGGTTCGTCCAGGGCAACACCGCGCTCGCGCAGCCCGACGACTCGGGCGTGGTCCGCGTCGACGAGAGCACGGGCCTCGGCGTCGCGCTCGCGACGGACGCGAACGGCCGCTACGGCAAGCTCGACCCGCGCACGGGCGCCCGCCTGGCGCTCGCCGAGGCGTACCGCAACGTCGCGACGACGGGCGCCCGCCCGCTCGCCGTGACCGACTGCCTCAACTTCGGCTCGCCCGAGGACCCGGACTCCATGTGGCAGCTCGTCGAGGCGATCGAGGGCCTCGCGGACGCGTGCCGCGAGCTCGGCGTGCCGGTGACGGGCGGCAACGTGTCGCTCTACAACGGGACCGGCGAGCCCGGCCAGATCGACTCGTCGATCCACCCGACCCCCGTCGTGGGCGTGCTCGGCGTGCTCGACGACGTCGCGCACGCGACGCCGTCGGGCTGGCGCGAGACGGGCGAGAGCATCTACCTGCTCGGCACGACGCGCCCCGAGCTCGACGGGTCGGCCTGGGCCGACGTCGAGCACGGCCACCTGGGCGGCGTGCCCCCGCAGGTGGACCTCGCGGCCGAGAAGGCGCTCGCCGGCGTCCTCGTCAACGCGAGCCGCGACGACCTCGTGTCGGCCGCGCACGACCTCTCCGAGGGCGGGCTCGCGCAGGCGCTCCTCGAGGCGTCGCTGCGCTTCGGCGTCGGGGCCACCGTGTCGCTCGACGCGCTGACCGAGCGCGACGGCGTCACCCCGTTCGAGGCGCTGTTCTCCGAGTCGACGGCGCGCGCGCTCGTCGCGGTCCCCCGCGGCGAGGAGTCCAAGCTCGTCGACGCGTGCGTCGCGCGAGGCGTCCCCGTGCTGAAGATCGGCGAGACGGGCACCGAGCCCGGCGCCGTCGCCGAGTCCGGCGAGGCGCTCGACGTCGCGGGCCTGTTCACCGTCCCGCTCAGCGAGGCGGACGCGGCCTTCCGCGGCACGCTCCCGGCCATCTTCGGCTGACACCCCGCACCACGGACGCCCCGGTCACCGCCCAGGTGACCGGGGCGTCGTCGTCCATGGACCCTGGCCGAGCACGACCCTGCCCGCTGTCGAGCACGACATGAGCGTCGTTCTCGGGCGGAGAACGACCCTCATGTCGTGCTCGGCGGACCGGGGCGCGATGCTGCGCGGGTTTCGTGGAGGTCGGCGGGCGAGGTGGTGCGGCGGGGCGCGGGGCCGGGCGCGATGCTGCGAGAGTCCGGGCATGACCTCGGTGACCACGAGCCTCCCGCCCGCGCGCGTCACCGCCCGACGGCGGCCGGGCGGTCCGGTCCTCACCGTCCTGCTGGCGACGGGGACCGTGGCGGTCGCTCTGCTCACGCTCGTGCGCGCGGTCCCGTACGACGCGGTGACGCCGTTCGCGCAGGTCGTCGGGTTCACGCCGTTCGTCGCGGCGGCTGCCGTCGTCGGCGTCGTGGTCACGCTCGTCGTGCGCCGGTGGATCCTCGCGGCGCTGCTCGCCGTGTGCGTCGCCGCGCAGGCGGTGTGGCTCGTGCCGGCGTTCGTGCCCGGTCCGGCACCGCCCGACGGCGCGGTCTCCGTGCGTGTGATGGGCGCCAACGCGTGGCTCGGGTCGGCGGACGCCGACGCGCTGGTCGACCTCGTCCGCGAGCAGGACGTCCAGGTGCTCGCCGTGCTGGAGCTGACGACCGACCTGCGCGAGCGCCTCGTCGCGGCGGGCATCGAGGACGTGCTCCCGTACAGCGCGGACGCGAAGGTCGGGTCCGGGGCGCTCGGCAGCGGGCTGTGGAGCGCGTCGCCCCTCCGCGACGTGGACCTCGAGCCGTTCTCGAACGACGCGATGCCGTCCGCGACGGTCGAGGTCGACGGGGTGCCGGTGCGGGTCACCGCCGTGCACCCGATCCCGCCGATCCCGGAGTACGTGCGGGTCTGGGGCGAGGAGACCGCCGCGCTGGCCGAGCGGGCGACGGCGGACCCGCTCCCGCAGGTGCTCGTCGGCGACTTCAACGCGACCCACGACCACGCGACGTTCCGCCGGCTGCTCGGCGACCGGTTCCACGACGCGAGCCGCGCGTCGGGCGGCGGGCTCGACCTGTCGTGGTCGCCGCGGCCGGGCACGGTGCCGCCGGTCCTGAACCTCGACCACGTGGTGACGGACCGCGAGAACGTCGTGACCGACGTCGCCTCCCTGCCCGTGCCCGGCAGCGACCACCACGCGATCGTCGCGACGGTCCACGTGCCCCGCCCTTGACGCCGAACCCGGGATTCCGCGCCACCGAGCAGACTCGGTGACGCGGGACCCCGGGTTCGGCGCCGGGAGGTGACGTGGAGCGTTCAGCCGCGCGCGGGCTCCGGCTCGGTCGCTCCAGGGTCGGTCGTGGCACTGCCCGCGTCGTCCGCGCCGGCATCCCCGTCGGGGTGGTGCGGGTGGCGGCGCTCCAGGGCGGCGCCCTCGACGTCGACGTCGGGCAGGATGCGGTCGAGCCAGCGCGGGAGCCACCACGCCTTGTCGCCCACGAGGTGCATGAGCGCCGGGACGAGCAGCATCCGCACGACGAACGCGTCGACCAGCACGCCGAACGCGAGCGCGAACCCGATGGGCCGGATCATCGCGCTGTGCGAGAAGACGAACCCGCCGAAGACGGAGATCATGATGATCGCCGCCGCGGTCACGACGGACCGGCCCGCGCGCAGGCCCTGGGTGATCGCGACGCGCGCCGGGGCGCCGTGCGCGTACGCCTCGCGCATCCCCGAGCCGAGGAAGAGCTGGTAGTCCATCGCGAGGCCGAACAGGATGCCGACGAGGATCGTGGGGAGGAAGTTGAGGATCGGGCCCGGCGTCTCGACGCCGAACACCCCCGACAGCCAGCCCCACTGGTAGATCGCGACGACGCCGCCGAGCGCGGCGAAGTAGGACAGGATGAACCCGAGCGTCGCGACGACCGGCACGAAGACCGACCGGAACACCAGCACGAGGATCACGAGCGACAGGCCCACGACGACCGCGAGGTAGATCGGCAGCGCCTGCGCGAGCTTGTCGGAGATGTCGATGTTGCCGCTGGCCGAGCCGGCGACGCCCAGCGTCACGTCCCCGTCGAGCGGCTCGAGCGCGCGCAGGTCGTGCACCAGCTCCTCGGTGGACTCGCTCGTCGGTCCCTCGGCGGGAACCACCTGGAACGCGGCGACCGTGCGGTCGTCCGACGTGCCGATCGGGGCGACCGCGCGGACGTCGTCCAGCGCGAAGAGCTCCTCGGCGACGCGCACCTGGTACTCCAGGGCCTCCGCCTCCGTGGGCTCGCCCGGGAGGTCGGCGACGACGAGCAGCGGGCCGTTCGTGCCCTCGCCGAACCGCTCGGCGATCGTCGAGTACGCGCGGTACTGGGTGGAGTCGTGCGCCTCCGACGACCCGTCGGGCAGGTTGGTGCGCAGGTCGAGCGCGGGGAGGGCGATCACCCCGAGCGCCACGACGGCGAGCAGCGCCGTGCCCACCGCGCGCAGCGTCGACATCGGGCGAGCGGGCTTCGCCGCCCCCGCGGTGGTGCCCGACGGCGTGGGGCCGGCTGCGGCGTCGGTCTCGCCCGGAGCCCCGGCCGCCTCGGTCCCGGCGAGCGCGGCGCGCTCGCGACGGCTGAGGATGCGCGTCCCGATCATGCTCAGCAGGGCTGGCGTGAGGGTGACGGCGATGAGCACGGCGATCGCGACGCACAGCGCGCCGACGGTCCCCATGAGGCCGAGGAACGGGATGCCGGTGACGTTGAGCGCGAGGAGCGCGATGAGCACCGTGGCGCCGGCGAAGACGACGGCGTTGCCCGACGTGCCGTTCGCGAGCGCGATCGACTCCTGCACGTCGTCGCCCTGCTTGAGCTGGCGGCGGTGGCGGTTGACGATGAACAGCGAGTAGTCGATCCCGACCGCGAGCCCGAGCATGAGGCCGAGCACGGGCGTCACGGACGACATCTCGACGACGCCCGACAGCGACATCGCCGCGAGCGCGCCGATCCCGACGCCGATGAGCGCCGTGAGGATCGGCAGCCCCGCGCCGACGAGCGTGCCCAGCATGACGATCAGCACGATCGCCGCGACGACGAGGCCGATCGCCTCGCCGACGCCGAAGACCTGGGGAACTCCTTGCGTGATGTCGGACGAGAAGTCCGTCTGGACGCCGTCGACCGGGTCGTCGGCGAAGACCGCGACGAGGTCGTCCTTGGTCTGCTGCTCGATGCTCATGTTCGGCTCGGTGAACGCGACGCTCGCGACGGCGGCGCTCCCGTCCTCGGACACCATGCGGATCTCCGACGCCATCTCGAGGAGCGGTGCGGAGAGCTCGAGCTGCGCGGACTGCTCCTCGAGCATCGTGCTCTGGTCCTCCAGCGCGGTCACCTGCTTGTCGAGCGCCGCGGCCTGGGCGTCGAGCTCGGCGCGCCCGGCGTCGAGCTCGGCCTGCTGCGCGTCGAGCTGGGGCGCCACCTGGTCGAGCGCGCCCGCGGCCTCGGCCTGCGCGCGCGCCGCGTCGAGCTGGGCCTGGCCCTGGTCGAGCTGGGTCCGCGCGGCGTCGAGCTGCTCCTGGCCCGCGGCGAGCTGGGCGCGACCGTCCTCGATCTGCGTGCGCCCGGCCTCGATCTGGGTGCGACCGTCCCCGATCTGCTGACGCTGGTCCGCCAGCTCGGCCTGCGTGGCGAACGGGTCGACGGCCGTCTCGACGCCGTCGACGTCCTCCGCCGCGGCGAGGCGGTCGGAGATCTCCGCCTCCTGCTCGGGCGTGAACGCGGAGCCGTCCTCCGTGACGAAGACGACGGTGCCGCTCCCGCCGGAGGCCTCCGGGAGCGCCGTCTGCAGGCGCTCGGTCACCTCGGCGGTCGGGGTGCCGGGGATGGAGAAGCTGCTCGCGAGCGAGCCGCCGAACGCGACGAACGCCGCCCCGGCCAGCACGAGCACCGCGAGCCACGAAGCGAGGACGGTCCGCGCGCGGCGCGCGCTGGCGCGGCCGAGGCGGTAGAGGAGTTCAGCCATGAGGATCCTTCGGTGGGAGTCCGGGACGGTCCGGTCGGCGGTCCGGTGAGCGGTGCGGCGTGCAGGCCGGGTGGTGGTCGGTCGGGGGAGGAGGGCGGCGTCAGGCGGGGAGCGCCCAGCCCGCGCGCACACGTCCGACGAGGTGGTCGAGGAGGTCCGCCCAGACGCGGCGCGAGGCGTCGTCGTCGGCGGCGCCGGTCGCGGCCCACCAGCGTCGCTGGATCACCAGGACCCCGGCCATGAGCGCGCCCACGAGCATCTCGATCTCGAGCGGGTCGACGTCGGGGTGCCGCCGCGTGGTCTCGGCGACCAGGCGCTCGGCGAGGTGGGTGAACGTGCGCACGACCATCGTCGTGACGCGCGGGGTGGGCTCGGTCGCGGTGCCGCCGAGTGCGCGCGTGAGGTAGGACATCGGGCCGACGAGGTCGGTGCCGCGGAGCGCCGCGGTGAGGTCGTCGAGCGGGGTCGTGCGGTCGGTGCCGGGGTCGGCCGCGCTCGCCCCGAGCGCGTCGACCACGGTGCCCAGCACATCCTCGCACACCTCGACCACCACGTCGTCGAGCGACGCGAAGTGGTTGAAGATCGTGCGCCGCGCGACGTCGGCGCGGGCCGCGAGCTCGTCGACGGTGAACCGGGTGCCGCCGTTCTCCTCCATGAGCGACGCCGCCGCGTCGACGATCGCCCGCCGGTGCCGTGCGCGCAGCGCGGCGCGGCGGTCGGTGGAGGAGCCGGTCGGGGGGGCGGGCGCGGAGCCCGTCGTCGGGTCGGTCACGGGCACGCCCGACGGGTCGGTCGCGGAGGGGAGGGGCACCTCTTGACACTAAGTGCATCGATGCACTCGGTGCAAGCAGCGCCTCGGGCGGCAGAAAGTTGACCGATCAAGTCCAGTATGTGGGAAGGTCCCCTCGGCGCGTTGACACCCTGCGGCGGCCGCTCGTAAGTTCCCGCGCAACCGAGGTCGACGTACCCCGGTCACAGGACATGGTCATGAGCTCCGACGCCAAGCCCCGGCTCGTCGGACGGCAACCCTCCCGCGCGGTGGGGTGCCCCGGGTGAGGACCGGGTCCCGCGTCGCGCGGACCACGCGCGGCGCGGGGCAAGGACGCGGAGCCCGGCGACGGGCACGAAGGAGACGGACGATGGACCGGCGGGAGTCGAGCACCGCGGTGAGCACCGCGGTGAGCACCCCGGTGACCGCCGCGCACGCCTCGACGTGCCCCCGTCCACCCGCGGGCGCCTCTGCCGCGCGCGCACTCGGGACCGCGGGTCCCGCGCGCGCCACCTGTTGTCGCTGACGACGAACCGCCACCGAAGAGGCCCGCGCGCCCCGCGCGTGGCCCGTCGCCCCCGGCTTCCCGCGCCCCGTCCTGCCACCCCGCGGCGGAGCAGCCCTGCCCACCTCCGCACCCGCCGCGCCCCGAGCGTCGTCGGCGCTCTACCGGCGACGGCGTCGGCGCTGCGCTGGCAGCACCGAGAACGGAACCTCGCGATGTCCGACCCCCGCCCCGCCCGCACGCTCCACCTCGGCGTCGACCTCACCGACGCCGGCGCGCACCCCGCCGCCTGGCGGACCGTGGGCACCCAGGCCCAGCGGCTCTTCGACGGGAAGCGCCTCGTCGAGCTCGTCGCCACCGCCCAGCGCGGCCTGCTCGACCTCGTCACGCTCGACGACGCGTTCACGCTCCGGCCGAGCCGCGACGGGTCCGTCCGGGGCCGGCTCGACGCCGCGCTCGTCGCCTCCCGCCTCGCGCCCCGCAGCGCGGGGATCGGCCTCGTCCCGACCGTGACGACGACGCACACCGAGCCCTTCCACGTGTCCACCGCGATCGCGACGATCGACCACGTGAGCTCTGGACGCGCCGGCTGGCAGGTCGGGTGGTCCACCACGCCGGCAGAGGCCGCGGCGTCCGGGCCCGACGGCGCGCAGGACGAGCCCGGCGCCGTCGCGGAGGCGGGCGCGGCCGTCGAGGCCGTCACGCGGCTGTGGGACTCGTGGGAGGACGACGCGGAGACCCGCGACGTCGCGACCGGCCGGCCCGGTGATCGCGAGCAGCTCCGCCACGTCGACCACGAGGGCATCCGGTTCGCGGTCGCGGGGCCGTCCAGCACGCCGCGGCCGCCGCAGGGCCGGCCGCCCGTCGTCGTGCGAGCGAGCACGCCCGCGTCGCTGGACCTCGCGGCCCGCCGCGCGGACGTGGTCCGGGTGCGGGCGGCGACGCTGGACGAGGCTGTCGCCCGGCGGGCGCAGGTGCGCGCCGCCGCGGCAGACGCGGGGCGCGACCCCGACGCCCTGCGGGTCCTCGTGGACGCGTACGTGGTCATCGGCGACACGCGTGCGAGCGCCCAGGCGCGCCTCGACCTGATCGAGGACCTCGAGGGCGTCTCGTGGGACACGGACTCCCTCACGCACGTCGGCACGGCGCGCGACCTCGCGGTCACGGCCGAGGAGTGGGTGCGCGCCGGTGCGGCAGACGGCTTCCTCCTGCGCCCGTCGTCCCTGAGCACCGACCTCGACGCGATCGTCGGCCGGGTCGTGCGCCTCCTGCAGGGGGCCGGCCTGTTCCGCACGGCCTACCCCGGGACGACGCTGCGCGACACGCTCGGTCTCTCCGGACGAGCATCCCGGCACGTCGCGGTCGCCTGACCGAGCCCCTCGGCGCAGGCCGTGCGGCCCGGGCCTCGTGCGACCACGACGCCCGGGCCGACGGGCTCGTCAGGCCTCGCGGTTCTCCGAGGAGAGGAACCACGCCTGCTTCTCCAGGTCGGCGATGATCTCGTGCAGGATGTCGGCGGTCGTGGGGTCCTCGGCGTCGACGCCGTCGTGCACCTCGCGCACGACCTCGACGGTCTGGGCGATGCGCTCGACGATCGCGTCGACCGTGTCGCCGACGGACACGAGGCCGGCCGGGTACGGCGAGAGGTCGGTCGTCGTCGCGACGGTCTCGGTCCGGCCGTCGGGCACGACCTGGAGCGCGCGCATGCGCTCCGCGACGGTGTCGCTGTGCTCGCGCGCGACGTCCACGACATCGTCGAGCTGGAGGTGCAGGTCGCGGAACCCGCGGCCCGTGACGTTCCAGTGGGCCTGCTTGCCCTGGACGTGCAGGTCGACGAGCGCGACGAGCACGCGCTGCAGGTGGGCGCGGAGCGTCTCCGACGCCTCGAATCGGGCGGTGGCGCGGTGGATGGTGGGTGCGGACATGGTGCTCCTCGCTCTCTCGGGGGTCTCCCGGAACGTGCGGCGGTCACCCGGCTTCCGTCGGTGCCGTCCTCGTGGCTCGTTCTCTTGAACGATTCCAGACTAGGTAGGATTCCCCGCTCCCGCCAGCAAGGACAGGCGTGCCTGACCTACGGCGACACGGGCCGATGGTGCCCGTCGCGAGGGGTGCGCGTCACGTTCTCTCGCCAGGTGAGAGGACCCGCCGCGGCCCTTGCCGAGCGACGCCCGGAGTGGTCCGCTGGCGTCATGACCGACGACCTCGCCCCTGCCGCCCTGCACCTCCTCCCCCAGCGCACGCTCGGCGCGGGGGACGCCGCCCTCACCGTCGCGGCCGTCGGTTTCGGCGGCATGTCCGTGACGGACGCGTACGGCCCCGCGGACGCCACCGAGGCGGAGGCCGTGCTGCGACGTGCGCTCGAGCTCGGGGTGACGCTGATCGACACCGCCGACGTCTACGGGCACGGCCGCAACGAGGAGCTGATCGGCCGGGTACTCGGGGCGCACCGCGACCAGATCGTCCTCGCGTCGAAGTTCGGGCTCCCGCCCGCGGGCGGGCACCCGGACGGCCGGCGGGTCGACGGTCGCCCCGCGTACGTGCGCGCGGCGGTCGACGCGAGCCTGCGCCGCCTCGGCACGGACCGGCTCGACCTGTACTACCTGCACCGCGTCGACCCGCAGGTCCCGATCGAGGACACGGTCGGTGCGCTCGCGGGGCTCGTGGAGGCCGGGAAGGTCCGCGGCATCGGCCTCTCGGAGCCGTCCGCCGCGACGGTGCGCCGCGCCCACGCGGTGCACCCGGTGACGGCCGTGCAGAGCGAGTACTCCCTGTGGACGCGCGACCCGGAGGACGAGGTGCTGCCCGCGCTGCGCGAGCTCGGCGTCGGGTTCGTGCCCTTCTCACCCCTGGGCCGCGGCATCCTCACCGGCACCGTGGACGCGCCCGACGGCTTCGCCGCGGACGACGTGCGCCGCGCCCACGCCCGGTACGCCGGCGAGGCGTTCGAGCACAACCGCGGCCTCGTGCGCACCCTCGAGCAGCTCGCCGCGGAGCGCGGCGTCACGACGGCGCAGCTCGCCCTCGCCTGGCTGCTCGCCCAGGGCGAGGACGTCGTCCCGATCCCGGGCACGAAGCGACTCGCCTACCTCGAGCAGAACGTCGCCGCGGCCTCGATCGGGCTCACCCCGGACGACGTCGCGGCGATCGGCGCCGCCATCCCGCGCGGGGCGGTGCAGGGCGTGCGGCACCCGCAGGCGGACCTTCTCGCCGGCTGACCCGGTCAGCCCGGCAGGGTCGCGGCTCCCGGGCCGGCGGGTGCGGCGTCGGGCGCGCGTCGCCGTGCCCGGACGCCGACGAGCGCCAGGGCCAGCTGCGCGACCCAGAGCACGAGGACCGCGGGCACCACGACGGCGCTCGCGAGCTCGGCCGCGTGATACCCGGGAGGGGTCGCGACGTCCAGCGGGACCGGCTGGGTGTACGTCAGGAGGAAGCCGACGGGGACCGTCACGACCCACAGCGCGACGGTCACGACGGCGTCGGGGAGCGGGACGTCGTCGGCGGTCCGTACGCGCCCGACCCACGTCCCCAGCAGGGGCGGGAGCGCGAGCAGGCCGGCGACCGGGACCGCCGCGACGACGAACCCCGCCATGAGCAGGCCGCCGCCCGCGGCGACGGCTCCGGCCACGAGGCACAGCGGGAGCACGAGGGCCGCCCAGAGCCGGCCGCGGAACGCGATCGTCCGCAGCCGTCGTGCTGTCGTCATGCGCGGCCCCCGTCGTCGTGGCGCGCCTCGGCGCGCGTCGTCGGCATCGTACGGCCGTGCCGCGCTCCGGGGGGATGGCGCGCGCGACCCATGGCTCGGGGCGGCACGCGGACCTAGACTGGAGGGGTCCTGTGGGTCTCCCCGCGCAGAGGTCGGCTCCGATGTCGTGGCTGCTCATGATCTGGTGCGCGACGGCGTGCACCGCCGCCGCCGCGTGGTGGGTGCTGCGCCGCGCAGGTCGCCCTCCGAGCCACCGGACGACCAGCCGGCCGCACCTGCTGCGGCGCCGTCCGCCGCCCCCCGACCCGCTCGCGACGCTCGCGCTCCAGGTGCGGCTGAGCGAGCTCGCGGCGGAGATGCGGCGCATCGAGGCGGACCCGGAGGTCTTCGCCCGTGCTCACCACTACCTCGCGGTCCAGGGCGCCTACGACGCGCTGCTGCGGGAGGCGTGCCGGCTCACCGGGCTCTCGGTCGAGGACGCCCCGCTGCGGGCCGGGTTCCGCACGGGCGACGACGAACGCTTCCGCGAGGAGCTCGAGCTCAGCGCGCGCGGCTGGAGCTGGTGACCGGTCCACCCGTGAAGGGCGGCGCGGGACGGACGAGGGGCCCGACGGCGGCGCGTCCGCGGTCGGGCCCCTCGCCCCTGGTGCCCGCCGCTCGGGGTCAGAGCGCCGAGTGGTCCCCGATCCGGTGGTAGGTGCGGTCGTGGTAGACGAGGGGCGACGGCGCGCCGGCCGCCCCGGGCCGGGTGCCACCGCCCGCGCCGACGCTCGACGCGAGCGCGCGCAGCGAGACGAGGTAGGAGTCGCCGACGGGCGTGCGCTGCACGACGCGGCCCCGGACCCAGGAGAGCGCGCCGTCGATCACGGGCTCGCCGGTGCCGAGGCGGGACCAGCCGCCGTCGGCGAACCGGTCGATGCCGCTCGTGGCGAACCGGGCCGAGACGTCGTCCTGGTGGTCGGCGAGGAAGCTCACCGCGAGCGTCCGCGCGGCCGAGACCGCGGGCCACGACGACGACGTCGACGCGAGCGAGAACGCGAGCAGCGGCGGCGCGGCCGAGACGGAGATGACCGACGTCGCGGTGAATCCCACGAGGCGGCCGTCGTGCTCGAGCGCGATCACGGCGACCCCGGCGGGGTGGCCGCGGAACACGGCCTTGTACTCGTCGGGGGAGAGCTGCGGCTCGTCCTGCTCCGCGAGGAGGGCCTCCAGGTGGGTGAGCCCGGCGGTCATCGGGTCACCCCCGCGAACGCGTCGGCGACGGCCTGGTCGGCGGGCGGCGGGTCGCCGCCGTCCACACCGGGGAGCGGCGTCGCGGCGCGGCGCAGCGCGTCGCCCTCGCGGGCGAGCCACGCGTCCACGACGGGGCCCAGGTCCGCGAGCTGCGCCTCGGTGACCGTGAGCGAGCGGGTCGGGACGACCGCCCCGAGCTCGACGAGCACGGGTCGCAGGTGCACCTCGCCGACGAGCGCGTGGGCGGGGCTGCCGGACACGACGAGCGGCACGACGACGACGCCCACGAGGCCGTCCGGGCCGTAGAGGTCGAGGAACGCCTTGAGGAGCCCGGTGTACGAGGCCTTGTAGACCGGGGTCGCCACGACGGCGACGGTCGCCGCGGCCAGCCGGTCGCGCGCGGCGTCCGCGCCGGGGTGCTCGGCGGCGAGGACCTCGTCGCCGAACGTCGCGAGGTCGATCGCCGCGACGTCGGTCGTACCGAGGAGGCCCGCGACGCGGTGCGCCACGGCTTCGGCGGCACCGAGCGTGCGCGAGCCGGGCCGAGGGTTGCCGGAGACGGCGAGGACCGTCGGGGAGGGGGAGCGGTGGGTCATGTGCACCTCGCAGTAGTCGTCGATCACGCTTGCCGTGCGGCCGTCCCCGCGGGTGCGGGGCTGGTCGCGCACGGCCGGGTCATCTCCCGGAGCACCCCGCCGTAACAGGGGGTTGCCGACCAGCGAGCCGGGGCTTGGCGCTGGTGCTCGTGACCTGGGGACGGGTATAGCAACGGCTCGCGATAAACCGCACTAGATCGATCGGGTTTCTCGACGGGTGGACGGTTGTGTCGTCCGCGGGTGCTTCCGGCAGGCCCGTGACGCCCCCCGGGGCGCGCCCCGGGCCTCGTCCCGAGCCCGCGCGCGACCTCTCCGGGTGCGCAGGGAGTGAGACGGCGGTACGGGAACTTCTGGCACAGGCGTACCGTCAGCAGGAGTTTCCGCCCAGACGAGGAGTGCCCATGGACAGTCGACTGCAGTCCGTCTACGACGAGGTCCTGCGTCGCAACCCCGGCGAGGCCGAGTTCCACCAGGCCGTGCGCGAGGTCTTCGACTCGCTCGGCCCCGTGCTGCGCAAGCACCCGCGCTACGTCGAGGCAGCCGTCCTCGAGCGCGTCTGCGAGCCCGAGCGCCAGATCATCTTCCGGGTCCCGTGGGTGGACGACACGGGCCGCGTGCAGATCAACCGCGGCTTCCGGGTCGAGTTCAACTCCGCGCTCGGCCCGTACAAGGGCGGCCTGCGGTTCCACCCGTCGGTCTACCTCGGGATCGTGAAGTTCCTCGGCTTCGAGCAGATCTTCAAGAACTCGCTCACCGGCATGCCGATCGGCGGAGGCAAGGGCGGGTCGGACTTCGACCCCCGCGGCCGCTCCGACGGCGAGGTCATGCGGTTCTGCCAGTCGTTCATGACCGAGCTGTACCGGCACATCGGCGAGAACACCGACGTCCCGGCCGGCGACATCGGCGTGGGCGGACGCGAGATCGGGTACCTGTTCGGGCAGTACAAGCGCATCACGAACCGCTACGAGTCCGGCGTCCTCACGGGCAAGGGCATCTCGTGGGGCGGGTCCCTCGTGCGCACGGAGGCGACGGGCTACGGCACCGTGCTCTTCGCGCAGAGCATGCTGGCGACGCGCGGGCAGGACCTCGACGGCCGCCGCGTCGTCGTCTCGGGCTCGGGCAACGTCGCGATCTACGCGACCGCCAAGGCGCAGCAGCTCGGCGCGAACGTCGTCGCCTTCTCCGACTCCTCCGGCTACGTCGTGGACGAGGCGGGCGTCGACCTCGACCTGCTGCGCCAGATCAAGGAGGTCGAGCGCGGTCGCGTCGCCGACTACGCGGCTCGCCGCCCGGGCGCGCGCGTCGTCACCGACGGCTCCATCTGGGACGTGCCGTGCGACGTCGCGCTGCCGTGCGCGACGCAGAACGAGCTCGACGAGGGCGCGGCCAAGCAGCTCGTGGCGAACGGCGTCGTCGCCGTCGCCGAGGGAGCCAACATGCCGACCACCCCGGCTGCCGTCGCGCTGCTCCAGGACGCGGGCGTCCTCTTCGCGCCGGGCAAGGCGGCCAACGCCGGCGGCGTCGCCACCTCCGCGCTCGAGATGCAGCAGAACGCCTCGCGCGACGCGTGGTCGTTCGAGTACACCGAGGACCGGCTCGCGCAGATCATGTCCGGCATCCACGACCGGTGCGTCGAGACGGCCGACGAGTACGGGACGCCCGGCAACTACGTGCTCGGCGCCAACATCGCGGGCTTCACCAAGGTCGCCGACGCGATCCTCGCGCTCGGCGTCATCTGACCGTCGTCTACCCTGGCCGACGGCCGCCGTCGCGCACAGCGCGCGACGCGACGGCCGCCGGACCGGACGACGGGAGAACGCAGTGACGACCACCGATCCCGAGGGGCCCGCCTCGCGCGTGGGCCGCGACGTCGTGCTCGAGCTCGCGGTGCAGGACCCGGACGGCGTCCGGGTGGCTGCCGCCGCAGGCGCTCGGCGCGTCGAGCTGTGCGTCGGCCTGGGCGCGACGGGCGGGCTCACGCCGAGCGCCGGCCTCGTGGAGGCGGCCGTCGCGGCCGCCGCGGACGCCATGACCGGTGCGGCGGCCGTCGAGGTGCACGTCCTCGTGCGCCCGCGCCCGGGCGGGTTCGTCCTCTCGGCGACGGACCTCGACGTGCAGGTCCGCGACGTCCGGGCCGCGGTCGCGGCGGGAGCCTCGGGGGTCGTGGTCGGGGCGCTGACCCCGGACGGCTCCGTGGACGTCCCCGCCGTGCGCACCCTCGTCGAGGCCGCCGACGGTCGCCAGGTGACGTTCCACCGCGCGGTCGACGTCGTGGCCGACCCGCTCGCGGCCCTCGACGCGCTCGCCGCCGCGGGCGTGGTGCGCGTGCTCACGTCGGGCGGCGCCGCCCGCAGCATCGACGGGGTCGAGCGCCTGCGCGCCATGTCGGTGCACGCCCGCGGCCCGCTGCGCGGCCGCGTCCAGGTCATGGCCGGCGGGGGAGTGCGGCCCCAGGACGTCGGCGCTCTCGTGGCCGCCGGCGTGGACGCCGTGCACCTCTCCGCGAAGCGCGTCGTCGCCGACGACGCCGGACCGGGGGGCGGCGGCGACGCCGGCTACGAGGTCACGGACCCCGAGGTCGCCGCGGCCGCGCGCACGGCGCTCGACGCCGCGCGCTAGCGGCACCTCGCCCCGCTACCCGGCGCGCGCGAGCCGTTCACGGCACGACGTCCCGACGGCCGGCCCCCGCCCACGCGGGGGTCGGCCGCCGTCGTTCCGGGCGGGCGTCGGCGGCCATGTCTCAGTTAGGTAACTTTCCTGTCGTATTAGCCGGCGACCCCGGATCGATTAGTTAGTGTTCCTGCCACACGCCTCCGGGCGCACGACGAACGACGCGACGACGCGTCGTCCACGCGAAAGGACCGATGATGATTCGAAGCACGGCGCGCAAGCGTCTGCTCACGGCGGTTGCGCTCGTGACCGGCGTGACCCTCATGGCGACGGGCTGCTCCGGCTCCGGGAACGGCGACGGCGAGCAGACCGCGGACGGTGGGCGCACGCTCAACGTCTGGGCGGGGTCGCAGACGCCGATCGTCGCGAACTTCAACCCGTACTCGCCGAACCCGCTGCACGCGGCCAACGGCGCGATCTACGAGCCGCTCTTCTACTACAACAAGGCGCAGGCCGGCCCGCCGGAGCCCCGTCTGGGCGAGTCGTTCGAGTGGTCGGAGGACGGGACCGAGCTCACCGTGAAGCTCCGTGAGGGCGTCAAGTGGACCGACGGCGAGGCCTTCGACGCCGAGGACGTGGTCTTCTCCCAGACCAACGAGGCCGCCAAGCGGGACTTCGTGCTCTCGGTCGAGGCCGTCGACCCGTACACCGTGACGTGGACGTTCGACTCGCCGCAGTTCACCTCCGAGGTCCAGATCCTCGGCACGTCGCTCGTCGTGCCCGAGCACATCTGGTCCGAGGTCGACGACCTGGTGACGTTCGCGAACGAGAACCCGGTCGGCACCGGCCCGTTCAAGGCCGACGCGGTCACCGAGGCGGCCTACACGGTGGTCGCCAACGAGGACTACTGGGACGGCGCTCCCAAGATCAAGAAGGTGCGCTACCTCGGCATCGACGCGAACCAGAGCGCCGAGGACCTCATGACCACGGGCAAGGTCGACTGGACCGCGATGTTCGTCGCGGACCCCGACCGCATCACCGCGGACGGGCGCCTGAGCATGATCAACACGCCGCAGGACCCGACGACGATCTACACGTGCGTCTCGGTCGACCTCGGCTGCGCCGGGCCGCAGACCGACGTCGCGGTGCGCCAGGCGATCAACCTCGCGATGGACCGCACCGAGATCAACGAGAAGGCGTTCGCCGGCCTCGCCGCCACCGCGTCCCCGACGTTCGCGCTGCTCGGCCGCGACGACCGCTGGATCTCGCCGGACGTCGAGGCGGAGAGCCCGCAGACGGCCGACGCCGCGGCGGCGTCGAAGGTCCTCGAGGACGCCGGCTACACCAAGGGTGCGGACGGCATCTACGAGAAGGCCGGCCAGAAGGTCGAGCTGACCCTCATCACGGTCGACGGCTGGAACGACTACAACGCCGTCGGTGACCTGCTCGTCGAGCAGGCGAAGGCCGCCGGCATCTCGGTCGTCCACAACAAGGTCACGCAGCAGGAGATGTCCGACGCGCGCGCCGCGGGCACCTACCAGCTCATGGTCGGCGGCATCACGGGCCCGTCGCTCGACGACCCGTTCACCATCTACCGCCAGTGGATGTCGACGGACTACACGCGTCCGGTCGGCGAGGTCATGGAGTCCGGGCTCTTCAACTACGTGCGCTACACCAACCCGAAGGTCGACGCCGCGGTCGAGGCGGCCGCCTCGACGAACGACGAGGCCGCGAAGCAGGAGCAGTACGCGGTCATCCAGGAGGAGATCGTCCGCGACCTGCCCTACATCCCCGTCGTCGTGAACGCCTCGCAGACCTTCATGGACACGAAGGACTTCACGGGCTGGCCGACGGAGGAGGACCTCTACGCCTTCCCGCCGTCGTGGAGCACGGTCTCGCTGGGCGTCGTGCTCTCGAAGCTCGAGCCGACGAGCTGATGCGACCGCGCCGAGGAGGAGGAACGGGGAACGAGGGACACGCATCATGAGGTACTACGCACGACGGATCACGTTCTACGTGATCACCCTCTGGGCAGCGGTCTCGCTGAACTTCCTCATCCCGAAGCTCATGCCTGGTGACCCCAAGCAGATCTTCATCGACAAGTTCCTGCGCAAGGGCGGCGAGCTGACGCCCCAGATGCAGAACAGCATCGACCTCCTCTTCGGCGCGGACGACAACGCTTCCCTGTGGGACCAGTACGTGGACTACTGGGGGCGCCTGTTCCAGGGAGATCTCGGGATCTCCATCACCTATTACCCCCAGCCCGTCACCGAGCTGATCGGCCAGGCGCTGCCCTGGACGGTCGGGCTCGTGGGACTCGCGACGATCATCTCGTTCGTCCTGGGTGTCGGGCTGGGGGCGTGGGCCGGCTGGAAGCGCGGCACGTGGGTGGACAGCATCATCCCCGCCTCGACCCTGCTCCAGGCGGTGCCCTACTTCTGGCTCGCTCTCATCCTCGTCTCGGTCTTCTCCGTCTCGACCGGGTGGTTCCCGCGGATCGGCAGCTACGACATCTTCGGCTTCGACAACGGCCCGGAGTGGTCGTGGGCGTTCGTCGGCAGCGTGATCTACCACGGCTTCCTGCCCGCGCTGACGATCGTGCTCTCGTCCGTCGGCGGCTGGCTGCTCGGGATGCGCAACATGATGGTGTCCACGCTGTCCGAGGACTACGTCACGACGGCCGAGGCCAAGGGCCTGCGCCGGATGCGCGTCGCGATCACCTACGCGACCCGCAACGCCGCGCTCCCGTCGTTCGCCGGGTTCGGGGTCGCGCTGGGGTTCGTCGTGGCCGGGTCGGTGGTCATGGAACAGGTCTTCAGCTACCCGGGTCTGGGCAAGCTCCTGTTCAACGCGGTCCAGGCGAGCGACTTCGCGCTCATGCAGGGCACGTTCCTCGTGATCACGCTCGCCGTGCTCGCCGCGAACTTCCTCATGGACATCATCTACGGATTCATCGACCCGAGGGCGCGCGCCAATGTCTGACAACATCCGCGACACGGAGATCGTGACCCCCGCCGCCGACGCGGCACCCGTGGCCACGGTCGTGGCCGACGGCCTCGCGCCGGCGACGACGACCGAGGGGATCGTCCCGGACGTGCGGGACGTCCCCGCGGCGCTCGACCAGGACGCACCGGCCGCGCCCGCGCGCCGGGGCCTGCGCGCGATGCTCCCGCGCCGGTCCGGCAAGCTCACCGCCGGGATCGTCCTCGTGGTCGGCATCCTGCTGTTCACGTTCGTCGCGCCGTTCTTCACGCAGGACCCGCGCTCGACGGCGAACGCGCGGTTCCTGCCGCCGAGCACCGAGCACCTGCTCGGCACCAACCACATCGGGAACGACATCTTCGCCCAGGTGGCGTACGGCGGGCAGGGCTCGCTCATGGTCGGCCTCGTCGCCGGGGCGATCGCGCTCGTGCTGTCGATCGTGTTCGGCATCGTCGCGGGGTACCGCGGGCGGTTCACCGACGAGGCGCTCTCGCTCGTCACCAACATCATGCTCGTCATCCCGGGCCTGCCGCTGATCATCGTCATCTCGGCGTACCTGCAGACGCGGTCGCTCATCATCGTCGCGGTGATCCTCGGGCTGACGGCCTGGCCGGGTGCGGCGATCGTGCTCCGGATGCAGGCCAAGTCGCTGCGGGCCCGCGACTACGTGTCCGCGGCGCGCGTCGCGGGGGAGAAGACGCCGCGGATCATCCTCGTGGAGATCTTCCCCAACCTCCTGCCGCTCCTCACGGCGCAGTTCCTCGGCGCGGTGCTCCTCGCGATCCTCGCCGAGGCGGGGCTGTCGTTCCTCGGGCTCGGCCCCTCGGGCTCGATCACGTGGGGCACGATCCTCAACCAGGCGAGCGCCAACAACGCACTGAGCCTCGGCATGTGGTGGTGGTTCGTCCCGCCGGGCCTGCTCATCGCCCTGTTCGGCTGCGGGCTCGCGCTCATCAACTTCAGCCTGGACGAGATCATCAACCCCCGCCTGCGCCTGGGCCCGGCCGCGGTCAAGAGCGTGCGCAAGGCCCGCAAGGCCGGCCTCGCCGTGGACGCGGACCCTGCCGGCACCGGGCCGGACACCGCCGACGGCGCCGACCCTGACGCCACCGACCCTGACGGCACCGACCCTGACGGCACCGACCCTGACGGCACGGACACCGACACCGACGACGCGAAGGAGACGGTGGGCGCATGACCGCCACGACCACGGCCGCCGAGCCGCTCACCAGCGCGCGCCACGCCGCGTACCTCGTCGGCAAGGACCCGGTGCTCACCGCGCGGCACGTCTCCATCGACTACGAGGTCGAGCCGGTCGTCCACGCCGTGAAGGACGTCTCCCTCACGCTGCACCGCGGCGAGATCCTCGGCCTCGCTGGCGAGTCGGGCTGCGGCAAGACGACGCTCGCGTACGGGATCAACCGCCTCCTCAAGCCCCCGGCCCTCCTCACGTCCGGGTCGGTGACGTTCCACGACCAGGGCGGCGACGACGTCGACGTCGTCGCGCTCTCCGGGGACGCGCTGCGCGCCTTCCGGTGGGACAAGGTCTCCATGGTGTTCCAGGGCGCGATGAACTCGCTCAACCCGGTCATCAGCGTGCGCGACCAGCTCGGGGACGTGCTCAAGACCCACCGTCCGGAGATGTCGCGGAAGGAGCGGGCGACCCGGTCCGCGGAGCTCCTCGAGCTCGTGGGCGTCGACCCGCTGCGCCTCGACAGCTACGCGCACGAGCTGTCCGGCGGCATGCGCCAGCGCGTCATGATCGCGATGGCGCTCGCGCTCAACCCGCAGGTCATGATCATGGACGAGCCGACGACGGCGCTCGACGTCGTGGTCCAGCGCGGGATCCTGCGAGAGATCATGCGGCTGCGCGAGCAGCTCGGGTTCGCCGTCGTGTTCATCACGCACGACCTCCCGCTCCTGCTGGAGATCAGCGACCGCATCGCGGTGATGCTGCGCGGCGAGATCGTCGAGATCGACACGGCGGAGTCGATCTTCGAGGGCGCCCAGCACCCCTACACGCGGCGCCTGCTGGGCTCGTTCCCGAGCCTCACGGGCGACCGCGGCTCGTTCGTCCGCACGGGCGAGGGCACCGGAGAGAGCCAGGAAGGACCGCACGCATGAGCACCCTGGAGGTCCGCAACCTGGTCAAGGACTTCTCGATCCGCAAGGGGCTGCGCCGCACGCGCCTGCGTGCGGTGAACGACGTGTCGTTCACCCTGGAGCCGGGCAAGACGATCGCGGTCGTCGGGGAGTCCGGCTCGGGCAAGTCGACCGTGGCGCGCATGATCGCCCAGCTCGAGACGCCGACGTCGGGCGAGATCCTGCTGGACGGCACGCCGTCGGCGACCCGTGGCCGGGGCCTCGACGCCTACCGGCACGACGTGCAGATGGTGTTCCAGGACCCGTTCGCGTCGCTCAACCCGTTCCACACGGTGGGCCACCACCTCGAGCGGCCGCTGCGCCTGCACAAGGTCGCCCGCGGTCGGCAGGCGCTCGACGCGCGGGTCCACGAGCTCCTGGAGCGCGTCAACCTCACGCCGGCGCCCGTGTTCGCGGCCAAGCAGCCGCACGAGATGTCGGGCGGGCAGCGCCAGCGCGTCGCGATCGCCCGGGCCCTCGCGCCGGGCGCGCGCTTCCTCGTGGCGGACGAGCCGGTGTCGATGCTCGACGTGTCGATCCGTCTCGGGGTGCTCAACCTGCTCGCGCGCCTGCAGCGGGAGGAGAACCTCGGTGTCCTCTACATCACGCACGACCTCGCGACCGCGCGGCACTTCAGCGACGAGATCCTCGTGATGTTCCGGGGGAACGTCGTCGAGCGCGGGCCGTCGGACCAGGTGATCCTCGACCCCCAGCACGACTACACGAAGCTGCTCCTGGGCGCCGCGCCCGAGCCCCAGAACCACGGGAAGCTCCGCGAGGAGGTGCGCCGCGAGCTCGCGGCGGCCGCGGCGGGCTCGGGCGACGACGCCGCGCGCGACCGGTTCGGGACGCGCGGGATGTGAGACCGGCGCACCCGCCGCCCGCTCGATCCGGGCGGCGGGTGCTGCCTCCAGCCGTACGCGTCGGTGGTGACGCGTACCCGTCGCGCGGGCCAGGTCTGTCGGACGCCCTGGCCCGCGCGCCCTCTGCCGCAGAGCCGCCGCCTCCCGCCGGGAGGCCGTGGTGGCCCGGGAGACGGTCGGGCGGGAGACGCTCGGGCGCCGGGTGGGTAGGGTCGGCCTCGTGCCCGCCCGTCACCTGCGCCTGGTGCGCCCCGCCGAGCCCCCCGCGCCGACGCCCCCCGTGGACCCGGTCCTCACCGTGACCGGCGCGCTCGCGGCGCTGCGCCGTGAGATGGAGGTCCCGGAGTCGTTCCCCGCCGCGGTGCTCGCCGAGGCGGAGGCGGTCGTCCGGGACGGCGACGCCGTCGTCGGTGACGGCCGCGTCGACCTGCGTGACGTCCCGTTCGTGACGATCGACCCGCCCGGGTCGATGGACCTCGACCAGGCGCTCCACCTCGAGCGCGCGGGGGACGACCCGGCGGGTCCCGCGGGTGCGGCGTTCGTCGTGCACTACGCCATCGCGGACGTCGGCGCGTTCGTCGCGCCGGGCGGGGCGATCGACGCCGAGGTGCACGAGCGCGGGACGACGCTCTACGCGCCCGACGGCCGCACCCCGCTCCACCCCGCCGTGCTCTCCGAGGGCGCGGCGAGCCTCCTGCCGGACCAGGAGCGCCCCGCGGCGGCGTGGCGCGTCGTGCTGGACGCGCGCGGCGAGATCCTCGACGCGACGGTGCGCCGCGCCGTCGTGCGGTCGACGCGACGCCTCACCTACGACGAGGCCCAGGCCGCGATCGACGCGGGTGGCGCGCAGGACGCGGGGGGTGCCGCGCTCCTGCTGCTCCGCGAGGTGGGCGAGCTGCGGCTCGCGCTCGAGCGCGTGCGCGGGGGAGTGTCGCTCGAGGTCCCGGAGCAGGAGATCGTCACGCGCGACGACGGCTCGTTCGGCCTCGAGTTCCGCTCGACCCTCCCGGCGGAGGGCTGGAACGCCCAGATCTCGCTCCTCACGGGCATCGCGGCGGCGCGCCTCATGCGCGCGGGCGGCGTCGGCGTCTTCCGTGCGCTGCCCGAGGCCGACCCGCGCGACCTCGCGCGCCTGCGCCGCACGGCGCGCGCGCTCGGCATCGACTGGCCGCGCGAGACGGTGTACGCCGACCTCGTGCCGACCCTGGACTCGCGCGTCCCGCGCCACGCGGCCTTCCTCAACGAGGCGACGTCGCTCTTCCGCGGCGCGTCGTACGAGGCGTTCGGGGGGACGGGGCAGGAGCCCGGCGTGCCCGACGACGCCGCGCACGCCGCGATCGGCGCCGAGTACGCGCACGTCACCGCGCCGCTGCGCCGGCTCGTCGACCGCTACGGCACGGAGGTGTGCCTCGCGCTGTGCGCGGGCGAGGAGGTGCCGCGCTGGGTGCTCGACGCGCTGCCCGGGCTGCCGCGCACGATGGCACGGACGGGCCAGCGCGCGGCCTCGTACGAGCGCGCGATCGTCGACGTCGTCGAGGCGGCGCTGCTGAGCGGGCGCGAGGGGGAGGAGTTCGACGGCGTCGTCGTCGACGTCGAGGACGACCGCGAGCGCGGCCGGCGTCTCGAGCGGGAGGGCGGCGACGCCTCGGGTGCGCGGCGCGGCCAGGTCGTGCTCGCCGACCCCGCGGTCCGGGCTCCGGTCGAGGGCGCGGACCTCCCGCTCGGCGACCCGGTCCGCGCGACGCTGCGCGAGGCGTCGGTGGAGGGCCGTCGCGTCCGGTTCACCGTCGGCTGAGGTCGCGCGGGGCGTCCTAGGCTGGCCTCGTGCCCGCCCGACGACGTACCGACCCTGCCGCCGGCCGCCTCGCCCTGGCGGCCTGGCGCGACGACCCCGCCGACCGCACGGCCGTGACGACCGCGGTGCGTTTCACGCTCGAGGAGCTCGCGGACGTCGCGCCCGGGCACACCGTGGAGGTGCGGGTGCCTCCGGCCGGCGCGGTCCAGGCGGTGGAGGGTCCCCGGCACACCCGGGGCACGCCGCCCAACGTCGTGGAGACCGACCCGCAGACGTGGCTCGGCCTCGTGACCGGCGCGCTCACGTGGGCGGACGCCGTCGCCGACGGCCGTGTCCGCGCGTCGGGCGAGCGGTCCGACATCTCGTGGCTCCTCCCGCTCCAGGCGGCCCGCCCCCGCTGAGCGCGACGCGCGTCCGGGCCGGCGTGTTACTGGTGCGTAACGTTCTCGGTCCCAGGTCTGGCGGTGGGGCACGCGGAGGGCTAGCGTCCGATGATGACCGGCCGCCGTCCGTGCGGGCGCTCGCGGCACGACGACGTGCGGCGACGTTCTCGCGGCGGTGACGTGGCAGCAACCGCCCGTTCATCGAGGTGGGGTGCGATGTCCTGCGGAGGCAGGGCGTCGACCCGTCCCGAGTCGTGGACTCGATCGATGGACGCGCGACTGCTGCCCGGCCGTCCGCACGAGATGAAGGAGTCAGCGTGACCGACCACCAGCACCTGCGGCGACGGAGGGTGGTGGCGGGCACCTTGACCGTGGCGCTCGCCGTGCCGATCTCCGTCGCGGCGGCCACCGCCGCGAGCGCGGCGCCCGACGGGTCGGGCCTCGTCATCAACGAGGCCTACCTGAGCGGGGGCAGCGCCAACGCCCCCTACACCCACAAGTTCGTCGAGCTGTACAACCCCACGCAGGCGGCGATCGACCTCTCCGGCATGTCGCTCCAGTACCGCTCGGCGACGGGGACGGGCGCCTTCACCGGCGTCACGCCGCTGACCGGCACCGTCGCGCCCGGAGGCTACTTCCTCGTGCAGGGCGGCTCCAACGGCTCGAACGGCGCGGAGCTGCCGACGCCGGACGCGACCGGAGGCCTCAACCCGTCGGGCACGACGGGCACCCTCGCGCTCGTGCGCTCCACGTCGGCGGTCACGCTGCCCGCGGGGAACGCCGCGGGTGCCGCGAACGTCGTGGACCTCGTCGGGTACGGGACGTCGAACACGTTCGAGACCGCCGTGAGCCCCGCGCCGTCGGCCAACAACGTGCCGGCGTCGATCAACCGCACGGGCTTCGCGGACACGGACGACAACAGCAAGGACTTCTCGCTCTCCAGCACCGTCACCCCGCAGAACAGCGGCGACGACGGCGGTGGCCCCGGCCCCGAGCCGGGCGAGGTCGTCCCGATCGCGGAGATCCAGGGCACCGGTGCGGCGAGCCCGCTCGTCGGCCAGACCGTCACGACGCGCGGCGTCGTCACCGCCACCTACCCCACGGGCGGCTACGACGGCTTCTACCTGCAGACCGAGGGCACGGGCGGCGACCTCGACGCCTCGCACGCGGCGTCGGACGCGATCTTCGTCTACTCCAAGGCCGGTGCCGCGGCCGTGCAGGTCGGCGACCACGTCGAGGTCACGGGCGCGGTCTCCGAGTACTTCACGCTGACCCAGATCACTCCTGCCGCGGGCGGCTGGACGGTCCTGGACGAGGCGGCCGAGGCGGTCAAGCCCGCGAACGTCGCGTTCCCCGCGACCGACGCCGCGCGCGAGGTGCTCGAGGGCATGCTCGTGCAGCCCGCGGGCGACTACGTCGTCGCGGACAACTACGACACGAACTTCTACGGCTCGTTCCTGCTCGCCGCGGGCACGGACCCGTTCGTCCAGCCGACGTCGGCCGGGCGTCCGGGCAGCGCGGAGGCCGCCGCCGCGGTCACGGACCGCGCGGCACGGGCGGTCGTGCTCGACGACGGCGCGACGACGAACTTCAACAACACGGCGAACAAGGGCATCCCGCTCCCGTACCTCACGGGCGGGGCGCCGGCGCGCGTCGGGGCGGGCGTGTCCTTCACGACGCCCGTCATCCTCGACTACCGGTTCGACGCGTGGACGTTCCAGCCGCTGACGCAGCTCACCGCCGGTGACGGCGGGAACGCCGCCACGGTGCAGCCGGCCACGTTCGCGAACACGCGCGAGGACGCCCCGGCCGAGGTCGGGGGCGACCTGTCGGTCGCGACGTTCAACGTGCTCAACTACTTCACGACGACAGGCGACCAGCTCACGGGCTGCACCTACTACACGGACCGTGCCGGCAACCCCATCACGGTCAACCGTGGCTGCGACGCCCGGGGCGCGGCGAACGCCGAGAACCTCGAGCGCCAGGAGACCAAGATCGTCGCGGCGATCGACGCGCTCGACGCCGACGTCGTCGCGCTCATGGAGATCGAGAACTCGACGCCGTTCGGCAAGGACCGCGACCAGGCGCTCTCCGACCTCGTCGACGCGCTCAACGAGTCCGCGGGCGGAGACGAGTGGGCGTTCGTCCCGTCGCCGGCCGCGCTGCCGGACGACGAGGACGTGATCCGGCTCGCGTACATCTACCAGGTGGACGCGGCCGAGCCGGTCGGGGACTCGCGGATCCTGCTCGACGACGCGGCGTTCGTCAACGCGCGCGAGCCGCTCGCGCAGGTGTTCCAGCCGGTCGGCGGGATCAGCGAGGGTGACGACGCGGCGAGCGACGACGTGCTCGTCGTCGCGAACCACTTCAAGTCGAAGGGCTCCGGCACTCCCGTGCTGCCCGGCGACGAGGACTCGGGCGACGGCCAGGGCGCGTTCAACGCGTCGCGCGTCGCGCAGGCGACGGCGCTCGTCGGCTTCGCGGAGGACGTCGCGGCGGACGCGGGCACGGACAAGATCCTGCTCGCGGGCGACTTCAACTCGTACTCGCAGGAGGACCCGCTCGAGGTGCTCAAGGAGGCGGGATACACCGACCTCGGCGAGACGACGGGCGAGCACACCTACCTGTTCGACGGGTACGTCGGGTCGCTCGACCACGTGTTCGCCTCGGCCGGCGCGGCGAGCGCCGTCACCGGCACCGACGTGTGGAACATCAACTCCGTCGAGCCCATCGCCAACGAGTACAGCCGGTACAACTACAACGCGTCGATCCTCTACGACACGACGCCGTTCCGGTCGTCCGACCACGACCCGGTGCTCGTCGGCCTCCAGCTCGGTGACACCGGGCCCGGGACCACGCAGCTCGACCTGCTGGCGATCAACGACTTCCACGGTCGCATCGACGCCAACACCGTGAAGTTCGCGGGCACGATCGAGCAGCTGCGCGCGGCGAACCCCGACGGGACGGCGTTCGTCTCCGCGGGCGACAACATCGGCGCCTCCCTGTTCGCGTCGGCGCTCCAGGAGGACCAGCCGACGATCGACGTGCTCAACGCGCTCGACCTCGCGACGTCCGCCGTCGGGAACCACGAGTTCGACCAGGGCTTCGCGGACCTCACGGGCCGCGTCGCAGACGAGGCCGACTGGAACTACCTCGGCGCGAACGTCTACGACAAGGGCACGACGAACCCGGCGCTGCCGGAGTACCAGGTGGTCGAGATCGACGGCCTGGACGTCGGCTTCGTGGGCGTCGTCACCGAGGAGACCCCGACGCTCGTCACGCCGTCCGGCATCGCGGACCTCGACTTCGGGGACCCGGTCGAGGCGCTCAACCGCGTCACCGCCCAGCTCCAGGACGGCGACACGGCGAACGGCGAGGCGGACGTCGTCGTCGCCCTCGTCCACGAGGGTGCCGGTGCGGGCACGCCCGACGGCGCGACGCTCGAGGAGGAGGTCGCCGCGGGCGGCGCCTTCGCGGACATCGTCAACGAGACCGACGCGCGCGTCGCAGCGATCTTCACGGGCCACACGCACAAGCAGTACGCGTGGGACGCCCCGGTCCCCGGGGTCGAGGGCAAGACCCGCCCGATCGTCCAGACCGGCAGCTACGGCGAGTTCATCGGGCACGTGTCGCTCACCGTGGACACCGAGACCCACGAGGTCACGGCGTACACGGCCGAGAACGTCGCGCGCACGACGACGGACGACGCGACGCTCGTCGCGACGTACCCGCGCGTCGCGGAGGTCAAGACGATCGTCGACGCGGCGCTCCAGCAGGCCGACGTCATCGGCGCCCAGCCGGTGGGCGAGGTCACGGCGGACATCACGACCGCGTTCGCCGGCGGCTCCTACACGGGCCCCGGCGGCACGTACGTCGGGTCCGGACCGAACCAGACCTCCGGCCGTGACGACCGCGGGTCCGAGTCGACCCTCGGCAACCTCGTCGCCGACTCGCTGCTCGCCACGCTCGCCGACCCGGCGCGCGGCGGTGCGGACATCGGCGTCGTCAACCCGGGCGGGCTCCGCAACGAGCTCTTCCACAACGGCGACGGCGTCATCACCTACGCCGAGGCCAACGCGGTGCTGCCGTTCGTCAACAACCTGTGGACCGTGACCCTCACGGGCGAGCAGGTCGTCGAGATGCTCGAGCAGCAGTGGCAGACGAACCCGGACGGCACGCGCCCGTCGCGTCCGTACCTCGCCCTGGGGCTCTCGGACAACGTGTCGTGGACGGCGAGCACCGCCGACCCGAACGCGGCGCCGGGGAGCAACGTCTCGTCGGTGACGATCGACGGTGAGCCGATCGACCTCGCGGGGGAGTACCGCGTGGCGACGTTCTCGTTCCTCGCCACCGGCGGCGACAACTTCCGTGTGTTCACCGAGGGCACGGACCCGCGCGACTCCGGTCTGGTCGACCGGGACGCGTGGATCGCGTACCTGCAGCAGAGCTCGCCGGTGTCGCCGTCGTTCGACCGCTCGCGCGTCGTGGTCGACGGTCTCCCCGGCCCGGTGGCCGCGGGCTCCGCGGTGAGCGTCGGGCTCTCGGGCCTGAACCTCACGTCGCTCGGGTCGCCGGCGAACACCTCGGTGGACGGTTACCTCGTCGCCGGGGACGCCACGTTCGACCCGGCGAACCCGGGCACCCCGGCGGGCACCGCCACGGTGACGGACGGGGCGGCGACGCTGACGGCGACGGTCCCGGCCGACGCCGCGGCGGGCGACTACGACCTGTGGGTCGTGGCGTCGCCGAGCGGCACGACCGCCCGGATCCCGGTCACGGTCGAGGCCGCGGCCCCGACCGTGGTGCTCGAGAACGTCGAGGCCTCTGCCCGCTGCATGGGCAAGTTCGTCCACGTCGCGGTCCGGGCGACCAACGGCGAGGACGTCCCGGTCGAGGTCGTCGTCGAGACGCCCTACGGCTCCAAGCGGTTCCCGAACCTCCAGCCGGGCAAGAACGCGTACCAGTCGTTCAACACCCGGGCCACGTCGGTCGAGGGCGGGACGGTGACCTTCACCGCCACGCTCGACGGCGTGACGCAGGAGTACGAGGTCCCGTTCGAGGGCCAGACCTGCGGCTGACGGTTCGCTGACGCCGTGCGGCGCCGCCGACGAGGCGGCGCCGCGTCCCGCGACCCGGGTCCCGTCCGACGGGCCCGGGTCGCGGTGCGTCCGGGCCCGACGGGTGCGACGTCCCGAGCCCGAACCCCCGCCCAGGGCGCGCGGAGCTCTCAGCAAGCGCGGGTAGGGTCGTGGTCGTGAGCTCCGAGCAGTCCCCCGTTCCCGACGCCGACGCCCCCGACGGGTCGGCCGTGCCCGACTCTGCGCGTGGCACGGCGTCCGACGCAGCGCCCGACACCGAGCGTGACTCCGAGCCCGACGCGGCGCCGTCGACGCCCCGCGCGTCCGCCGGTGCCGAGGACGCCGTGCCCGCGGGCACGGCCGGGGCGGGCCGCGCCGAGCGCGAGGCAGGGGAGGAGACCGAGGCGTCGCACGAGGTCGAGATCGAGACCGTCGTGGACCCGACGACCGTCCGCCGCGCACCGCGCTACGGGGCGTTCTTCACCGTCGGCGTGGTGCTGGGCGCCGTGCTCGGCCTCGGGATCGGCGGCGCCTGGCTGCAGTCGCCCGCCGCCGCGCCGGTCTTCAAGCCGGGCGTGTACTTCACCGTCATCGTCGTCACGTGCGCCGCGCTCGGCGCGGCCGTCGCGGGCCTGTGGGCGGTCCTCGCGGACCGGCGGAGCCTGCGCGGACGCCGCTGACCCGACCCGGTCACCCGGTGCCGGTGCACCGGTGCGGTGCCGAGCGCCAGGTGCTGGGTGCCGGGCGCTGGGTGCTGGGTGCGAGCGTCAGCCGGGCCCGTCGTCGCCCACGTGCCAGCGCTCGCGCACGAGGGTGCGGTGGCGTGCCGACCGGGTCGTGCCGACCACCACGACGCACAGCGCCGCGAGGGTCAGGACGACCAGGGCCGCCGTCGTGGCGGTGAACGGCACCCCCTCGACGAGGAGCCCCACGCCACCGCCCGCCAGACCGGCGAGGACGGACGGCGCGAGCAGCCCGGAGCCCGCAAGGAGCGCCAGGGCGAGCGTCGTGGAGGCCGACCAGGGCGACAGGAGCTCCCGGACGACGTCGTCGGCGGGCGGCGCGGACGGCTCGGGGGAGCGCAGGAGCGCGAGCCCCGCGCGACGGCGCCGTCCCTGCCGCGACACCGGGAGCAGGAGCCACGTCGTGCCGAGGAGCAGCGCCGTCCCGACCAGCGCACCGCCCACGCCGACGAGGACGTCGATCGACACCTCGCCCACCGGCCCGTAGTACCGGTCCGGACCGAACTTGCGCGGATGCCGCATCCACAGGCCGACCAGGAACAGGACGACGCCGACCAGGCCGGCGCCGCCCAGGACGGCGGCCGCCCGGTCGTCCCGGCGCGCGCGCCGGCCGTCGCGCGGAGCGGGGGCTGACGGGCCGAGCGCGGCGCGCCGACGGCGCTCGGCACCCTCGGCGAGGCGCACCTCGTTCGGCCCCCACGTCGTGCGCACGGCGTCCTGCCAGGCGGTCCAGCGCACGCGCAGCCCCCGCAGGAGCAGCAGCCCGGTCGCGGCCACGCACCCGACGACCGCGGAGACCGCGAGGATGGGCGTGCGCTCGACGTCGTCACGGTCCATCGCGAGGAGCCCGACCGCCCCGGCGAGGAGCGCCAGCACGAGGAGCGTCCACGCGAGCCCGGCGAGCGCCCCCGGCGGGCTCGACCCGGCGACGCGCCGCCGCACCGAGTGCGGGGGGACGTCGGTGCGGGGGCGACCCTCGCCCAGCAGGGCGCGGGCGACGGCGAGCGTCGCCCCGGCGTGCGCCGGCACGAACGCCAGCACGGCGAGCACGAGGGTCAGGACCCACCAGCCGATCGTCGAGCGCAGGACCTCGTCGGCCTCGTGCCGCCCGCCCGTGACGAGCTCACCCCCGACGAGCCCGAGCCCGAGCAGCACGAGGAAGCCGAGGACCGTGCCGGTGAGGAACGCCCCGCACGCCGCCGCGATCCCGTCGAGCCGGGCCGGGCCGGCGGCGGCCCGGACCTCCACGAACCGGTAGGCCGCCCGGTCGCGGCGGTGCCGCGGCCGGTCGCCGCGGTCCCGGCCCGCGCGGTCCCGGCCTGCGCGGTCCTGGTCGCCGCGGTCCCGGTCGCCACGGTCCCCGTCGTCGCCGTCCCGGGCGGAGCGGTCGACGCGGGAGGGAGCCACGCGGGCAGGATAGCGAGCGGCTCTCGGCTCGTGGGCAGGCGGGCAGGTGGCGTCGGGTCGGTGCCCGGTCAGCCGGGGACCGGCGCGCCGACGGGTCGGGGAGCGGCGGACGTCGGCGCGCCCTCGGCCGGGGCGAGCCGCACGGCGACGCCCGGCACGAGACCCAGCGTCCGCGCCTCGGCCCGGGTCACGACGACGGACACCACCTCGTCCGCGGTGGCGACCTCGGCACGCACCTCGAAGCCCACGCGCGTCGTGCGGGTCACGACACCCGGCACCGAGCGGCCCGGGCGCGACGGCGCTGCATCGTCGGGGACGCCGTCGGTGGTGTCGTCGCCGGTGCGGTCTGGGGCGCCGTCGCGCAGCACCTCGACGTGGACGTCGTGGGGGCGCACGAGGACGCCGCCGAGCCGGGTCACCGGGCCGAGGAAGCCCATGACGAAGTCGTTCGCGGGGCGGTCGTAGAGGTCGTCCGGCGTGCCGACCTGCTCGATGCGGCCCTCGTTGACGACGACGATCTCGTCCGCGACCTCCAGCGCCTCCTCCTGGTCGTGCGTGACGAACACCGTGGTCACGGGGACCTCGTCGTGCAGGCGGCGCAGCCAGTCGCGCAGCTCCTTGCGGACCTTGGCGTCGAGCGCGCCGAACGGCTCGTCGAGCAGCAGGACGCTCGGCCGGATCGCGAGGGCGCGCGCGAGCGCCATGCGCTGGCGCTGGCCTCCGGAGAGCTGCGACGGCAGCCGGTGCGCGAAGCTCTCGAGGTGCACGAGGCGCAGCAGCTCGTCGACGCGTTCGGCGATCTCGGCCTTCGGCGTGCGCCGGATCTCGAGCCCGAACGCGACGTTCCGCGCGACGCTCAGGTGCTTGAACGCCGCGTAGTGCTGGAAGACGAAGCCCACGTTGCGGCGTCGGGCCGGCAGGTTCGTCGCGTCGCGGCCCTCGATCTCGATCTCGCCGGAGTCGGGCACCTCGAGCCCGGCGACGACGCGCAGGAGCGTCGACTTGCCGCCCCCGCTCGGGCCGAGCAGCGCGGTGAGGCGGCCGGTCGGGACGGACACGGAGACGTCGTCGAGCGCGACGAAGTCGCCGAAGGTCTTGCGGACGTTGCGGATCTCGATGCTCATGCGTCGGCCTCCGTGAGTGCGGCGGGGCGGTCAGAGGTGCGGTCGGGGGCGCGGACTGCGGACCTGGCGGTCGGCGGGTCGTCGGAGCGGAGGAAGGTGACCGCGACGATGCACGCGACGGACACGGACGCGAGGAGGAACGCGATCGCGTAGGCCGTGCCCTGCTCGAAGTCCTGGTAGCGCTGCTCGACGAGGAGCGTGGACGTCTGGGTGCGGCCCTCGAAGTTGCCGGACACCACCTTGACGGCGCCGAACTCGCCGAGCGCCCGGGCGAGCGTGAGCACGACGCCGTAGACGACCGCCCACCTGGTGGCGGGCAGGGTGATGCGCCGGAAGGTCTGGAACCAGCTCGCCCCGAGGCTCGTCGCGGCGAGCTCCTCGTCGGTGCCGAGCTCGGTGAGGACGGGCACGACCTCGCGGATCACGAGCGGGAGGCACACGAACGCCGTCGCGAGGACGATGCCCGGCGGCGCGAAGATCACCTGGAACCCGGCGTCCTCGAGCGCGCCGCCGAACCAGCCGTTCTTGCCGTACACGAGGACGAGCGAGAGCCCGACGACGATCGGCGAGACCGAGAGCGGGAGGTCGAGCAGGGCGTTGAGGAGCGCCTTGCCCGGGAAGTCGTACCGCACGATGAGCATCGAGATCCCGACGCCGAAGACCGTGTTGATGAGCACGACCTGCACCGCGACGGCGGCGGTGAGCTGGAGGGCGAAGACGACGGACGGGTCGGACAGGGCCCGCTGGAACGTCTCGAGCCCGTCCGCGAACGCGCCACGCACCACGAGCGAGACCGGCCAGCCCACGAGCAGCACGAGGTAGACGACCACGACGGCGCGCAGCGTGCGGCGCACCCAGGGGGAGCTATCCACAGCGGGCCACCCTGCGCTGGAGGAGCTGGATCGTCGCGATGACGAGCAGCGAGACGAGGAGGAGCACCGAGGCGACGGCCGCGGCCTGCTCGGGCTGCCCGTTCTCCAGGTAGGCCAGGATCCGCACGGAGCCGACCTCGGTGCGCATCGGCAGGTTGCCGGAGAGGAGGACGAGCGCGCCGTACTCGCTGATCGCGCGCGCGAACGACAGCGCCGCGCCCGCGGTGATCGCGGGCGCGAGCGCGGGGAGGACCACGCGGCGGAACGTCATGGACCGCGTCGCGCCGAGGGACGCGGCGGCCTCCTCGACGTCGCGGTCGAGCTCGGCGAGCACGGGCTGCACGCTGCGGACCACGAAGGGGAGGGTGACGAAGAGGAACGCGAGGAAGACGGCGGCGCGCGTGTTCGCGACGTCGATCCCGAGCGGTCCCGACGGCCCGTACAGCGCGAGCAGCACGAGGCCGGCGACGATCGTCGGGAGCGCGAACGGGATGTCGATGAGCACCTCGAGGAGCCGCTTGCCAGGGAACCGGTCGCGCACCAGGACCCACGCGATGAGCGTGCCCATGACGACGTTCACGGCGGTCACGGCGAGCGCCTGCGTGACCGTGAGGGTGAGCGCCGCCGCCGTCTGCGGCTGGGTGATCGCGGCGACGAACGCGGGCCACCCGCCGGCGGACGTCTCGACGAGCACCGCGATCAGCGGCACGAGGGCGAGCGCCGAGAACCACACGAGCGCGACGCCGAGGCCGAGCCCCGAGGCCGCGGTCAGGCGGTAGGGGCCGTTGGGCGCTCGGCGTGCCCGGCGGACCCGGCGCGGCCGCGACGCGGCCGGAGCCGGGCGACGCTCGCGCGCCGCCCGGCCCGGTCGTTCAGCGAGGGTCGTGGTCACGGGTCACTGCTTCCCGGTCTCGGCCTGGATCTTCGTCACGAGGCCCTCGTCACCGAAGAACTTGTCGTTCGTGGCCGACCAGCCGCCGAAGTCGTCGGCGATGGTGAGGAGCGTCGGGACGGCCGGGAACGGGTCGCTCGGGTCGTTCGCGCCCTCGACCTCGAAGTCGACGTCCCCGGTCAGGGGGCGGAAGCCCACGTGCGCGAACGCCTCCTGGCCCTCGGGCGTGAGCACGAAGTCGAGGTAGCTCTGCGCCTTGGGGTCGGCGTCGACCGTCACCGCGGCCGGGTTCTCGATGAGGAGCGTCTGGTCGGGGACGACGTAGTCGAACGTCTCGCCGTTCTGCCGCGCGAGGATCGCCTCGTTCTCGTAGGAGAGGAGGACGTCGCCGGTCCCGGACGTGAAGGCGGTCGTCGCGTCGCGGCCGCTGCCCGGGAGCGCGACGGCGTTGGTGAAGAACTTCCGCAGGTACTCGGTCGCGTCCTCCTCCGAGCCGCCGTTCGCGATGACGCTGCCCCAGCCGGCGAGGATGTTCCAGCGGGCCGAGCCGGACGAGCCGGGGTTGGGGGTGACGATCTCGACGCCGGGCTGGACGATGTCCTCCCAGCCCTGGATGTTCTTCGGGTTGCCCTCGCGCACCACGAGCACGACGACGGACTGGCTGACGATGCCCTGGTGATCGCCCGCGTTCCAGTCCTCGGCGACGAGGCCGGCGTCGACGAGGCGCGTGACGTCGCCCTCGAGCGAGAAGTGCACGTAGTCGGCCGCCAGGCCGTCGGCGACGGCGCGGCTCTGGTCGCCGGAGGCGCCGTACGACGTCTCCCAGGTGACGCCCTGGCCGTCCTCGGTCTCGCCCCACAGCTCCTGTGCGGCGTCGTTGCCCGCCTTCGGGACGGCGAAGCCGACGAGGGAGAGCGTCGTGGGCTCGACGTCGGAGCTCCCGTCGCCGCTCGCGTCGCCGCCGCCCGACCCGTCGACGGCGGTCGGCGCGCAGGCGGTGAGGACCAGGGCGGTGGCTGCCGCGGCAGCCGCGAGGGTGATCGTCGTCCGGAGGCGTCGCATGGTGTCGTCCTTCGTCGGGGTCCCGGGAGACCGGGAGCGGGTGGTCGAGCGGGGGTGGAGCAGGGGGTGGAGCGTGAGGTCGATCAGGTGATCGAGCCGCGGGCCGGGGCAGCCAGCGTGATACTGGACTGCCGCGGTCGAATAAGTCGAGATTCAAGCGTGGCGTTCCCACCCAGCGGAACCCCTGCCCGACAGGTGGGACGACGTAACGCCACCGTGAACGACGGCCCGTGCGTCGCCGCGGGGCGTGCGCCGCCCCGGTCGTCCGCATGACCTCGCGCTTCGGTCCGGACGCGTCCGCTGTGGGACACTGAGGTACGTGGCCCCCCGCGGAGATGGACTTCTCAACCACGACCTCATGCCCGGCGAGAAAGGTCCCCAGGACGCCTGCGGCGTCTTCGGTGTCTGGGCGCCCGGCGAAGAGGTCGCCAAGCTCGCCTACTTCGGGCTGTACGCGCTGCAGCACCGAGGCCAGGAGTCGGCCGGCATCGCCACCAGCAACGGTGAGCAGATCCTGGTCTACAAGGACATGGGACTCGTCTCCCAGGTGTTCGACGAGACGGCCCTCAACGC
Source organism: Cellulosimicrobium sp. NPDC055967 (assembly GCF_042269845.1). NCBI lineage: Bacteria > Bacillati > Actinomycetota > Actinomycetes > Micrococcales > Promicromonosporaceae > Cellulosimicrobium > Cellulosimicrobium sp. NPDC055967. The sequence goes on along the minus strand of NZ_JBHJYJ010000001.1, from coordinate 494,926 downwards.
CCTGACGGGGCACATCGCCGTCGGGCACTGCCGGTACTCGACCACCGGCGGCGTGACGTGGGAGAACGCGCAGCCGACGCTCGGCGCCACCGCGTCCGGGACCGTCGCGCTCGGGCACAACGGCAACCTCACCAACTCGGCCGAGCTCGTGAACCTGGTGGCCGAGCGGTACGGGAACCAGCGCCGCGGCGAGCTCGCGCGCGGCAACACCACGGACACCGCGCTCGTCACCGCGCTCTTCGCGGGCGACGCCGACCACACGCTCGAGGCCACCGCGCTCGAGGTCCTTCCCCGCCTGCGCGGCGCGTTCTCCCTCGTCTTCATGGACGAGCGCACCCTCTACGCCGCGCGCGACCCGCAGGGCGTGCGCCCGCTCGTCCTCGGCCGGCTCGAGCGCGGCTGGGTCGTGGCGAGCGAGACGCCGGCGCTCGACATCGTGGGCGCGTCGTTCGTGCGCGAGGTCGAGCCGGGCGAGCTCATCGCGATCGACGCCGACGGCCTGCGCTCGCAACGCTTCGCGCCCGCCGAGCGCGCCGGCTGCGTCTTCGAGTACGTCTACCTCGCGCGCCCCGACACGTCGATCAACGGCCGTTCCGTGCACGCCGCCCGTGTCGAGATGGGCCGACAGCTCGCGCGCGAGCACTCCGTCGACGCCGACCTCGTCATCCCCGTCCCCGAGTCCGGCACGCCCGCCGCGGTGGGCTACGCCGCCGAGTCGGGCATCCCGTTCGGGCAGGGGCTGACCAAGAACGCCTACGTGGGGCGCACGTTCATCCAGCCGTCGGACACGCTGCGCCAGCTCGGGATCCGGCTCAAGCTCAACCCGCTGCGCGACGTCATCCGGGGCAAGCGCCTCGTCGTCGTGGACGACTCGATCGTGCGCGGCAACACGCAGCGCGCGCTCATCCGCATGCTGCGCGAGGCCGGGGCGGCCGAGGTGCACGTGCGCATCAGCTCCCCGCCCGTGAAGTGGCCGTGCTTCTACGGCATCGACTTCGCGTCGCGCGCCGAGCTCATCGCCAACGGCCTCTCGCCCGACGAGGTGGGGAAGTCGCTCGGCGCGGACAGTCTGGGCTACATCTCGACCGAGGGCATGATCTCGGCGACCGAGCAGCCGTCGTCGCAGCTCTGCACCGCGTGCTTCACCGGGAGATACCCCATCGAGCTGCCGCCGGACGACCAGCTCGGCAAGCACCTCCTCGAGCAGGCCGAGCTCCCGCTCGGCGCGCCCGAGGACGGGCTGCGCAGCCTGTCGGTGACCGCCGGCGGGTCCGGCGCGCTCCAGCACCCGTGAGCTCAGCCCCGCATCCGACCCGAGACCACCAGCACCACCGGCGCGTGCGCCGCGAGACCTCCTTGGAGCCGACACCGTGACTGCCGACTCGCCCCAGACGGGCCTCACCTACGCCGCCGCGGGCGTCGACACCGAGGCCGGTGACAAGGCCGTCGAGCTCATGAAGGACGCCGTGCGGCGCACCCACGGGCCGCAGGTCCTCGGTGGCGTCGGCGGCTTCGCGGGGCTCTACGACTTCTCCGAGGTCGCGACCTACCGCCGCCCCCTGCTCGCGACGTCGACCGACGGCGTCGGCACCAAGGTCGCGATCGCCCAGGCGCTCGACGTCCACGACACGATCGGGTTCGACCTCGTCGGCATGGTCGTGGACGACATCGTCGTGGTGGGCGCCAAGCCCCTGTTCATGACGGACTACATCGCGTGCGGAAAGGTCGTGCCCGAGCGCATCGCGGGCATCGTCCGCGGCATCGCGGCGGCGTGCGAGGTCGCGGGCACCGCGCTCGTGGGCGGCGAGACCGCGGAGCACCCGGGCCTGCTCGGGGCGGACGAGTACGACGTCGCCGGCGCGGCGACGGGCGTCGTCGAGGCCGACGGGCTGCTCGGCCCCGAGCGGGTGCGCGAGGGCGACGTGCTCGTCGCCATGGCCTCGTCGGGCCTGCACTCGAACGGGTACTCGCTCGTGCGCGCCGTGCTCAAGCACGCGGGCTGGGGCCTGGAGCGGCACGTCGACGAGCTCGGGCGCACGGTCGGCGAGGAGCTCCTGGAGCCCACGCGCGTGTACGCGAGCGACTGCCTCGCGCTGGCCGCCGACGACGCCGCGCAGGTCCACGCGTTCACGCACGTCACGGGCGGGGGGCTCGCCGCGAACCTCGCGCGCGTCCTGCCCGCCGGGCTCGTCGGGGTCGTGGACCGCGCGAGCTGGGACGTCCCGCCCGTCTTCCGCCTCGTGCGCGAGCTGGGCGGCGTGCCGCGCGGCGACCTCGAGAACACGCTCAACCTCGGCGTCGGCATGGTCGCGGTGGTTGGCGCGGACGGCGTCGACGCCGCGCTCGCCCGCTGCGCCGCGCTCGGCGTGCCCGCGTGGGTGCTCGGCACGGTCGAGGCCTTCGACCCGGCGGCGGCCTCCGACGTCGCGGACGGCGACCTCGTCGCCGGCACCAAGGGCGTCCAGGCGGGCGCCGTGCGTCTCGTCGGCGACTACCGCGCCTGATTTCTCCGTGGTCCCCGGGCGGGTCCGGCACGTGCCGACCCGCTCGGGGGCGGCTCCCGCTGCCCCGGGACGACGACGTCGGGCGACGAGGACGTCAGAGCGCGCCAGACCGACTACGCGTGGGTACGGATCGCTGACGACGACCGCGCCGTCGCCTGCGGTGGGCAGACGACGGCGCAGTCGTGGTCGAGATGCTTCCGCGCGAGAGGTGGCGGAGAGAAAGGTGGTCGACGACCGTCAGCGGTCGTCGGACCAGTCGTTGTAGCGCTGGTCGTAGCGCTCGAGGTCGTCCGACGACTCGGCGCCGAAGCGCGAGTCCGTCACGACATCCGTGTGGCTGTGACCGGTGAGCTCTTGCTCGAGCGCACTGTAGTTCGTCTCGGGGCTGTAGTACTTCAGCGCGCGAGCGACCTTGGTCTGCTTTGCCTTCTGACGGCCGCGGCCCATGGCTCCGACCCCCTCAACGTAGAAGCGGGGCGGCTACGTGCTCAGACGTGCGGCCCCGGGGTGTAGTTTCGTCTGTTCAGGGTCCAACGGTACATGCTCAGGGCCTATTCCATCCACTCAGAAGACCGTGACGGGCCGCGGACGTGCCTACCGTCACACAGTCTCCACGAGCGGAGGAGCGGGCCCGCGTCGTAGGAGGCGCGGCCGTCTGGCCGAGGACCGCGCCCCGCACGGCTCGTAAGCCGCACGAGCGCCTATCCGGCCGTTCCGACCATAGAGCGCCTAATTCACCCGTCCGTCAAGTCGCCCGAAATCCGCATGCTGCGACAATGGAGGGTACTGGCGTCGTGCTGTCGTCGTGATCCGGGGTATCTGCCGGACCAGCGCGTACCAGGAGGAGGTGTCGTGATGTCCATGCACGGAGAGTCCGAGGTTCTGCTCACGCCCGCCGAGGTCGCCAGCCTGTTCCGCGTCGATCCCAAGACGGTCACCCGGTGGGCGAAGGCGGGCAAGCTCTCGTCGATCCGCACGCTCGGGGGGCACCGCCGCTACCGCGAGTCCGAGGTCCGGGCGCTGCTCGGCGCCGCCAGCGAGCCGGCGGAGGGCACCGACAAGTCCTGAGCCGTCCTCGCGCCGAGCCGCCGGCACGGCCGGCGCGACGGACACGGCACCTGCGGCGGCTCGGCCAGAGGGGTGTGCGGGAGGCGCTCTAGGAGCGCCGCCGCAGGACCGCCGCAGCGATCAGCGCGGCACCCGCGACGACGGCACCCAGCAGCAGCTTGACGTTGCGCGAGCGGTCGGGGTCCTCCTCCGGCAGCCCGCCGCCCGTGAGGAACGCTCCCGTGTCCGAGGCCGCCTGCTTCGCCTGCTGCGCCGCAGCCTTCGCCTGGACGCGCGGGTCCAGGCGCGTCGTGAGCTCGTCGATCGTCCCTGCGAGCTCGGCGCGCGTGCGCGCGATCTCGTCCTCGAGCTGGGACTGGGACAGCGGGGGCACCTCGGCCCCGTCGGTTCCGCTCACGGGCGCAGTCCTTCCTTGATGGTCGCGACGTCTTCCTTGATGCTGTCGACCGCCCCGGTCGGGGTCGGGGGGACGCCGCGCTGGAGCTGCTTGACGCCGACGAACGCGAGCGTACCGGCGACGAGCACCAGCACCAGGCCGACGATCAGTGCGGCGAGCCACAGCGGCATCACGGTCGCGAGCCCCTCCATGGCGGAGTGGAAGAGGAAGCCCAGCCCGTAGAGGACGAGCACCCCGCCCACGACGAGCAGGCCGATGCCGATGCCGGCGTGCTTGGCCTTCGTCGTCAGCTCGGCCTTCGCGAGCGCGATCTCGGACCGGACGAGGCGGGTAGCCTGCTCGGACAGCCGCTCGACGAGCTGCCCGACCGTCGGCTTCTGCTCCTCGGGCGGGATGCGCCCGTCGATCCAGTCGCTCATCTCTCCGCCTTTCCGCAGGTGACCCCACCACTCAACCGGCACCCGGGGCCGTGCGCAACTTCCCGCGGGCCGGTCCGGGCGCGGAGGGGGAGCCGTGCGACGTCGTCGCGGGGATGCAGAAGACCCCCGCCCGGATCCCGGGTGGGGGTCTCTTCGGTGGCTCCGACCGGCGTCGATCCGGTGACCTTTCGATTTTCAGTCGAACGCTCTACCAACTGAGCTACAGAGCCATGGGGGAAGAGCCCGGCCGGCCGATGCCGACCGGGCTCTTCGCCTCACGCGACCCTGACGGGACTTGAACCCGCGACCTCCGCCGTGACAGGGCGGCGCGCTAACCAACTGCGCTACAGGGCCTTGCTGTTCTTCGCGAGACACACCTTAACACCAGGGGACCCGGTGATTTTCACCAGTGAACCTGGTGGTGTGGTGGCCCGCTTTCGAACCGAGAGGATCGTACCGTACCGATGAGCCGATCCGTAAATCCGCTGGTGGTCACCGGTCCCGGTGCGATCTCGCGTACCCCCAACGGGATTCGAACCCGTGCTACCGCCGTGAAAGGGCGGGGTCCTAGGCCGCTAGACGATGGGGGCTCAGGAACGTGCGCCAGTGTACAGCGGCGGGACCGCGACCTCCTGGTCGACCGCTCGGCCGGGTCTGCCCGCGGACGGTGCCGCGGGACGGTGCCGCGGACGATGCCGCCGGCAGGGGAGGATGGTCGCGTGGTGGAGATGACGCGGGCCGAGTTCGAGGACGCCGTGCGCGACGGGCTGGACCTCGTCCCGGCGGACCTGGCGGCGCAGATGGACAACGTGGTGGTGCTCGTCGAGGACGACGCGCCCGCCGACGACCCCGACCTCCTCGGTCTCTACGAGGGGGTGCCGCTCACGGAGCGCGACCACATGTGGGCGGCGGGGGCGCTGCCCGACCGCATCACGATCTTCCGCAACCCCACCCTCGCGATCTGCGAGACGCGCGAGGACGTGGTCGAGGAGGTCGCGGTCACGGTCGTCCACGAGATCGCGCACCACTTCGGCATCGACGACGACCGTCTGCACGAGCTCGGCTGGGACTGAGGTCGCGCGGCGTGCGGACGCCGATCGCTACCATCGGGTGGTGACGACGAGCGCCGCGAGCGACCCCCGGCACGACGGCGCGCACGACCACGAGGCGGTCGCGCGACTGCTCCATGCGCTCGCGGACCCGAGCCGGCTGGCCATCGTCCACCTGCTCACCGGCGCGGAGCGGCGTGTCGTCGACCTCACGCGCGAGCTGGGGCTCGCGCAGTCCACGGTCTCCGCGCACCTGACCACCCTGCGCGACGTCGGGGTCGTGGCGGTCCGCCGCGAGGGGCGCTCGTCCTGGTACCGGCTCGTGCGGCCCGAGGTGGCGCACCTGCTCGCCGACGCGGAGCACGTCGCGCTCGCTCCCTGACCCCGCGCGGTGACGCGCCTCACGGCGCAGCAGGCCTGGTATTCATCGCCGAATACCGATATCATCGGTATTCGGCGATGAATGGAGGGTTCATGGGAGCCGGACACGACCACGGCGCGGGGGGTGCCACGCCAGACCACCGCGCGCGGCTCGCGGTCGCCTTCGGGATCACCGCGACGATCCTCGTCGCGCAGGCCGTCGGCGCGGTCCTCACGGGGAGCCTCGCGCTCCTCACGGACACGGCGCACATGCTCACCGACGCGACGGGGCTGGCCGTGGCGCTCGTCGCGGCGTCGCTCGTGCTGCGGCCCGCGACCAAGCGCCGCACGTGGGGCTTCCGCCGCGTCGAGGTGCTCGCGGCCCTCGCGCAGGCGGCGCTCCTCCTCGCGGTCGGCGCGTACGCCGTCGTCGAGGGCGTCCGGCGGCTGTTCTCGCCGCCGGAGGTGCCCTCGTCCGAGCTGCTGGTCTTCGGGATCGTCGGCCTCGTCGGCAACGTCGTCGCGATCGCCGTCCTCGCGTCCGGGCGCCGCGCGAACCTCAACCTGCGCGCGGCGTTCCTGGAGGTCGTCAACGACGCCCTGGGGTCGGTCGGGGTGATCGTGGCCGCCGTCGTCATCGCGACGACCGGCTACCAGCAGGCCGACGCGATCGCCGGCCTGTTCATCGCGCTCCTCATCGTCCCGCGCGCCTTCCGCCTCCTGCGCGAGGCGACCGCCGTCCTCATGGAGTTCACCCCGGAGGGGCTGGACCTCGACGACGTCCGGGCGCACATCCTCTCGCTCGACCACGTCGAGGACGTGCACGACCTCCACGCGTCGACCGTCGCGACGGGTCTGCCGACCATCTCCGCGCACGTCGTCGTCGACGCCGCGTGCTTCCGCGACGGGCACGCGCTCGAGATCACGGAGCGCGTCCGTGCGTGCGTCGCGCACCACTTCCCGGTCTCCGTCGAGCACTCGACCTTCCAGCTCGAGACGGCGGCCCTGCGCGACCGCGAGGCCCACGACCACGCGTAGGAGCGCGCGGCGGGGGAGCGGGGCGGCCCCACTAGGGTGGGTGCCATGACGATCCTCGTGACCGGCGGAGCCGGGTACATCGGCGCGCACGTGGTGCGCCTCCTGCAGGAGCGCGGCGAGAAGGTGGTCGTGGTCGACGACCTCAGCACCGGTCGCGCGGACCGCGTCGGCGACGCGACGCTCGTCGAGGTCGACGTCGCGTCCCCGGAGGCCGTGGACGTGCTGACGCGTGCCCTCACCGAGCACGACGTCCGCGCGGTGGTCCACTTCGCGGCGCGCAAGCAGGTCGGCGAGTCGGTCGAGAAGCCGGCCTGGTACTACCAGCAGAACGTCGGCGGGTTCACGAACCTCGTCACGGCGATGCAGGCGGCCGGCGTCGACCGCCTCGTGTTCTCGTCCTCCGCGGCGACCTACGGGATGCCGTCGGTCTCGCTCGTCGAGGAGAAGCTGCACGCCGAGCCGATCAACCCCTACGGCGAGACCAAGCTCGTCGGCGAGTGGCTGGGCCGCGCGGCCGGTCGCGCGTGGGGCCTGCGGTTCGTCGCGCTGCGCTACTTCAACGTGGCCGGCGCGGGCTGGCCGGACCTCGGCGACCCCGCTGTGCTGAACCTCGTGCCCATGGTGCTCGACCGTCTGGAGCGCGGCGAGCAGCCCAAGATCTTCGGCGACGACTACCCGACGCCGGACGGCACGTGCATCCGTGACTACATCCACGTCCTGGACCTCGCGCACGCGCACCTCGCGGCGCTCGGGTACCTCGACGTCGAGGAGCGCCCCTTCGACGTGTTCAACGTCGGGACGGGGCAGGGGTCGTCGGTGCGCGAGGTGATCGACGAGATCGGGCGCGTGAGCGGGCTCGACGTCACGCCGGAGGTCCTGCCGCGGCGCGCGGGCGACCCGCCGCAGCTCGTCGGCGACCCGCGCAGGATCAACGAGCTCTTCGGCTGGACGGCGACGAACGGGCTGCCCGAGATCATCTCGTCGGCGTGGGAGGCCTGGCAGGCGGGCCCGCGGCGGATCGAGGTCGCGGCGGCCGGCGGGGCGGAGGGCGCCCCCGAGGTGTGAGTCCGCCCATCTCGTGCGACCCTGGATTCCTCAGCATGCTGAGGAATGACCGGGGAGGTGCCCCGGCGACGGGAGACGGGACCACCTGTGCGCGACGAGAGCGACCCGGCACGGCTGTACGACCTGACCGCCGCGCGCACGAGCCGGGTCGTGCTCGCGTCCTACTCGACCTCGTTCGGGCTGGGCGCGCGCCTGCTCGACGCGCCGACGCGTGACGGGATCGACGCCATCTACGGCCTCGTGCGCATCGCCGACGAGGTCGTGGACACGCGCCGCGGCGACGGCGCGGCGGACCTCCTCGACGAGCTGGAGGCCGAGGTGACGCGCGCGCTCGACCGCGGGTGGTCGACCAACCTCGTCGTGCACTCCTTCGCGCTGACCGCCCGCCGGTGCGGCGTCGGCCACGACGAGGTCGACCCCTTCTTCGCGTCGATGCGCACGGACCTCACGGTGCGCGTGCACGACCGCGAGAGCTACGAGCGGTACGTGTACGGCTCGGCGGAGGTCGTCGGCCTCATGTGCCTCGCGGTCTTCCTCAACGCGCGCCGTCGCCCCGGGGAGCCCCTGCGGGTCGCCGACCCGGTCCTCGTCCGCGGGGCGCGCGCGCTCGGCGCCGCGTTCCAGAAGATCAACTTCCTCCGCGACCTGCGCACCGACCACGACGAGCTCGGACGTGCCTACCTGCCCGGCGTCGTCCCGGGCCGCCTGCGCCGTCGCGACGTCGAGGCCTTCTGCCGGGAGGTCGAGGAGGACCTCGCGGCGGCGCGCGCGGCGCTGCCGGGCCTCCCGGTGCGCCCCCGCGTCGCGGTCGCCGCGACGGTCGCCGTGTACGAGCGGCTGCTCGCCCGGCTCGCGGCGACGCCGCCCGAGGACATCCTGCGGGCCCGCGTGCGCGTCCCCGACCCCGTGAAGGTCGCGCTCGCCGCCCGCGCCGCGGGTGGTCAGCTCCTCGGGCAGATGGCGTCGGGCCGACCCGCGCGTCCGCGGAAGGTGCTCGCGTGAGGGCACCGCGCGTCGTCGTCGTCGGGGGCGGGATCTCGGGGCTCGCCACCGCGGCGCTCCTGGCGCGCGGGGGCGCGGCCGTCACGCTGCTGGAGCGTCACGCGGACCTGGGCGGCCGGGCGGGCACGCTCGAGCTGGACGGGTTCCGCTTCGACACCGGGCCGTCCTGGTACTTCATGCCGGAGGTGGTCGAGCACTTCTTCGCGCTCCTGGGCGCGCGCGTCGACGACCACCTCGACCTCGTGCCGCTCGACCCGGCCTACCGCGTGTTCTTCGAGCCCGACGGCCCGGGGGGTGCGGCGTCCACGTTCGAGCTCTCCGCGAGCCCGGGCGTGAACCGCGCCCGGTTCGACGCGATCGAGCCCGGTGCCGGGAACCGCATGGCGGCGTACGCGGCCGACGCGAGCGAGGCGTACGGCCTCGCGCTCGACCACTTCCTCTACACCACGTTCGAGCGGCCCGACCGCGCGCTCGCCCCGGAGGTGCTGCGTCGTCTCCCGCGCCTCGCCGCGCTGCTGCGCGAGCCGCTCGCCGACCGGGCCGCGCGCGCCGTGGAGGACCCTCGGCTGCGCCAGCTCCTGGGCTACCACGCCGTCTTCCTGGGGTCCTCGCCCTACCGCGCGCCCGCGCTGTACTCCCTCATGAGCCACCTCGACCTCGTCGACGGCGTGCGGTACCCGCGCGGCGGGATGCACACGCTGATCGAGGCCGTGGTGCGGCTCGCGCGCGCGGAGGGCGTCGAGCTCCGGACCGGTGCGGACGTCGCCGGGATCGAGGTGGTCCCCGGTGCCCGACGCCGCGGGCGCGTCACGGGCGTCCGCCTCGCCTCGGGCGAGCTCGTCGAGGCGGACCTCGTCGTGTCGGCCGCCGACCGGCACCACACGGAGACCGCGCTCCTCGAGCCGCGGTGGGCAGACCTGCCCGCCGCGTCGTGGGAGGGCAAGGGACCGGGGATCTCGGCGCTGCTCGTGCTCGCCGGGGTACGGGGCGAGCTGCCCGAGCTCGCGCACCACTCCCTCTTCTTCACGCGCGACTGGCCCGCGAACTTCGACGCCGTGCTCGGCACCGACCGGCGCAGCGACCCCGCGGGGCTGCGCGTCCCCGACCCCGCGTCCCTCTACGTGTCGCGCACCTCCGCGACCGACGGGCCGTCGTCGGGCGCGCCCGCGGCGCCACCGGGGCACGAGAACCTCTTCCTCCTCGTCCCGTTCCCCGCCGACCCGACGCTCGGCGCGGACGCCGCGTCGCGTCGCACGCTCGACGCGCTCGCGGACCGCTACCTCGCCCAGGTGGGCCGGTGGGCGGGCGTCGCGGACCTCCCAGGCCGGGTCGTCACGCGGCGCGTGCTCGGGCCCGCCCACTTCGCGGCCGAGCTCTCGTCCTGGCGCGGCGGCGCCCTCGGCATGGAGCACACGCTCCGACAGTCCGCCCTGTGGCGGCCCGGTACCGCGTCCCGCCGTGTCGACGGGCTCTACCACGCCGGAGGTGGCACGATCCCGGGCGTGGGACTGCCGATGTGCCTCATCAGCGCCGAGCTCGTCGCGAAGCGCCTGCTCGGCGAGACGTCGGCGCGCCCGCTGCCGACGCCGCTGCGCCCTGGCTACCTCGCGGCGAGCCGACGGCCCGAGCGGGTCCGGCCGTCAGGTGCGCGACCGGTCGAGGTCCGCCGGTGACGGGTCTGGTCTACCTCGGGGCGCTCGCGGTCTCGCTCGGTGGCCTCGCCGTGCTCGACCGGCGCTTCCGCCTCGCGTTCTGGGCGGACCCGCGCCGCGCCGCGCTCACGGTGGGGCTCGGCGTCGTGGGGTTCCTCCTCTGGGACGCCGCGGGGCTCGTGCTCGGCATCTTCGCGCGCGGGGAGAGCCCGTGGATGACCGGGCTCCTGCTCGCGCCCGACCTCCCCGTCGAGGAGGCGGTCTTCCTGACGCTGCTGTGCTACACCGCGCTGCTGGTCTGGCGCGGCGCCGAGCGCGTGCTCGCCGCGCGACGGAGCCGGGCGGAGGGCGACGCGTGACGAACCTCGTGCTCAACGTCATCGTCCTGACGGCGCTCATCGTCGTGTCGTGGCGCGTGCTGCGGCGCCTGCGGCCCCGCCCGCTCGTGGTGACGGCCGTCGTGCTGTGCGTGCTCACGCTCGTGTTCGACACGCTCATGATCGCGGCCGACCTCTACGTCTACGACCCGGGCAAGATCCTCGGCGTCTACCTCTGGGGCGCACCGCTCGAGGACTTCGCCTACGCGCTCGCCGCCGCGCTGGCCATGCCGGTGCTGTGGACGGCGCTCGGGACGCGCGGGCGCGCGACCGGCGACCGCGCCGTGGGCGGTCGGGCCGCCGACGGGCGACCGGACGAGGGCGCCCGGTGAAGGACGTGCTCGCCGCGTCGCGGCCCTTCTCGTGGATCAACACCGCCTACCCGTTCACCGCGGGCTACCTCGTCGCGACGGAGGGCCGGGTCGACCTCGCGCTCGTCGTCGGGACCCTGTACTTCCTGGTGCCCTACAACCTGCTCATGTACGGCGTGAACGACGTCTTCGACTACGCGAGCGACCTGCGCAACCCGCGCAAGGGCGGGATCGAGGGCGCGCTCGCCGACCCGGCGACCGCGCGTGCCACGCACCGCCGCATCCTGCGCGCGTGCGTCGCGACGAACGTCCCGTTCCTCGTCGCCCTGCTGCTCCTCGGCGACCCGCTCGCCGGGCTGGTCCTCGCGCTCGTCGTGCTCGGCGTGGTGGCGTACTCCGCGCCGGGCCTGCGGTTCAAGGAGCGCCCGTTCCTCGACTCGTTCACGTCGGCGATGCACTTCGCCGGGCCGCTGCTGTACGCGCTCGTCCTCGTGGGCGCGGACCTGTCGGCGCGCTCGGTGTGGCCCGTGCTCGTGGGCTTCGTCCTGTGGGGGATGGCGTCGCACGCGTTCGGCGCCGTGCAGGACGTCCGGGCGGACCGGGAGGGCGGCATCGCGTCCGTCGCGACGGCGGTCGGGGCGCACGCGACCGTGCTCGGCGCGGCCGTGGCGTACGTCGCCGCGGCCGCCGTCCTCGCGGTCGTGCCGTGGCCCGGCGTCCTCGCCGCGCTCCTGCCGCTCCCGTACGCCGCCAACGTGCTGCGGTTCCGCGACGTGCGCGACGACGACTGCGAGCGCGCGAACGCCGGGTGGCGCACGTTCCTGTGGCTCAACCTCGTCACGGGCTTCCTCGTGACGATGCTGCTCGTCGCGACCGCGCTCGCCTGACGGGACGACGACGGCCCCGGTCCGCGAGGTCGTCGCGGCGCCGGGGCCGTGGTCGGGGGAGCGGAACCTCAGGAGAGGTCGCCGTACTCCCAGTGCCAGGGCTCGTTCTTCGAGCCGCCGGCGCGGGCCCACTCGGGGTTGTCCCAGCCGTAGGCCGGCGCGTTGGCGCGCATCCACTCGTACTGCGCGGTGCCGTACCCCTGGATGCCGCCGCCGAGGTCGAGCGCGAGCGCCCAGCCGTGGTTCGACATGCCGGGGGGCGCGGCGAAGTAGCCGCGCGACGCCTTGACCGCGACCTGCGACGCGTAGGAGCGGTAGGAGTCCGTCACCGAGAGGTTCACGCCGAACGTCTCGACGAACTTCTGGTTGAGCGCCTCGATCTGGTGGGCGGCGTCGCAGCGGAGCTGCTCGCCCGGCGCGAACGACAGGTCGCACAGGGCGCTCGCGGGGATCTGCCCGTTGCCGAAGCCCGCGGTGGAGGCGGCCCACTGGTCGAGCTGGGCAGCGATCTCCTCGGCCGACGGCGGACCGGGCACCACCTGGACGGTCACGCCCGAGCCGGCCGCGTCGAGCAGCGTGGAGAGCTCGGCCGTCAGCGCGGCGATCTCCTCGGTGGAGCCCGCGGGCACGGGCGCCTCGGCGGCGTCGGCCGTGGCGTCCGGCGCCGTCCCGGTCGTGAGGTCGGGCGACGCGGTCGCCGACTCGGCGGCCGCCGCGTCCTCCTCGGGGGACTCGGTCGAGGCGTCGGCGCTCGCGGCGGCGTCGGCCGCCTCGCCGGACGTCTCTCCTGACTGCTCGGCCAGGTCGGGCACGGTCGGATCGAGCGTCGGGAAGGCCGTGAGGTCGTCGAGGGACGTGCGCGCCGAGGACCGGCTCGCACGGTCCGAGCCGCGCTCGACGAGGCCGGGCACGCTCGCGTCGAGGGTGTCGGCCGCGGTCAGCAGCACATCGCCCTCGGTGTCGTCCGCGGCGTCGTCCTCGGCGGCGCTGCCGGCCCCCGTGTCGCCCGCGGCGGCGGCGAGGCCGGAGCCGACCAGCGCGGGCAGGCCGGCGAACGCGGCCGCGCCGCCGGTCGAGGACGCGGTGACGGCCGTGCTGAGCCGGGCGCGCGCGTCCTCGATCTGGGCGATCTGCTCGGGGGTGAGCCCGGCGGCGCCCTCCCCGGTGAGGAACTGGGCACGCACGAGGGCGTCGCTCGCGGCGTCGACGGTGGCGGGGTCGGCCGCGGCCGCCCCCAGGGCCGTGGCTGCCGTGCCGGCAGCGGTGGTGACGGACGGCGTCGTGGCCTGCGCGGCGGACGCGGACGCGGTCGACGACGACGCGGGACCGTCGGCGAAGGCGGCCGCGGCGGTGCTCGCGGTGAGCGCGACGGCCGCCACGGCGGCACCGGTCCCGAGGGTGCGGCGACGGCCGGGCACGACCCGGGCGGCGCCGTGCGCGCCGCGGCGCGCGGCGGAGGCGAGGGCTGCGGGGAGCGAGGCCCGGCTCGCGGTGTGGCGGCCCATCTAGCGCGCCTCGCCGGGAGCGGCGGGGCGCGCGCCGGTGGTGCTGGTCGTGTGCGGTGCGGTCTTGTGGTGCTGTGCAGTGGTCAAGCGAACGATCCGATCATCGGGCCGTGGTCGCGGGCGGTCGAACGCGGAAGCGCTCCCATCCCTGGTGCACCTGCGCAGGACGGAGCGCTGGGTGACCACGACGGCGTGCGGTCGGGGCGGGGCGCGTGCGCCCTCTCACCACGACGCCGGCTGGTCTGGTCGCAGGGTGGACCACGGAGACCGGTCGGCTGTTCCATCTTCAACTAGACGTGCGTCCAGCGGGACCCTCTGACGGGGGGAAGCCTCGGGAATGGGGTGCCGACCGTGTGGTCAGGATGTGAAGAGGGTACGTGTCACCCGTCCCGCGTCCCGTGTGACCGCCGACCCGACCAGGGTGCCGAGCGCGATCCCGAACACGGCGACGACCGCGTTCGCGATCTCCTGGGCCGCCTCCGGTCCGCCGTTCACCAGGTCGGAGAGGCCCAGCAGGCTGAGCGCCCCGGGCACGAGGAGCCAGAACGCCGGGAGGGTCGTGACGGCGGCGGGCGGCCCGTGCGGCGTCCGCTCCACGAGCGCGGCGAGCGGAGCGATGACGAGGGCGCCCACGAACCCCGCGAGCGGTGCCGCGGCGAGCGCCCCGGCGAGCTGCGCCGCGTACGCGCCGAGCAGGACGAGCAGGACCCAGGGCAGCGAGCCGCGCGGCGACGAGGCGAAGTACATCTGCCCGAGCCCGACGGCGAGGATCCCCACCCACGGCGCCCACCACCCGAGCTGGTCCGCGGCGGGGGCGGCGACGAGCGGACCCGCGACCGCCGCGCCCGCGACGACCCCGAACACGAGGAGCAGGAGCTGCGCGACCCCGTACACGAGCCGGCTCGCGCCGGCGACGATCTGGTTGCTCGTCAGCTCGATCGCGGCCACCGTGAGCACCGAGCCGGGCAGGAACGAGACGAGGGGCGGCACGAGGACGCTCAGCGGGTCGTCGCCGAGCCAGGGGTGGACGACGTCGACCGCCAGGAGCGTCACGACGAACGCCGCGACGACGGGCAGGGCGGTGGCGAGCGTCGGCCACCGGGTCCCGAGCCAGCGCAGTGCGCCGACGAGGATCCCGAGCGCGAGGTAGACCGGCAGGAGCCGGGCGGTCGGGTTGAGCACGAGGCCGAACCCGATCGTGAGCAGCCCGTGGCCGACGATCGTGAGGACCGCGCCGAACCGCGGCGGGCGCTCGACGATCGCGCGCAGCTCGGCGCGGGCCTCGGCGAGCGGGACGTCGGTCGTGCGCAGGCGGTGCACGAGGGTCGTGAGCGCCCCGATCTGGTCGAGGTTGAGTCCGCTCGCGGCGGCGGCCGCGAAGTCGGCGACCGTGCCGCCCGCGGTGCTGACCCGGACGAAGACGCCGGTCGGGAGGACGAGCGTGCCGACGGTCGACGCGCCCGAGCGCCGCGCGACGGCCTCCAGGTCGTCCCCGACGTCCGTCACGGAGCGCCCGGAGTCGAGCAGAGCGGTCCCGAGCTCGCGCAGAAGAGGGACGAGGTCGGGCGACACCTCGGGCGGCTCGGGATCGACCGCAGGGGGCAGCTCGTCGCCCAGCGCGCGCAGCACGCGCCGCACGACGGACGGAGCGCGTCGCACGTCCTCGAGCCAGCTCGTCGTCCGCCGGCGGGTCAGGGCAGGTCCTCGGTGCTCGCGGCGACGAGCGCGAGCAGGGCGCGCGCGTAGGCGTCTGCCGCGTCCGTCCCGGCGAACGTCGCGAGGTCGTCGAGCACCTCGGTGCGCACGACGTACCCGGCCGCCGACCGTTCCAGCGCGCGGAAGGTGCCCCCGAGCAGCTCGCGGAGCTGCTCCTCGAGCGGGTGCCAGAGCGCGTCCTCGAGCGCGACCGAGTCGAGCGCCCACTCGGTGGTCCCGTTGAAGCCGAGCACGACGCCGGTGTCGAACTCGTGCGGCTCGATCGTCATGTCGCTCACGGTGAAGACGTCGCCGTCGCCGCCCGTGGCGAGGAGGCGGAAGCGGTCGCCCGACGCCGGGGACCACCGCACGCCCGCGTCGCGCAGCGCGAGCGCGAGCTCCCACGAGATCATGCCTGCCACGGTAGGCCCGGCCCGCGCGGCCCGCGCGTCGGCCGTCGTCCCGACCCGCGGGACGATCCGTCCCGCGCCCGCGCAGGTTCACGACCCGGAAACACCTGCCACGTTCACTCGTCCCATGACCTACGACGTCCCCGAGGGCGAGCGGCGGACCGGCGGCGACCCCGCCCGTGCCCTGCCTCCGACCCCGCGTGCCCGTGCCGACCACCGTCCGCTCGTCACCCCCGCCGCTGGGCCGGTGACCGTCGCGATCGAGCGGAGGGTCCTGCCCGAGAACGTCCCCGCGGTCACGCGCTGGGTGCAGACCGGTGTCAACCTCGCCAACCGCTACCCCGGGTTCCTCGGCTCCGGCTGGGTGCGTGCTGCCGCCGGGTCGCACGACTGGCACATGCTCTACCGCTTCGCCGATGCCACCACGCTCGACGCGTGGGAGACGTCGCCGGACCGGGTGCGCTGGCTCGCGCAGGGGAGGGACCTCGTCGAGGAGACACGGGTCCAGCGCCGCACGGGCATCGAGGGCTGGTTCGACGCCCCGACGTCGACCGCGCCACCGGCGAGCGCGGCGGCGCCGCCGCGCTGGAAGCAGTCGGTGAGCATCTGGCTCGGGTTCTTCCCGGTCAACCTCGCGTTCACGCTGCTCGTCGGGAGCCTGGTCCCGGCCTGGGACGCGGTGCCGGTCGTCCCACGCGTGCTCGCCACCACGCTCGTCCTCACGCCCGTCATGACCTACCTCGTGCTGCCGCGCGTGACGCGGCTGCTCGCCCCGTGGCTCGCCCGCCCACCACGGGGCGGGGAGCGTCGCTCCCGTCCCGCGGCCCGGAGGTGACCACCCGGAGCCCTGCCTAGCCTGGGGGGATGGACACCGAGATCGAGAACACGACCGACGTCCTCGTCACCCTCGGTGCGGTCGCGGCGGGCGTCCTGCTGGCGTTCGTCCTGGGGACGGTGATCTCCGCGGTGGTCCGCCGGGCGGGCCGGCGCAGCGAGCTCGCCCGCGACCTCTCGCGGCGGCTGCGCCGACCGGACCGGGCGGTGCTCACCGTCGTCGCGGTGTGGATCGCGGTCCGCCTGACGACGGACGCGTCCACGCCGTGGCGCCCCGCGGTCGAGCACCTCCTGCTCATCGCGCTCATCGTCGTCGGCGCGTGGTGGGTGGGCGCGATCGCGTTCGTGCTCGAGGACTCCGCGCTCCAGCGCTACCGCATGGACACCGCGGACAACCGGCACGCGCGCCGCGTCCGTACCCAGATCACGGTGCTGCGCCGACTGACCGTGGCGGTGATCGTCGTGTGCGCGGTCGCGGGCATCCTGCTCACCTTCCCGGCGGCGCGCGCCGCCGGGGCGAGCCTGCTCGCGTCGGCGGGGCTCATCTCGATCGTCGCGGGCCTCGCGGCGCAGACGTCGCTCGCGAACGTGTTCGCGGGCATGCAGATCGCGTTCACCGACGCGATCCGCGTGGACGACGTCGTGGTCCTCGAGGGCGAGTGGGGCCGGATCGAGGAGATCACCATGACCTACGTGGTGGTGCACCTCTGGGACGACCGCCGCCTCATCATGCCGTCCACGTACTTCACGACGACGCCGTTCCAGAACTGGACCCGCCGCGCCGCCGACCTGCTGGGGACCGTCGAGCTCGACCTCGACTTCGAGGTGCCGGTGGGCCCGATGCGGGCCGAGCTGCGGCGTCTGCTCGCGCTCACCGACCTGTGGGACGAGCGCGTCGGCATCCTCCAGGTGACCGACGCCGTCGGGGGCCTCGTGCGGGTCCGCGCCCTCGTGAGCGCGCATGACGCCCCGACGCTGTTCGACCTGCGGTGCTTCGTGCGCGAGGGCCTCGTCGACTGGCTCCAGCGCGCGGCGCCGCAAGGTCTGCCGCGCACACGGCTCGAACGGGCGGCGGACGCCGTCGACGTGGCCGACGACGGGTCGGTCGCCGCGGCGAGCGACGGCGCCCGAGGCGACGTGGCGGGCACCGCCGAGGGCGGGGACGGAGCCCCCGTCGCCCCGGCGCGCCCGCCTCGCCTGCCCGCCGAGCGTGGCTCGCGGCGGGCCGACGCGCCCGTGGTCCTCGGGACGATCCGGCGCGCGGGGGCGGGCGCGGGCGCCGCGCCGAGCGAGGACCCGACGCGCCTCGTCGGGGTCGTGCCGGGCCCGGTGGGGCGACCGGACGAGCGGGACGTCGGCGCCCGCACCGGACACGACGCCGAGGTGCCGGGAGGGACCCGGCCGCTCCCCGTCGTCGGGCACGACGACGCGACGCCCGAGGCCGCGGAGTCCGCCTTCTTCAGCGGGACCCCCGAGGGGGAGGAGCGGTCGCGCGCGTTCGCGGGACCGGGCCAGGACGTCATCGAGGAGCGCGAGCGCACGGCCGAGCACGGCGCCGTACCCGACGAGGACACCACCGACGAGGCGAGATCGGTCGACCCCGCCGACGACAGGGACGGCGTCCCCGGGGACGACGGGGACGGCGACCCGGGGGACGGCGACCGCCGCCCCCGAGGCTGAGGACCGGACCCGGACGCGTCCCCCTGCTCGACCGACCCCACGAACGGGTTCAGGTCAGGCCAGGGACCTCGACCGTCGCGTCGGCGTACGGCGCGACGAGGAGCGTCGCGGTGGCCCAGCCGCGCGTGAGCAGGCCCGTGTCGGAGTCGGGCTCGGAGTGCCGCTCCGTGCCGGAGTACTGGAGTACCAGGTGCCGGTCGCCGTCCTCGTGGATGTTCGCCTGCACGAGCCCGAACGTCGCGAGCGGAGCCTGCCGCAGCCCGCGCAGCCGGTCCGGCGGGACGTCGGGGACGTTGACGTTGAGCGTGCGCCGGTCGAGCGGCACGTCCCGTGACGCGGGGTCGTCCATCCACGCGAGCACGTGGTCGGTGACGAGGCGCGCGGTGTCCCAGTGCTGCGGCTCGGCCGCGTCCACCGAGACGGCGAGCGACCGGATCCCGTGCGTCATCGCGGACAGCGCCGCGCCGACCGTCCCGGAGTGCAGGATCGCGTTGCCGGTGTTGGCGCCCTTGTTCGCCCCCGAGAGCAGGAGGTCCGGCCGGGGGCCGAACCCGCCGTAGGCGGCGACGAAGGCGATGAGCGCGGGGGCGGCGCGCACGGCGTAGGAGGTCACGTCGTCGGGCAGGCCCGGCGCGCGGCGCGGCTCGACGGCGAGCCGCCCGTCGCGCTCGGCGCCGAGCAGGGACGCGCTGGCGCCCGACGACTCGCGGGCGGGGGCCGCGACGACGACCTCGTAGCCGGCGTCGAGCGCCGCCCCGGCGAGCACCGCCAGGCCGGGGGAGTCGATCCCGTCGTCGTTGGTCACGAGAGCACGCACGGTGGTTCTCCTCAGTCGTCGGGGGTCGAGGGTCGGAGGGTCGGGGGTCGGGCCCGGCGGTCGGGTTCAGGTGCGCGCCTCGCGCACCGTGATGCGGCGCGCGAGGCGTTCGATCTGGTCGCGGCGGCCCGTGCCGAGACCGCGCCGCGTGACGTTGAGCGCTCCCGCCGCGGCACCGAGACGCACGGCGTCCGGGAGCTCGAGGCCGCGGCCCAGCCCGACGGCGATGCCCGCCGTCATGGAGTCGCCCGCGCCGCGGTGGTCGACGGTCGTGATGCGCGGCGTGCGCACGGTGTACGTGTGCTCGCGCGTCACGAGCAGCGAGGGGTCGTGCGCGCGCGACACGACGACCGCGCGCGGCCCGGCGTCGACCATGCCGCGCGCGGCGGCGAGCAGGGCCGCCTCGGTGTCGTCGTCGGCGAACCCGCCGTCGACCATCTCCTCGTGGCTGATCTTGAGCACCGCGCCGGGCGCGTCGGCCACGGCGCGCGCCTGCTCCCCGGAGAGGTCGGCGACCACCTGGCGCTCCGAGGCGTGCAGGTCGCGCGCGAGCCGTCCGAAGAACGACGCCGGGACCCCGACCGCGGTCTCCGACCCGGTGAGGATGGTCACCGCGGCGTCGAGCCCGGAGACGAGGACGGTGCCGTACAGGTCGTCGACCTCGTGGCGGTTGAGCGGGAACGGGTCCATGGTCACGACCTCCTCCCGGTGCCCGCTGCGGCGGTCGTGGACGTACGCGCCGTTGCCGCCGGTCGTCGTCGCGCGCAGGTCGAGGTGCTCGGCGCGCGCGAGGTGCGCCGCGACCGTCCCCGTCTCCCCGCCGAACGGCCCGCACACCACGACCTGCGCGCCGAGCGAGTACGCCATGCGCGCGAGCCACAGCCCCTGGCCGCCGGGGTGGACGTGCACCTCGGGCGAGGTCTCGTAGGGCCCGGCAGGCTCGATCTCCACGGTGAGCAGCGGCGTCAGCGCGAGCACGCACACGGCCGGGGCGCGTGCGGGTACCGGGCCGGGCGGGTCGGGCGGGGTGGGGAGCGGACCGGGCGAGGGCGTCGGGGTGGCGCTCATCCGTCCACGCTAGGGGCGCGGCGCCAGGCTCACCCGTCGAGGGTCCTCGAACCGGGCGTCGAGCCAGCCGACGAGCCGGTCCGGCCGGTCGGTCATGACGCCGTCGACGCCCCGCACGAGGAGGTCGTCCCACTCGTCCGTCGTGTTCGCGGTCCACACGTGCACGCGCAGTCCCGCGTCGTGGAGCGTGTCCACGAGTCCTGGCTCGTGCGCGAGGAGCGCGACCTCCGGGTTGCAGGCCACGACCCCCAGGTCCGCGCACACCTCGACGAGCTCGGCGAGGCTGTCCGGGTGCAGCGCGAGCAGCAGCGCCCGGTCGAGGTGCCCCGCGGCGTCGCGCAGCGCGGCGACCGTGGGGGGGCAGAACGACTGGACGAGCACCCGGTCCGCGAGCCCGGCGTCGTCGACCTGCTTGGTCACGAGCAGGACGTCCTCGACCGACCAGACGCCCTTGAGCTCGACGAGGATCCCGACACCCGGGTGCGCGACGGCGAACCGCGCGACCTCCGCGAACGTCGGGACGCGCTGGCCCGCGAACGCGCGCGAGAACGACGACCCGGCGTCGAGAGCGCGCACCTCGGCCAGCGTGAGCCCGTCCACGCGGCCGGTCCCGTCCGTCGTCTCGTCCACGACGTCGTCGTGCAGCACGACGACCTGCCGGTCCGCCGTGAGGTGCACGTCGAGCTCGATCGCGTCGACGCCCGCGCGCGCCGCGGCCTCGAACGCCGCGAGCGTGTTCTGCGGCGCCACGGACGAGTTGCCGCGGTGGCCCACGACGAGCGGGCGGCCCCCGCGGTCCGCGGCGGGCCGGAGCAGGCGGGCGCGGTGCGCCGTCGTGCGCTGCTCCGGGGGACGACCGGCGGCGGTGGAGGGCATGGGGCCAGTGTCGCGCGCGACCCGCGCCGCCGTCCTGCCGGGCCACCCGCGGGACGGACCGTTCCGCGAAGGTTCACCCGGCGTGCGACCGTCAGCGGCGGCGGCCTGTGAGCGCGAGGAGGTGCGTGAGGTCGTCGGCGCCGTCGTCGACGTCGAGCGGGCCACGGAACAGCGGGCCCGGCTCGAGGAACGTCGAGCGGGACTCCGCGTAGTGCAGCGCCCACGCGACCAGCGCGGGCTCGCCCGTCTCGTCCGCCCCGACGGCGCGGGCCAGGTCCCAGGCATGCACCACGAGGTCGAACGTCATCTGGGCGCAGTACTCCGCGCCGGACTCGTCGCCGTAGGACAGGTGCACCCGGCGGTCCAGGGCGTCGGGCGCGAGGAACGCCTCGCGGGCCTCGACGGACGCGTCGACCCACCGGTCGACCGGGTCGTCGCCGAGCACGTCGCCCTCGAAGACGGAGCCGACGTCCTCGATCCACCGCCCGGCGAGCAGCTCGGGCGCCCAGAGCTGCTCGGCCGTGAGGTGGTTGACGAGGTCGCGCACCGTCCAGTCGGCGTCCGGGGTGCGCAGCGCCCACTGGTCGTCGCGCAGCGGGCGGACGAGCGCGTCGAACGCGCCGATCGCGTCGCCGTGGGCGGCGAGGACGTCCATGCGGCACCTCCCGGGGCCTCGTGAGCCTCCACCGTGGCACGCCGGGCGGCGCACCGCAGGTCGAGCGCGGCGCGTCGGCGAGCACGGGTCGAGCGCGGCCCGCGGCCCCCGGGGACGGTGGGGGCCGCGCGCCGCTGTCTCACACCGACACGACGATCTTCACGTGGTCGTCCTTGTGGTCGATGAGCTCGCGGTACCCCTTCTCCACGACGTCCTCGACGGCGATGCGGCTCGTCACGAACGGGGCGAGGTCGACCTTGCCCTCCTGCACGAGCCGGATGACCGCGGGGTGGTCGTCCGCGTACCCGATGGCGCCCTTGATGGTCAGCTCGCGCAGCAGGACCGTCATGACGTCGAGCGTCGGCGGCGCGGAGAACAGCGCCACGATCTGGAGCGTCCCGCCCGCCTTGAGCGCGTGCGTCAGGGTGTCGAGCACCGGCTGCGCGCCCGAGCACTCGATCGCGACGTCCGCGCCGCGGCCGTCGGTGAGCTCGAGCACGCGCGCGGCGACGTCGACCTCGCGCGGGTCGAGCACGACGTCGGCCACGCCCGTCTCCAGCGCCTTGGCCTTGCGCGCCCCGCTCACCTCCGTGACGATCGTCCGCGCCCCGATCGCGTGCAGCACGGCGCACGTCAGCAGGCCGATCGGCCCCGCCCCGCCGACGAGGACGGTGTCGCCCGCCTGCGCCCCGGACAGACGGACGCCGTGGTACGCGACCGCGAGCGGCTCGATCAGCGCGGCCTGGTCCAGCGGGACGTCGCCCACGGGGTGCACCCAGCGGCGCTCGACGACGATGTGCTCGGACAGCCCGCCGCCGCGGCCGGAGATCCCGATGAACCCCATCTTCACGCACGCGTTGTAGAGGCCGTCGCGGCACGGCGGGCACTCGCCGCACACCATGAACGGCTCGACCACCACGGCGTCCCCGACCGCGAGCCCGTCGACGCCCTCGCCGAGCTCCTCGACGACCCCGGAGAACTCGTGGCCGAACACGACGGGCAGCGTCTCGCCCGACAGCGGGTGCGGCTCGGTCTCCGACGGCGCGGGCGGGAACGGGCCCTCGAGGTACAGGTGCAGGTCGGACCCGCAGATGCCCGTCCACGCGGGCCGGATCTTCACGGTCCCCGGCCTGGTCTCGGGCTCCGGGACGTCCTCGATCCGGAGGTCTTCCTTGCCGTGGTACCGCGCCGCCTTCATCGTCCTCACCTCGTCCGTCGGGCCGCGCGCACCGGTCGGTGCGCGGCGGGCGGTCCCGGACCGGTCCTCGGTGGTCCCTCGGCGGGCCGTGGCGACCGACCGCACCTCCACGGTAGGCCGGGGTCCTTCCCCACGCCGCGCCGAAGGTCCTCACCGGCGGGGCCGGTCGTCGTCGGCGCTCGTCCGGGGGGCGGAGCGAGGTGCGGAGGCAGGCGCCGGAGCGCGGTGCCGCGGGAGCCGCCGCGATACTGGAGCCCGTGACCACGACCCGCACCCGCGCACGCCGGCCCGCCCCCGAGCCTCGTGGGAGCCTCGCGTGATCGACCGCTGGACGTGGCCGGCGTACGTCGGCGTGATCGGCGGCGCGCTCCTCTTCGCGGCGTTCCTCGTGCCCGCCCTCGCGTGGCAGTCGCGCCGGTACGGCGGGCTCAGCGGCCGCCGCCTGGTCGGGGCCGCGGCCGTCGCCGTCTACGGGGTGGCCCTCGTCGCGTACACGCTCCTGCCGCTGCCGAGCGGGGATCTCGCCGAGTGGTGCGCCCGGTACGGCGTCGCGGGGGCGGAGCACGTGCCGTTCCACTCCCTGGCCGACATCCGGCGCGACACCGCGGGCCTCGGCCCCGGCGCGACCCTGCGCAGCGCGGCCGTGCTCCAGGTCGTGTTCAACGTCGTCCTGTTCGTCCCGTGGGGGCTGCTCGTGCGGCGCTACCTGGGGCGCGGCGTCGTCGTCGCGACGCTCTCCGGGCTGGCCGCGTCGGTGCTCGTCGAGACCACCCAGTACACCGGGATCTTCGGGCTCATCCCGTGCTCGTACCGCGTCGCCGACGTCGACGACGTCCTGACCAACACGCTCGGCGCGTTCCTCGGGGCGCTCGCAGCGCCGCTCGTGCTGCGGTGGATGCCGCGCGCCGCGGAGCTCGAGGCGCGCCGGGACGAGGCGCGACCCGTGACGGTGTGGCGCCGCTGGCTGGGGATGCTGCTCGACGCGCTGCTCGTCACCGCGCTCGGGGTGGTGCTCCAGGTGGGCTACCGCACGGTGCTCCTCCTGCTCGGGCGTCCGCTGCCCGACGGGACGGACTGGGCGCAGTGGCTGCTCGGCACGCTCGTCCCGTTCGCGCTCGTGTTCGTCGTGCCGACGTTCCTCGGCAGCGGCGCGTCCTGGGGGCAACGGACCGTGTGGCTCGCGCCGCGCTGGGCGGGCCGGCCCGGCACGACGGCGCAGCGCGTCGCCCGCGCGGCAGCCGGGGGCGCGCTGTGGGGAGCGCTGGGCCTGCTCGCCGACCTGCCGACGGACGTCCCGGCGGCGCTCGCGGTGGTGGGCGACGTGGCCGCGCCGGTCGCGTGGCTGTTCGCCGTGGTGTCGGTCGCCGCGGTCCCGTTCACGCGCGGACGGCGCGGGCTCTCCGGGGCGGTGACCGGGGCGGAGGTCGTCGACGCCCGGGAGGCGGCGCTCAGTCCTGCGTGAGGAGCCCGACGGTCAGGGCGATCGCGCCCCAGATCACGAGGCCGCCGCCGACCGCGATCGCGATCCCGTTCGCCCCGGTGGAACCGGCTCGGCGCGCGCCGCGGGCGGCCGTCGCGGCGATCGCGAGGCCGGACACGACGAGCACAGCCCCTGCCACGATCCAGAACATCGCGAACACCGTCCCATACGTCCCCTGTGCTCCGCATCGTGGACGGGCGTCCAGGACGGCCGGACCGGGGAGCGCTCACGCGCGTGCGCCCCGGCAACCAGCGGGTTCTCCGGTCCGGGGCCTTCACGGAGAGCGAACACGCGTCGTCGACGCGGACCGAGACGTGAGACAGGTTGCACCGGGGCGGCGCCACGCCGCACGGTGTGCGGGTGCACCCTCCTGCCGCTCCGCCGGTCCGTCGGCCGGTCCGTCGCGTCCTCTTCCCGGGGCGCCACCACGTCGTCACGCGCTACCAGGTCGACTACCTCCGGGCGCTGCGCGCCGGGCTCGTCCGCGACCTCGACGGGCGCCGTGTCCGGTGCGCCCCGGACGTCGAGGTCGTGTGGGTCGTCACGTCCGCGAACCACGCGGGCACCCGCCGCAACCCGCTGCCGGGACACCGGCGCGAGGCGCTCGTCGAGAACGTGACGACGCGCGAGGGGCTCGCGTCCGTCGTCGTGCCGGTGCCGGACGTCGCGCCCGACGACCGGTTCGCGCAGCTCGTCGTGACGAGCGTCGCGACGGCGACGGGCGTCGCGCCCGACCCCGCCGACACCGTCGTCGCCTGCTCGACGCCGGCGCTCGTGGACGCGTACCGCGCGCTCGGCTACCGCGTCGCGGGGGTCGAGCTCGACGCCGCCGAGCCGGGCGGGGAGCTCCCCGCCCGGCCGTGGGACGTCGTCGAGCAGATCGCCGCGGGGGACGAGGGCTGGCGGGAGGTCGCGCACCCGGCCGTGCCCGAGTTCTACGCGCGCTACCGGTTCGTCGAGGACGTGCGGCGGATCTTCGCCGACCCCGTCGTCTCGGGCGACGGCGACCTCACCTCGACGCGCGACTACCGCACCTACGCCGCCGCGTTCGAGGACGCGTCCGCGCGCAAGTGGGCCCAGGTGGCGCCCCACGTGCGGCCCGGGCGGATCGTCGACATCGGCTGCGCGACCGGCGGCCTCCTGGAGCACGTCGCGCGCGAGCCGCGCCTGCACGAGTCCGACCTGTTCGGGGTCGACGTCGCGCGGCACCTCGTCGCCGAGGCCGAGCACAAGAAGGCCCAGGGCGCGTTCGCGAACCCGCACGTGTGGTTCGTGCAGGCGAACATCCTCGACCGGTCCGTGATGCCCGACGCGACCGTCGACACGACCCTCACGATCGCCCTCACGCACGAGGTCTCGTCGTACGGGGACGGCGTGCGCGACGTCGAGACGTTCGCGCGCCGCGTCCACGCCCACACCAGGCCCGGCGGGGTGTGGATCAACTCCGACGTGTGCGGCCCGGCCGAGCCGGACCGCGTCGTCGTGCTCACCCTGCGGACCGACGACGGCGCAGCGGCCACCGGGGACGGGCCCGGCGGGGCGCGGGTCGACCTCGACCGCCTCGCGCGCGCGGACGTCGCCGCGTGGGTCGGCGCGCTGTCCACCGACGCGCGCCTGGTCCAGTTCGCGCACGACTTCCCGCGCCTGTCCGGCGCCGCGTTCGCGCCCGCGCGGCTGGGCCCCGGGTCGTGGCGGCTCACGCTGCGCGAGGCGATGGAGTTCCTGACCCGCAAGGACTACGTCGACAACTGGCTGTCCGAGTGCCACGAGCGGTTCTGCGACCTCAGCGGCCCGCGGTGGGCGGACCTGCTCGCGGACGCCGGCTTCGAGCTCGAGCCGGGCAGCGGCGCGTGGCGCAACGAGTGGGTCGTCGAGCACGCCCTCGCGCCCGTCGCGGCGCTGCACGACGCCGCGACCGGCGAGCCCGTCGACTGGCCCGACACCCACGTCCTCACCGTCGCCCGCCGCCCCGAGCTCGCCTGACCAGGGCCCCGAGACCCGACCCTGCCGAGGTAGAGCCCTGGTGCGGCGAGGTAGAGCCCTGGTTCGCCGGGGTAGAGCCCTGGTCGTGACCACGTCTCTACCTCGCGTGACCGGGGCTCTCCCTCGGGAGATCGGGGCGGTGGCGTCGTACGCTCGGAGGCGTGCTCCTCGACGCCCGCACGCTGCGCGGCCTCCAGGACGGGACGGTGACGCTGGCGTTCCGCCGCTGGACGACGCCGCGCGTGAAGGTGGGGACGCTCCAGCGCACGCGGGTCGGGGTCGTCGAGGTGACGTCGGTCGAGCGCGTGCCGACCGGCGCGGACGGTGCGCCGCTCGTGTCCGACGACGAGGCGCGCCTCGCGGGGATGGACTCCCCGGAGCGCGTGCTCGCCCGGGGCGCCGCGCGCGAGGGCGACCTCTACCGCGTGGGCATCCGGCTCGCGGGCCCCGACCCGCGCGTCGCGCTGCGCGAGGACGCCGACCTGGACGCGGCCGCCGTCGAGCAGATCCGCGCGGCACTGGACCGCAAGGACCGCGCCGCCGCGGCGCCGTGGACCCGGCAGTACCTGGAGCTGGTCGCGGCGAACGAGGGGGTCGTCGCGCGCGAGCTCGCCGCCGGCCTCGGGATGGCGCGCGACGACTTCAAGGTGCGCGTGCGCCGTCTCAAGGAGCTCGGCCTCACCGTGAGCCTGGACGTCGGCTACCGCCTCTCCCCGCGCGGCCGGGCCTACCTCGACGCGACGCCCGCGACCCCTGACAGGTGACGGGCCCCTCGACGTGTCAGCGAGTGGTCGCGCTCGACCGCGACGACGCGCTGACAGGTTCGCCAGGGTCGCCGATCGCGGGGAGGCCGTCGATGCTCGTGGAGTTCTTGGTGACCCGGTAGTCGTCGAGCTGCTCGGGCGTCTTGCGACCGGCCCAGCGGTCGAGCAGGTCGCGGTCCTCGACGAGCTCGAGGTGCGGGACGGAGAACCCGCACGAGTCGGAGACGCGCGTGACGTCCACGACGACGACGCCGCGCTGCCCGGCGGTCTCCGTCTTGGCGAAGTGCCCGCGCAGCGCGTCGAACTCCGCGCTCCCGGCCTCGACGTACCGGCCGGTGCCGTGGAACCGGACGATGTTGGGCGGCCCTGCGAACGCGCAGAACATCACCACGATGCGGCCGTTCTCCCGCAGGTGCGCGGGTGCCTCTGCGCCCGACCCGGTGTAGTCGAGGTAGGCGACGCGGTGCGGCGAGAGCACGGCGAACGTGCCCGCCATGCCCTTGGGCGAGACGTTGACGTGGCCGTCCGCCGCGAGCGGGGCGGTACCGACGAAGAACACCGGCTGCGCGAGGACGAACGCCGCCAGCCGGTCGGTGATCTCTGCGTGCACGGTGCCCATGGGGCGAGTCTGGCACCGGCGTCGGAGGGCGTCGGTAGCGTCCGGTGGATGAGCACACCGACGGCACCTGACCACGACCCCAAGGCGACGCTGCAGCGGTACTTGAGCAGGGAGCGCGACGCGCTGCTCGCCAAGGCGGAGGGGCTGAGCGAGTACGACGTCCGCCGTCCGCTCACGCGCACCGGCACGAACGTCCTGGGCCTGGTGAAGCACGTGGGCAGCGTGCAGCTCGGCTACCTGCACGAGGCGTTCGGCGGCACGCACGACCTGGAGCTGCCCTGGTTCGCCGACGGCGCGGAGGTGAACGCCGACATGTGGGCCACGGCGGACGAGAGCCGGGAGGAGATCCTGGAGCTCTTCCGCCGGTCGTCGGAGCTGTGCGACGCGACCGTGGCGTCGCTCGACCTGGACGCGCCCGGCCACGTGCCGTGGTGGCGCCCGGGGAACCGCGACGTCACGCTCCACCAGGTGCTCGTGCACGTGCTCGCGGAGGTGGCGCACCACGCCGGCCACGCGGACATCGTGCGTGAGCTCGTCGACGGCGCGGCGGGCGACGGCCGGGGCAACCTGCCCGCGCTCGACGACGCCGAGTGGGCGGCCTACCGGGAGCGGCTCGAGGCCTCCGCCGTCGAGGCCGCCCGGCGCGCGGGAGAGCGACCCTGACCGCGAGATCGACCCGCCCGTCACCAGATCGGCCTCCGGAGGGTCGATCTCGGCCGCTCGGGTCGACCTCGGCGCCGGGGTGAACGGCAGCCGTACGAGCGGAGCGGTCAGGCGCGCTCGAGCAGGACCGCGACCTCGTAGTGCGACGTCTGCGGGAACATGTCGAGCACCCGGGCGGCGCGCGGGCGCAGCGACGGCATGAGCGCGAGATCGCGCGCGAGCGACGTCGCGTTGCAGCTCGAGTAGACGACGTGCCCGACGCCGGACTCCTCGAGCCACGTGCTGAGCGTCTCCCCGATGCCGCGTCGCGGCGGGTTGACGACGACGAGGTCGGGCACGTCCTGCCGCGACAGCGCGAACGCCGTCGCGTCCTGGGTGAGGAACGTCGTGCGGTCGAGGCCCGCGTCGCGCGCGGTGAGCCGCGCGCTCGCGACGGCCTCGGCGCTCGTCTCGACGCCGACGACGTCGCGGCCCGGCCCTGCGACGTGCAGCGCGAACCCGCCCACCCCGCAGTAGAGGTCCCAGACCGTGGCGGGCGCGGCGTCGTCCACCCACTCGCGCCCCTGGCGGTAGAGCGCGGCGGCGACGTCGGTGTTGGTCTGGAAGAAGCTCTGCGGGCGCAGGTGCAGGTCGATCCCGTTGACGCGCATGCGCAGCGTCTCGGCGTCCGTGAGGAGGATCTCCGTCTCGCCCTCGACCACGGCCTTGTGCTCCGGGTGGAGGTTCACCGAGACGACGCGGAGCGAGGGGAGAGTGTCGAGCAGGCTCGGCAGGTGCTTGCGGATGCGGGGCAACGACTCGGTGGAGCGCAGGACGAACCGCGCCATGAGGTCGCCGTCGGGGGAGAGCGTGACGAGCACGTACTTGAGCTCGCCGCGGCGGGCGCGCACGTCGTAGGGGACGAGCCGCGCGCGGGTCACGAACTCCGCGAACGCGGGGAACGACGCCTGGAGGGCGGGCGGGTAGAGCGGGCAGTCGGTGAGGTCGACGCCGCCGCCCTCACCGAGGATGCCGAGAACGGGGGCGTCGGACGTGCCGGTGACGACCATCTTCGCCTTGTTGCGGAAGGCCGACTCCGCGGACTCGACCGTGGGCAGCCAGGTCAGGTCGGGCGCGAGCGGCGCGAGCAGGTCGGCGCAGTGCTCCTGCTTGCCGGTCAGCTGCGCCGGGTACGCCAGCTCGAGGAGGCTGCACGACCGGCACCGGCCGGCGTCGTAGTGGTGGCACTGCACTCGTTCGAGTCTAGGCGCCGGCCCGGTCCTGAGGTCGCGATCCCCCGGACGGCGCTGGGGGAGCGCTCCCTGGCGTCCGGGGCTGCGGTCCGCTACGGTCGTGGCAGCGCTCCCACACCGGTGTGGGACGGCGCTGTCGCCGGGCCGGTCCGGCGAGTGCGGTGACGACGAAGTAACCGAACAAGGAGCAGATCCGGCATGAATCTCGACAGGCGGAGAAGAAGCAGACGAGCGTGGGCCGCGCTGTGCGCGGCGGTCCTCGCGGTGAGCGGGGCGGTCGTCGGTACGGCGGCCCCCGCGAGCGCGGTCCCGGCGACCATCCCGCTCACGATCACCAACGACTCGGGCAAGGGGCCGATCTACCTGTACGTCCTCGGCGAGCGCGACGGCGTCGCCGGCTGGGCGGACGCGGGCGGCACGTTCCACCCGTGGCCCGGCGGAGTGGGGCCCGTGCCCGTCCCGGCACCTGACGCGTCGATCGCGGGCCCCGGCCCCGGCCAGTCCGTGACGATCCAGCTCCCCAAGCTGTCCGGGCGCGTCTACTACTCGTACGGCCAGAAGATGTCGTTCCAGATCGTGCTCGACGGGCGCCTCGTCCAGCCCGCGGTCCAGAACGACTCCGACCCCAACCGGAACATCCTCTTCAACTGGACCGAGTACACGCTCAACGACGGCGGGCTGTGGATCAACAGCACGCAGGTGGACCACTGGTCCGCGCCGTACCAGGTCGGGGTGAAGCGGTCCGACGGGCACGTCCTCAGCACGGGCATGCTCAAGCCGAACGGCTACGAAGCCTTCTACACGGCGCTGGAGGGCGCCGGGTGGGGCGGGCTCGTGCAGCGCGCGCCCGACGGGAGCCGGCTGCGCGCGCTCAACCCGTCGCACGGGATCGACGTCGGCAAGATCTCCTCGGCCTCGATCGACTCGTACGTCACCGAGGTCTGGAACTCCTACCGCACGCGCGACATGGTCGTCACGCCGTTCTCCCACGAGCCCGGGACGCAGTTCCGCGGGCGGGTCGACGGCGACTGGTTCCGCTTCCGCAACGGGTCCGGGGCCGAGGTGGCGGCCTTCAAGAAGCCCGACGCGTCGAGCGTGTACGGGTGCCACAAGGACCTCCAGGCGCCGAACGACCACGTCGTCGGGCCCATCGCCCGCACGCTGTGCGCCGCGCTCATCCGCACCACGGCGCTGACCAACCCGAACCAGCCCGACACCAGCAACGCCGGCTTCTACCAGGACCCCCGGACCAACGTCTACGCCAAGCTCGCGCACCAGCAGATGGCGAACGGCAGGGCGTACGCGTTCGCGTTCGACGACGTCGGTGCGCACGAGTCGCTCGTCCACGACGGCAACCCGACCGCTGCGTACATCAAGCTCGACCCGTTCACGGGCACCGCGACGCCCATCGGCGACGGCGGCGGCACCGAGGAGCCGAACCCGGGCGGCGGGCTGCCGACCGGCACCGGCACGATCCGCGCCGGCACCGCGCTGTGCCTCGACGTGCCGTGGGCCGACCCGACCGACACCAACCAGGTCCAGCTCGCGAGCTGCAGCGGCAACGCGGCGCAGCAGTGGACGCGCGGGTCCGACGGGACGGTGCGCGCGCTGGGCAAGTGCCTCGACGTCGCGCGCAGCGGGACCGCGGACGGCACCGTCGTGTGGATCTACACGTGCAACGGCACGGGCGCCCAGAAGTGGGTCTACGACGCCGGCACCCAGGCGCTGCGCAACCCGCAGTCCGGCAAGTGCCTCGACGCCCAGGGCGGGGCGCCGCTCCACGACGGCCAGAAGGTCCAGCTCTGGACCTGCAACCAGAGCGCGGCCCAGCGCTGGTCGTTCTGACGCCGCCCGGTCCCTGACCCGGCAGCACGCACCGGTGCCCGATGCCGCCCGCTCGCGGGACGTCGTCGGGCACCGGTGCGCGGGGCACGGCCAGGGCGACCCGCGCGGGGTCCGCGGGGCGTCAGGCTGGCTTGGTCGCCTTGCCGTCGAGCCACAGGGTGTCGGACTCGTCGCGGTGCGTGCCGTCGGACCCCACGTGCTTCGACGAGATCTGCGGGCCCTTGGTGATGACGTGCACGATCGCCATGCCGTGGCCCCGACCGAGCCCGTAGTCGTCCTGGAGCCACTCGAGGATCGGCGTCGCCTTCGTGGACTCGTCGAACCCTCGCTCGTGCGCCAGGTCGACGAGCTGGCGCGGGGTGAGACCGGTCTTGTCCTCGACCGCGTCGAGATAGGCCTGGAAGGACATGCGTGCTCCTCGTCGTCGGGGGCGGGCCGCTCGACCCGCCGGTGAACCTACCGACGGTCACCCACACCCGGACTCATCGGTCCGGTCGAGGCGTCCTCCGCGCGGGGCGCGGTGGACGGTTGCACGACCGCAGCACGTCCGACACGGCGTTCTCCACCAGGACGGGGACGAAGTCGCGCACGTGCGGGGTCTGGTACCGCCCGAGCTCTGCGAGCACCTGCTCGCGGACGTCGTCCACCGGCACCTCCGGGAAACGCGCACTGATCCGCTCGACCACGACATCGATCTCGCGGTCCTCGTCCTCCATCGCCATGGCCCGACGTTCCGGCCCCACGGCGCGGCGCACAACCAACAGCGGATGAACACATGGCGCACGCGCCGCGCGGCGACCCGTGCGTGCCACCGGCCCGCAATTCGCTCGGGCACGATGCCGTCCACGATCCTCGTGCTGTGCGCGTTCCTCGCACTCCTGGCCGCCGCGGTGTGGCCGGCGGTGCGGCAGCGTGGCGCCCCGGGTCAGCGGTTCCGCGCCCTCCTTGCCGCCACGAGCGCGCTGCTCCTCCTGGTCCTGATGCTCGTCACCACGGCACCACGCGACGTCACCGACGACGGCCGGCGATACACGTGCATCGAGGAGCCGCTCGGGGGACTGAACCCCCTGTCGTCCGACGCGACCGGCGCGTGCGTCCAGGCCAATTGGGTGACGGTCGCGCTCGTGCTCCTCGGGTGCGCGGCCCTGGTGACCGCGGAGCACGTCGTCCTCCGTCGCCGTGCCCGCTGACGCGGCGCAGGGTCCTCGTCGATCCGCTGACGTCCGTCGCGCCGGGAAGGACGCGTCCGTGATCGGCGACGTCCATCTGGGACGTCCTTGGTGGGCCCCGTGGGGCTCGAACCCACAACCTACGGATTAAAAGTCCGCAGCTCTGCCAATTGAGCTAGAGGCCCTGGACGCCGCCGGCGCCCAGGCACAGGCTACCCGCGTGCCTGGGTCGGCAGTTCGCGTCAAGTTCGGCAGCTCCGGTCGAGATCGGCAACCGGGATCGCCGATCTCGGCAGGAGCTGCCGACCTCGGCGTAGAGGGCGCTCGGGCGCGGACCCTACGCGCGTCGTCGGGCGTTGTCACGCGCGGTCTTGCTCCGTGAGAAATTCGGTGAGAATCGGGCGATTCGCTTGCGAGTCGAGCCCGTTCTTGTTTCGGTGGAGTGGACCGAGGGGCCCGCGGGAGGGTGCACCGACGGCAGGTCACGCCGGCCAGGCGTGGGCCGCACGGACGTGTCCCGCAGGGTTCCGCCCGGCGACGAGAGGAGCTCTCGTGCTCACCCTGACCGACAACGCCCGTACCGCTGTCCACGACCTGCAGACCCAGGCCGGTGTCCCGGAGGGAGGCGGTCTGCGGATCGCCGAGTCCGCTGACCAGGCGGGCAGTTTCGAGCTCGCGCTCGTGCCCAGCCCGCAGCCTGACGACACGGTCGTCGAGGACGGCGAGGCGAAGGTGTTCGTGGAGTCCGCCACGGCCCCGACCCTCGCGAACCTCACGCTCGACACGGACCCGAACGCGCAGGGCCCGGCGTTCGTCCTGACTCCTCAGGGCTGACCCACCAGTTCTCCCGGCGTTCGCGCCGGACGATCTCGACGACGCGTCCTCCTCCTCCGGGTGCGTCTCTGGTCGCACGACGGGCCGTCCGCTCCGGCGGGCGGCCCGTCGTCGTGTCCGGGAAGGTCGGCTCAGGCCGCCGGCCCCACGATCCACGACCCGCCGAGCACGGCGGCGCCCAGCGTGACGACGAGGAACACCCCGACCCAGAACAGCCCGGGCACGTGCGTGAGGCGCGCGAGGATGTCGGCGTCGGAGGTCGCCGCCCGTCCGCGCGACCGCTCGCTCTGCAGCTCGAGCACCGGCCGGACCGCGCCGAGAAGCAGGAACCACGTGACGGCGTAGGCGACGGCGCTCTGCACGTCGGGCGTCGCCCACCACGACACGCCCACGAGGGCGGCGCCCGTGACGAGCACGGACCACAGCCCGAACCAGTTGCGGATCTGCAGCAGCATGAGGGCGAGCAGCACGACGAGCAGCCACAGCAGCCCGACGGCGTAGCCCTGGCGCAGGAGGGCGGCGGCCCCGAGCCCGATGAGGCCCGGGCCGACGTAGCCCATGAACGCGGTGAGGATCATGCCGAACCCGCGCGGCCGGCCGGACGACACGGTGAGGCCGGAGGTGTCGGAGTGCAGCCGGATGCCCGACAGGCGGCGCCCTGTGAGCAGCGCGGCGAGGGCGTGCGCCGCCTCGTGCGCGATCGTCACGACGTGCCGGGCGACGCGCCAGACCGGGGTCACGAGCACGACGGCCAGCGCGAGCGCGCCCATCGCGACGACGACGGCGGTCGACGGGGGAGCGACGGGCGTCGTCGCGGCCTGCCACACCTGCCCGACGACGTCCCCCACGGAGGAGGCGACGTCGCCGCCCGCGGTGGTGCCGCCGTCGGACAGCACGGCTCGGGCTACGGCGAAGGAGGACGTCAGCGCGGGCACGCGCGCCATTCCACCACAGCCTGCTGTGCCCGCGGACGGCGCGACGAGACGCACCTCACCCGTGCCGCGGCGTCGGGCATGAGACACTGGAGGTTCGAGGGCAGCGCGATCCCGCGCGCCCCGCGTCGTGGAGATCCCCCCGGATTGCGTGCGGCGGACCCCGACCTTGAGCCCCGAGAGGCCCATCACCTGTGACTTCCTTTGCCGACTTCGGCCTGCCCACCCCTGTCGTGCGCGAGCTCTCGCGCCAGGGCATCGACTCCCCGTTCCCCATCCAGACCGCCACGCTGCCCGACTCGCTGAAGGGCCGTGACGTCCTCGGCCGCGGCCGCACGGGCTCCGGCAAGACCCTCGCGTTCTCGCTGCCGACCGTCTCGCGCCTGTCGTGGGCCAAGTCGTCGCGCCAGCCGCGTCGCCCCCGCGCGCTCGTGCTGTGCCCGACGCGCGAGCTCGCCAACCAGATCAACGCCACGATGGAGCCGGTCGCCAAGGCGCTCGGCCTCGTGACGACGACGATCTTCGGCGGCGTCGCGCAGTCGCGCCAGGTCGCCGCGCTCGACAAGGGCGTGGACATCGTCATCGCGTGCCCCGGCCGCCTCGAGGACCTCCTCAACCAGCGCCTGCTCACGCTCGACGCCGTCGAGATCACCGTGCTCGACGAGGCCGACCACATGGCCGACCTCGGGTTCCTGCCCGGCGTGAAGCGCATCATGGACAAGACCCCCAAGCAGGGTCAGCGCATGCTGTTCTCCGCGACGCTCGACAACGGCGTGGACCAGCTCGTCAAGCGCTACCTCAGCAACCCGGTGCGCCACTCGGTGGACGACGCCGCGGCGGCGCCCCCGCAGATGACGCACCACATCCTCGCGGTGCGCGACGCGGACGCGAAGAAGCAGATCGTGCACGAGCTCGCGTCCGGCACGGGCCGCCGCGTGCTGTTCATGCGGACCAAGCACCAGGCGAAGAAGCTCGCGAAGCAGCTCACCGCGAACGGCGTCCCGGCCGTCGACCTGCACGGCAACCTCGGCCAGGGCGCGCGCGAGCGCAACCTCGAGGCGTTCTCCTCGGGCGCGGTGAAGGTGCTCGTCGCGACGGACATCGCGGCGCGCGGCATCCACGTGGACGACGTCGAGCTCGTCGTGCACGTCGACCCGCCGGCCGAGCACAAGGCGTACCTGCACCGCTCGGGTCGCACCGCGCGCGCCGGGTCGGAGGGCGTCGTCGTCACGGTCATGCTCCCGGAGCAGCGCGGCGACGTGCGCGACCTGACGCGCAAGGCGAAGATCACGGCCCAGCCGAAGCCCGTCGCCCCCGGCGACGCGACGATCAAGGGCCTCGTCGGCGAGGTCGCGGAGTACGTGCGCCCGGCGGACATCACGCCGCCGCAGACGCAGGCGAAGCGCGGCACCACGTCCACCAACGGCGGGTCGCGCGCGTCGCGCCGCAACCGCGGCGGCCAGGGCGGCGGTCGTCCCGCGGCCCAGGGCGCCGGCCAGGGCACGACGGCGCAGCGCGGCCAGGGCGGCCAGCGCGCGTCGGGTGCGGGTCGCCCGGAGGGCGCTGGCAGGGACGGACGCGGCGCCTCGGGCACCGGCAACGGCTCGACGGGCCAGTCCGCAGGTCGCCGCCGCGGCGGCCGCGGCCGCGCGCAGCGCCCGGCCGGCGGTTCGAGCACGGTGTACTCGACGTCCAGCCCGCGCTGACTCGTCACCCACCCTGTTGTGGGCATGAAATGGGCCCGGTCTTCTCGTCGAGACCGGGCCCATTTCATGCCCACAGCGGAGGGGGGCGGTGGGAACACGGGGGCCGGGCGCGCGGTTGGGATGGTCGGAGGTGGATCATGACCAGCCAGACCCACGAGAACCAGCCCTACGAGGTCGTCAAGACCGACGACGAGTGGCGCGCCGAGCTGTCACCGCAGGAGTTCGCCGTGCTGCGGCAGGCGGGGACGGAGCGCGCCTGGACGGGCGAGCTGCTCGACGAGAAGCGCGTCGGCGTCTACGCGTGTCGGGCGTGCGGCAACGAGCTGTTCCGCTCGGACACCAAGTTCGACTCGCACTGCGGGTGGCCGAGCTTCTTCAGCCCGCTCGCAGGCGACCGCGTCGAGCTCCTCACCGACCGCAGCCTCGGCATGGTGCGCACGGAGGTGCGCTGCGCGCGCTGCGGGTCGCACCTGGGCCACGTGTTCGACGACGCTCCCCAGACCCCGACGGGCGACCGGTTCTGCATGAACTCGGTCAGCCTGACGTTCGAGGCCGGCGAGCAGTAGCCGACCGGGCGCCGGCCCACGCGTCGACCGCGCACGCGATCCCGACGCCCACCAGATAGCAGACCAGGTCCCGCACCGCGAACGTGCTGCCCAGCAGCCACGCCGCGGGCGGGACCGCGTCGTTCACGGCCGCGGCCAGGCCCGTCGCCTGCAGCGCCTCGACCGCCCAGCACCAGCCGAGCGCGACGGCGCCCGCGACGACGGGGCGCACGCGCGCGAGCACGAGGACCACGAGGACGTACGTCGCGACGGCGTACAGGACGTCACCGCCGACGTCACCCCACGGGTCGGGCACGCGCGTCGCGACGACGAGCCCCGCGAGCACGACCAGGCCGAGCGCGAGGGCGACGAGGAGCCGGCGCCGTCGCCGGGGCCGCGAGGGAGCGGGCGCGACGAGGCCGCGGGCCGGACGGACGCCGTCGGGCACGGTCACGCCGCGGGGGTGCGGGCCGTCACCGGTTCGCGGACCAGCGCACGACGTCCTCGGAGTAGCGGTGCAGGAGCGTCGCGAGCGTCGCGACGTCGCGCCGGTCCCAGCCCTCCAGCGCCTCGGTGATCGAGGTGACCCGGCCGCTGTGCGCGGCATGGAGCCGCGTCTCGCCGTCGGGCGTGAGCGTGATGAGCTGCCCGCGCGAGTCGTCGGGGTCGACCTCGCGCGCGACGAGGCCCAGGGCGTGGAGGCGGCTGAGCTGGCGCGAGATCGTCGCCCGCCCGACGCCGAAGTGCGCGGCGAGCTCCGAGCCGCGGACGCCCGGGTGGTCGGCGATGTGCGCGAGCAGCGGGTAGGCGCTCGCCTCGAGGTCCGGGTGGATCCGGCGTGCCATGGCGGTCGCCGCCGCCCCGCCACGGCGCAGCAGGACCCGCAGCTCGCGTTCGAGGTCGACGTACGCGACGTCCGGCTCGGTGGCGCGCTCGGCGTCGGGAACGGTGCGGGTCGGGGCGGTGTCGGCGGGCACACGCCCATCATGACGCCCGATGCGGCACGAGGTCACGTTCGTCCGGAAAACCTCACCCGCTGGACGGGCGACCAGCACGCCGAACGCAGGGAACATGCGGCCTCGAACCGATTCGAGACCGCATGTTCACTGCACTCGGCGCGCGGGGCTGGTCAGCGGGGCGAGCGTGCCGCCCGCTCGTCGTCGATCACGCCCGCGGGCTCGAAGGCCTCGAGGAGCGTCGACTCCGTCTCCTCGGCGAGGGTCACGCGGCCCGGGGTTGCGTCGACCGGGGCCTCGCTGCCGGCGAGCGCCGCCTCCTTCTCGAGGCGCTCCTGCAGGCCGGTCTTCGTGCCGAGCGGCACCTCCTTGAGGAACGACACGGCGATCAGCGCGATCAGCGCGAGCGGCACCGCGACGAGGAAGATCTCGGCGATGCCGTCGCCGTAGGACTTCTCGACGAGGTCCTTGATCGGCGCCGGCAGGGTCGAGACGTCGGGCACGGCGTTGCCGCCGCCCATCGAGTCGGCCGGGATGCCGAGCTTCGTCAGGCCGTCCTGGATCGACGTCGTGACCTTGGTCGCGAGCACCGCGCCCAGCACGGACACGCCGATCGCGCCGCCGAGGCTGCGGAAGAACGCGACGGTCGAGGTGCCGGCACCCATCTCGTCGACGTCGAGCGTGTTCTGCACGGCCAGCACGAGGTTCTGCATGAGCATGCCCATGCTGACGCCGAGGAAGAACAGGTAGACGCTGATGAGCGTGAAGCTCGTGTGGTAGTCGATCGTCGACAGGGCGAACAGCGACGCCACGAGGACCGCGCCACCCGTGACCATGAAGGCCTTGTAACGGCCGTACCGCGTGATGAGCTGGCCGAACAGGGTCGACGCGACGAACGTGCCGATGATCATCGGGACCGTCAGGAGGCCCGACTCGGTCGGGGTCTTGCCGCGCGCCACCTGCATGTACTGGCTGAGGAACACGGCGGTGCCGAACATCGCGACGCCCACGGCGACCGAGGCGACGACCGCGAGGACGAACGTGCGGTTCTTGAAGAGGTGCAGCGGGATGAGCGGCTCGGGGGTCACGCGCTCGACGAGCACGGCACCGACGAGCGCGAGGACAGCCCCGCCGACCATGGCGAACGTCTGCCACGAGAGCCACTCGAAGTTCTGCCCGGCGAACGTCACCCACAGCAGGAGCGAGGACACGCCGGCGCTGATGAGGATCGCGCCCCAGTAGTCGATGCGCACGACGCGGCGCGCGGCCTTCGGCAGGTGCAGCGTGCGCTGGAGCACGATGATCGCGGCGATCGCGAACGGGAGCCCGACGAAGAAGTTGAGGCGCCAGCTCACGGCGTCGGTGAGGACACCGCCCAGGAGCGGTCCGCCGATCTGGCTGACGGCCATGATGCCGCCCATG
Source organism: Cellulosimicrobium sp. NPDC055967 (assembly GCF_042269845.1). Taxonomy (NCBI): domain Bacteria; kingdom Bacillati; phylum Actinomycetota; class Actinomycetes; order Micrococcales; family Promicromonosporaceae; genus Cellulosimicrobium; species Cellulosimicrobium sp. NPDC055967. Next base: position 455,909 of record NZ_JBHJYJ010000001.1, on the reverse strand, counting down.
AGGCCCATGAACTTGCCGCGCTCGCGCGGCGAGATGATGTCCGTGATGAGCACGGTGGCGAGCGCCATGAGGCCACCCGCGCCGATGCCCTGGAACGCGCGGAGCGCGATGAGCGTCCCGACGTTCTGCGACAGGCCGGCGAGCGCGGAGGACACGACCGCGACGACGAGCGCGATCTGGATGAGGACCTTGCGGTTGGTGAGGTCGGCGAGCTTGCCCCAGATCGGGGTCGAGATCGTCATGGCGAGCAGGGTCGACGTGACGACCCAGGTGTACGACGACTGCGAGCCGTCGAGGTCGCTGACGATCTTGGGGAGCGAGCTCGAGACGATCGAGCTCGCGAGGATCGCGACGAACATGCCGAGGAGGATCCCGGAGAGGGACTCCATGACCTCGCGACGGGTCATGGACGACTCGGCGCCGCCGGGCGGGGCGGTGCGTTCTGGGGTGGTGCTGGTCATGAGGCGCTGAGGTTCCTTGCTCACGGGGCCGTGTCGGAGGGCCGGCGTGTCGTGGGGCGGTGTCAGGTGGTCTGGTGGCCGGTCCGCGCGGCGGCGCGGTCGGCGGTCGGGGGACGTGCCCGACGGCGGTGGTGCCGCCGAGCGCCGTCGGTCACCCGGTCGTACGGGGTGCGGCGTGGCCGGCGACGACCGCGGACGCCACGCGCTCGATCTGGCGCGTGGCCTCGACGATCTCCTCGTCGCGCCACTCGGCGAACGTCGTGGCGGCGAGGGCGTCGATGTGCTCGTACGCCCGCAGGACGAGCCCGCGCCCCGCGTCGGTGAGCTCGACGGTCCGGGCGCGCCGGTCGTCGTCGTCCACGGTGCGGCGGACGAGGCCCTCGTCGACCAGGTGGCTCACCTGGCGGCTGGCCACGGAGAGGTCGACGCGGAGCTTCGCGGCGACGTCCCCGAGCTGGACGGGACCGCACCGCTGGAGCATGCGGAGCAGACCGAACGACGAGCGCGGGATGTCGAGGTCCCGCGCGATGCGGACGGCCGACTCGCGCTGGGCGCGGGCCAGCTCGTCGAGCGCGCGGATGAGGCCTGCCGCGGGGGACGGGTCGGGTGCGAGCTCAGGGTCCGCGGTGGTCGCGGCGGGGGTGATGACGGGCACGGGCACTCCTTGGTTGCTGCAGGCAAGCATACGCCTCGCAGTTGCTTTCAGCAACCATTGTGCGGAGCAAGGGTTCGGCAGGAGGGCTCAGTGCGTCGTGCGGCTCACGCGCTCATCGCCCATGTCCTCGAGCTCGATGCCCTTGGTCTCCGGGACCTTGCTGAACACGAAGACGAACGACAGCGCCGCGAAGACGGCATACATGAGATAGGGGATCGAGGCGCCGAACGCCGACAGCATCGGCGGGAACGTCAGGGTGATCGCGAAGTTCGCGAGCCACTGCGCCATGGCCGCGACGCCGAGCGCGGCCGCGCGGATGCGGTTCGGGAACATCTCGCCCAGCAGCACCCAGACGAGCGGCCCCCACGACGCCCCGAAGAACACGACGAACGCGTTCGCCGCGACGAGGGCGATGGGTCCCCACGGGTCCGGCAGCGTGATGTTGTCGCCGCTCCCGCTGGACTGCGTGAAGGCGAGCGCCATGATGCCGAGCGACAACGTCATGCCCGCCGAGCCGATGAGCAGGATCGGACGACGGCCCACCTTGTCCACGAGCGCGATCGCGATGAACGTCACCGCGACGTTCGTCACCGACGTGATCGTCGAGACGAGGAACGACTGGCTCTCGTCGAACCCGACCGCCTGCCACAGCGTCGTCGAGTAGTAGAAGATCACGTTGATCCCGACGAACTGCTGGAACACCGACAGCAGGATGCCGACCCACACGATCGGCTTGAGCGCGAACGTCGAACCCTTGAGCGTCCCCTCCTGGGCGTTCTTCTCGTCGACCGCGATCGAGCGGTGGATCTGCGCGATGCGGTCGTCGACGTCCTCGTCCGGGCCGAGGACCGACTCCAGCACGGCGCGCGCCTCGTCGTCGCGGCCCTTCGCCACCAAGTAGCGCGGGGACTCGGGGATGCGCATCGCGAGGATTCCGTAGACCGCCGCCGGGATCACGCAGACGAGGAACATCCACCGCCACGCCTCCCACCCGAACCACAGCTCGTTGGCGGCGCCGCCCGCCGTCTCCGCGAGGAGTTGGTCGGACAGCAGCGCCGCGAAGATGCCGACCGTGATCGCGAGCTGCTGCAGCGACCCCATGCGGCCGCGCAGCCGTGCCGGCGCGATCTCCGCGATGTACGCCGGGGCGATGACGGAGGCGATGCCGATGCCGACGCCCGCCATGAAGCGCCAGATCGCGAGGTCGAACGCCGACCACGCGATCGCGGACAGGATCGAGGAGGCGAAGAACAGGATCGCGCCGAACACCATGACGCGCGTGCGGCCCCAGCGGTCGGCGAGCCGGCCGCCCGACCACGCGCCGAGCGCGCAGCCGAGGAGCGCGATCGCGACGACGAGCCCCGTGACCGCCGAGTCGAGGTCGAACTGGCCCTCGATCGCCGCGACGGCGCCGTTGATGACCGAGCTGTCGAAGCCGAAGAGGAATCCGCCGACGGCGGCGGCGACGGCAAGGCCGATCGCCTTCCGGTGCGCGCTGCGCGCGCTCACGGTCGCGTGACCTGCTGCGTCGCTGCTCGACATCTCGTCCTCCGCTCCGTCCTGGAGCCGGTCGAGGCCCCTCTCGTCACTGTAGGGCGGGGTGCTTTCGGCGGCGCGGTGAACGGGCCCCCGCCTCCGTGGGGCCTCGTCCGGAGCGGGTCGCAGGCGTCGCGCGACGCCCGCCCGGTGCGACCGGGCCGCCGCCGGGTGGACACTGGGCGCGTGCCCGACGACGTCCCCGCCACCCCCGCAGACCGGCCCGACCCGGGTCGGGCCGACCGCACGCAACGACCCCGCCGCCCGGCGATGCTCGACCCGCGCGACGCCGACGAGCTCCCCGGCGAGCTCGACCCCGCGCTGCGCGACCAGGTCGCGCACACGACCGCGCACGCGATCGTCCACCGTGCGCGCGACACCGAGGACCCGGAGGTCGTCGAGCGACTGGTCCACCTCGTCGAGACGGAGGGGCTCGACGTCGTCGCCGGCCTGTGGTCCGACGCCGCCCCGAACTCCCTGCCAGGTGCGCTCTGGCGGCTGTACGTCCTGCGCGAGTGGGTCCGCCGCGACCCGCAGACGGTGACGCTGCGGTACCGCCTCGGGGTCGACGCCGCCCCCGTCCACGAGGCCATCGCCGGCGTCCCCCGGCCACCCGGCCCCCAGGACGTGCGCGACCTCGTCGACGCGGTGCTCTCCGGCGTGTTCACCGGCGACCTCGCCGTCGCGCTCGAACGGGCCGGGTCGTTCTGCCGCATCCTCGCCACCGGCGCCGCGTTCGACGCCGACGCGCGCGAGGTCGCCGACCCCGACGGCGCGCTGCGCACGACCCGAGGCGCCGGGTCGCTCCTGCGCACCGCGCAGGAGCTCGAGCACGCCGCCGAGCTCTGGCGCGCGGACCGCCTCGACTGAACCCCCGAGGGAAACCGCCGGTCGCGCGACCAGGGGTCTATCTCCCGGGGGTCTGCTTCGGCTGGTGGGGGCGGAGGGTGCGGGATCCGGGGGTGGTGCGCACGTCGGGGGGTGGGGTTCTCGCGGAGCGCGAACACGGGGTCGGCGAGGTACCTCGGGGGCCGGCCGGCACGTACGATGGTTCACGACGCCGGGCCGCGGTAGCCCCGGGCTCCACACTCAGCCGCTACGAGCGGCCACGCGCCGAGAGGCGCTCCCGGTCCGGCGTCGCCAACTTCTCCCGCCTTCCCCGCCCGCCGCGCCCGCGTCGTCGCGCACGGGACGGGTGGCAGCCCCGGCGAGGACGCCGGGCACGGGCTGTGAGCGTCCTGAGGATCCGGGACCTTCGCCCCGACGATTCCAGCATCGCGCCGCGCGTCGGATACATTTGACGAGAGTTCGACGTGCGTTCATCCAGAGATCATCCGACCCGAGATCGTGACCACCCCGGCCGACCGGCCTGTCCGGCGGCCGAGCGGCCCCTGTGGCCGACGCCAGCTCAGCCCCTACCCCGCGTCCCTTCCGGAGCCTCCCGTGCGCCTGCGCCTGACACCGCGCGACACCTCGTTCTTCGACCTTCTCGCCGCCTCGGCGCAGCACCTGGTCACAGGGTCCACGCTCCTGGCGGAGCTGCTGGGCGCGGACCGCCCGACGCGCAAGCAGCTCGCGAAGCAGCTCAGCGAGACGGAGCACCTCGCGGACGACGCGACGCACTCGATCATGCGACGCCTCAACCAGACGTTCGTCACGCCGTTCGACCGGGACGACATCTACGCGCTCGCGTCGGCGCTCGACGACTGCATGGACTACATGGAGGAGGCGGCCGACCTCATCGTCCTCTACAAGGTGGACGAGCTCCCGGCCCGCGTGTCCGAGCAGGTCCAGGTGCTCCAGCGCGCGTCGGAGCTCACGGCCGAGGCGATGCCGCGCCTGCGCTCCATGGACGACCTCCCCGAGTACTGGGTCGAGGTCAACCGCCTGGAGAACCAGGCGGACAAGGTCCACCGCAAGCTGCTCGCCGAGCTGTTCGACGACGTGTCCGACCCGGTCCTCCTCATGAAGCTCAAGGAGATCGTGGAGGTCCTCGAGCAGGCGGCCGACGCCTTCGAGAAGGTCGCGAACACGGTCGAGACCATCGCCCTCAAGGAGTCCTGAGCCCCGTGGAGGCAGTGCTCGTCGTCGTCGTCGTGGCGTTCGCCCTGGCGTTCGACTACACCAACGGGTTCCACGACGCCGCGAACGCCATCGCGACCTCGGTCTCGACCAGGGCCCTCACGCCGCGTGCGGCGCTCCTCATGGCGGCGGTGTTCAACCTCATCGGCGCCCTGCTGGGCACGGCCGTCGCGCAGACCATCGCCGAGGACATCGTCGCGGTCAACGACGTCCCACCCCATCAGGGCCTCGTGATCGTGCTGTGCGGCCTCGTCGGCGCGATCACGTGGAACCTCATCACGTGGTGGCTGGGGCTGCCGTCGTCCTCGACGCACGCGATCATCGGCGGTCTCGCGGGCGTCGGGATCGCGTCGGGCATCACGGTCCACTGGGACGCGATCCTCGACAAGGTCGTGCTGCCCATGGTCTTCTCGCCGCTCATCGGCTTCGGCCTCGCGTTCGCGCTCATGGTGCTGCTGCTGTGGGTGTTCCGGAACGCGGCGCCCGCCCGGGCGTTCCGTCGCTTCCGCATCGCGCAGACGGCGTCGGCGGCGGCGATGGCCCTGGGGCACGGCCTCCAGGACGCGCAGAAGACGATGGGCGTCATCGTGCTGGCGCTCGTCGCGGGCGGGTTCCAGGACGACAACACGATCCCGCTGTGGGTCAAGCTCTCCGCGGCGACCGCGATCTCGCTCGGCACCTACGCCGGCGGGTGGCGCATCATGCGCACGCTGGGCCGCAAGATCATCGAGCTCGACCCGGCGCGCGGCTTCGTCGCCGAGTCGGTGTCCGCCGTCGTGCTCTACGCCAACGCGTTCATCTTCCACGCGCCCGTCTCGACGACGCACACCATCACCTCGGCGATCATGGGCGTCGGCGCGACCAAGCGCCTGTCCGCGGTGCGCTGGGGCGTCGCCAAGAACATCGGCGCCGCGTGGGTGCTGACGATCCCCGCCGCCGCGCTCGTCGCGGCCGTCGTCTACTGGATCCTCAGCCCGATCCTGCTCTGAGCCTGCTCGCGCAGGACGTGACGCCCGGGCCGCGCGTCCGTGCGGTCGGGGGCGGTCAGTGCAGCGGCGGGGCGACCTTCTCCGCCGCGACGACGCGCGGGCCCTTGGACGTGCGGGCGACGTGGGCGACGATCATCTCGCCCGGCTCGAGGAACGGGTCGTGCGTCGGCAGCGCGTTCGCGACGGGCCGCCGTGAGTGCTGGCCGAGCACGTCAAGCACGGTGGGCAGCACGGGCCGGTGCGTGCACAGCACCGACGACCGCTCGGCCTCGAGGAGCTCGCGGACGGTCCGCGCGACGCGCGCGGGGGAGCGCTCGTGCTGCGCCTCCGTGAGGTGGTCGATGCTCACGGTCTCCAGCCCGGACGCGCCGGCGTAGGGCGCGATGGTCTGCGCGCACCGGTCCCAGCGGCTCGTCACGACGGTCTCGACCCCGTACGCCGCGAGCACGGGCACCAGGGCGACGGCCTGGGCGTGCCCCGCGGGGGTGAGCGGCCGGTCCTGCTCGTCGCCGTGCCACGCCGAGCGCGCGACGGCCTTGCCGTGCCGCGCGATGACGACGACGTGCGTCGCCAGCCGGCCCTCCTCGCGCTCGCGCACGAGCGCCTCGAGCGGGGCGCGGTCGGCCTGTCGCGTGAGGCGCTGCGCGGCGTCGTCGGCCGAGAGCCACGCCGCGCGGTCGATCTCCTGGGGAGAGACCGGCGGGACGGGGGCGCGCGCGGCGAGCGCACCGACGTCGGACCGCCGTGACGCCCGGCGCGCGGCCCAGTAGTGCACGCGCTTCACGCGGCCCTCGGGCGTGAGGTACTGCAGGCCAGGCAGGGGGACGCCCAGCACGACCGGCTTGCCCGTCTCCTCGGCGACCTCGCGCGCCGCGGCGGCCTGGAAGGTCTCGCCGGGGTCGAGCTTGCCCTTGGGCCACGACCAGTCGTCGTAGCGGGGCCGGTGGACGAGCCGGACCTGCAGGTCGTCGTCGCGCACGCGCCACACGAGGGCCCCGGCGGACTCGATGACCGGGGCGTGCGAGACGTGCGTCGGGCCGAGGGCGTCCACGAGGGGCAGACCGCTGCGCAGGGCGGGGGAGGGCACACCCATCCGCTACCGCCTCCCGACGAGCCGGCGGCGCTGTCGCTGCACGAGGCTCGCCTGGAGGTCGACGAGGGGCGTGCCGTCGGGGCCCGACTCCGGCCGGTGCCACGTGCCGTCGGCGTCGAGGTGCCACGACGCGGTGCGCTCCGACATCGACGCGTCGAGCAGGTCGAGCAGCTCGATCACCTGGTCGGGGTCGGTGATGCGCACGAGCGCCTCGACGCGGCGGTCGAGGTTGCGGTGCATGAGGTCGGCGGACCCGATGAACACCTCGGGTCCGCTGTCCGGGCCCTCGCCGATCGCCGGGCCCGCGGAGTTCGCGAACGCGTAGATGCGCGAGTGCTCGAGGAAGCGGCCGAGGATCGAGCGCACCCGGATGTTCTCGCTGAGGCCGGGGACGCCGGGACGCACGGCGCAGATGCCCCGCACGACGAGGTCGACCTTCACGCCCGCCTGCGACGCGCGGTACAGCGCGTCGAGCGTCGTCTCGTCGACGACGGAGTTGACCTTGATCTTCACCCACGCCTCGTGGCCCTCGCGCGCGGCGCTCGCCTCGCGGTCGATCCGCTCGACCAGGCCGGAGCGGACGGTGCGGGGCGCGACGAGCAGGCGGTGGAACCGCGACTGCGGCGCGTACCCGGAGAGCTGGTTGAACAGGCGCGTGAGGTCCTGCCCGACGTCGGGGTCGCACGTGAGCAGCCCGTGGTCGGTGTAGAGACGCGCGGTCTTGGGGTGGTAGTTGCCGGTCCCGACGTGGCAGTAGCGGCGCAGGCCGTCCGACTCCTGGCGCACGACGAGCGAGAGCTTGCAGTGCGTCTTGAGCCCGACGATCCCGTACACGACGTGCACGCCCGCCTGCTCGAGCTTGCGCGCCCAGGAGATGTTGGCCTGCTCGTCGAACCGGGCCTTGATCTCGACGAGGGCGAGCACCTGCTTGCCCGCCTCCGCGGCGTCGATCAGGGCGTCGACGATCGGCGAGTCGCCCGACGTCCGGTACAGGGTCTGCTTGATCGCGAGGACCGCCGGGTCCGCCGCCGCCTGCTCGAGGAACGTCTGCACCGACGTCGAGAACGAGTCGTACGGGTGGTGCAGCAGCACGTCGCGCTCGCGGATCGCGGCGAACACGTCCGTCGGGGACGAGCTCTCCACCTCGGCGAGGAGCCGGTGCGTCGTCGGGACGAACGGCGGGAAGTGCAGGTCCGCACGGTCGAGGTCCGCGATGAGGTTGAGCCCGGTGAGGTCGAGCGGCTCGGGCAGCTCGTACACCTCCTCCTCGACGACGCCGAGCTCGCGCACGAGCAGCGCGCGGATGCGCGGGCTGATGCCGGGCGTGAGCTCGAGCCGCACGGGCGGGCCGAACCGCCGGCGCAGGAGCTCCTTCTCCATCGCCTGGAGCAGGTTCTCGGCGTCGTCCTCCTCGACCTCCACGTCCTCGTTGCGCGTGACGCGGAACAGGTGGTGCTCGCGCACCTCCATGCCCGGGAAGAGGTGGTCGAGGTGCTGGGCGATGACCTCCTCGATGGGCACGAACGACGTCGGCCCGCGGTCCGGGGCGGCGGTCTGCGACGTCGGCGCGCTCGGGCGCCCGCGCGCGTCCACGGCGATGAACCGCGGCAGCAGCGGCGGCACCTTGACCCGGGCGAAGTGCTCCTTGCCCGTGGTCGGGTTGGCCACGACGACCGCCAGGTTGAGCGACAGCCCCGAGATGTACGGGAACGGGTGCGCCGGGTCGACGGCGAGCGGCGTGAGCACCGGGAAGATCTGCTTGCGGAAGAACTTGTGCAGGCGCTCCTGCTCGCGCGTCTCGAGCTCGTCCCAGTGGACGAGCGTGATGCCCTCCGCGGCGAGCGCGGGCTGCACGTCGTCGGCGAACACGCGCGCGTGCCGCGCCATGAGGTCGTGCGCGCGCTCGCTGATCGCGTCGAGCACCTGGCGGGGCGACAGGCCCGACGCCGCGGTGACCGCGATGCCCGTCGCCATGCGGCGCTTGAGGCCCGCGACGCGCACCATGAAGAACTCGTCCAGGTTGGACGCGAAGATCGCGAGGAACCGGACGCGCTCCAGGAGCGGCTGGCTCGGGTCCTCCGCGAGCTCGAGCACGCGCTGGTTGAACGCGAGCCAGCTCAGCTCGCGGTCGGCGAACCGGTCGTCGGGCAGCGGACCGAGGTCGAGCTCCGCACCCACCTGCCCGATCTCCGGCTCCTCCGCGATGTGCTCGGCGATGTGCGCGGCGAGGTCCGGGTCGAGCGTGCGCTGCGTGGACGTGTCGGTCATGGGTTCATGGTGGCACCAGTTGGTGAACGGTGCGTGACACGGGTCACCGCGCGGTCGGGCGCGCGTACTGCACGTGCACCGCGCGCCGCGTGAAGCCCGCGCGCTCGTACGTGCGGACGGCGGGCACGTTGTCGCCGTCCACGTAGAGGACCGCGGTCGTGGCGCCCCGGTCGGCGAGGTGCGCGAGCCCGACGGCGGTCAGCAGCCGGCCGAGCCCCTCGCCCTGGGCGGTCGGGACGACCCCGACGACGTAGATCTCGCCCTCGCGCGCGCCGTCGGGCTGACCGGTCGGGACCTTGGTCCAGACGAACCCGACGAGCCCGGGCGCCCCGTCGCCGGGCGCCGGGTCGCGCTCGAGGAGCAGGAGGCCGGCCGCGTCGAACCAGTCCTCGCGCATCCGTGCGTGCAGGTCGTCGACGGTGAGCCGGCCCTGCTCCGGGTGGTGCGCGAACGCGAGCGCGTTCGCCCGGACCCACGCGTCGTCGTCGTCCCCGGGCACGAACGCGCGCAGCCGCAGGCCGTCGGGGACGGCGGGGCGCTCCTGCGGTCCGGCGAGCGGCCGTTCGAGGACCAGCAGCTCGCGCACGACGTCGTACCCCGCCCGCGCGGCGAGGCCGCGGGCCGCGGGGAGGTCGCCGTGGGCCCACACGCGCAGCGGAGGGCGCGGCGCCCGGGCGGGCTCGCCGTCGGTCTCCGCGCAGGGGTGCGGCTGCCCGTCGTGGTCGGCGCCCTGCTCGTGGTCGCTCGGCCGCGGTTCGGCCGCGCGGTCGGCGGCGCTGCCGAGCAGGTGGAACCCCAGCCCGTGCCGGCGGTGCGCGGGGCTCACCACGATCTCCGCGCTCGGCGCGTCGCCGCGCTTGTCCACCTGCGCGTAGCCCGCGAGCTCGCCCTCGCGCCACGTGAGGAGGTGCACGACGTCGTCGGTCGCCTCGCGCAGGTTGAGCAGCGGCTGCTCGGAGAGGGGCGCGACGCCGTCCGCGCTCTCGGCCGCTGCGGCGAGCTCGTGGACCTGCGTGATCTCGACGTCGTCGATGAGCGGCCCGGTGTGCCAGAGGATCGCGGTCTCCACCGCCCAATCTTGCCCCCGGCGCCCGCGCCGTGCCGAACCCGACGTTGCCCGTCGTCGAGCACGACATGGAGGTCGCCATCAGCTCGATAACGCCCCTCATGTCGTGTTCGGCACATTGCTGGGTGGCGGGGAAGGTTCGGCTGGGCCGGGTCGTTGAGGGGGACGTGAGCCAGGTGAAGGACGTGCGGGACACGGTGGGCACGGGTGCGGGGGGCGCCGGTGGCCCGTGGGGCGCCGTGCGCGACGTCGTGGTCGTCGGCGCCGGGCAGGCGGGGCTCTCCGCCGCGTACCACCTGCGGCGCGCCGGGCTCGACCCGCTCGTGCTCGACGGCGGTCGTGGTCCCGGGGGCGCGTGGCAGGAGCGCTGGGACTCGCTGACCATGGCGGAGACGCACGCCGTGCACGACCTCCCGGGCGTCCCGCTCCCGGCCGGCGACCCCGCGGAGCGCGCGAACGTCGCCGTGCCGCGCTACTACGCGGCGTACGAGCGCGAGAACGACCTGCGCGTCGTGCGCCCGGTCACCGTCGACGACGTGTCCCAGGACCCCGACGACCCCGCCCTGCTGCGTGTCCGCGCGACGGTCGGCACCGGGCCGGACGCGCGCGGGCTCACCGTGCGCACGCGCACCCTCGTCAACGCGACCGGCACGTGGACGCGGCCGTTCTGGCCCCGCTACCCGGGCATGGAGACGTTCCGCGGCCGCCAGCTCCACACGCACGACTTCCGCTCCGCCGCGGACTTCGCGGGGCGGCACGTGGTGGTCGTGGGCGGCGGGGCGTCCGCGACGCAGCTCCTGCTGCAGATCGCCCCGCACGCGTCCGGCACCACGTGGGTCACGCGCCGCGAGCCGGTGTGGGTCGAGGAGGAGTTCTCGCCCGAGCTCGGTCGCGCCGCGGTCGCGCGCGTCGCCGAGCGGACGTCCGCGGGCCTCCCGCCGGGGAGCGTCGTCTCCGTCACCGGCCTCCCGCTCTCCCCGCGCTACCGCGCGGGGATCGCGAGCGGGGTGCTGCGGCGCCGGCCCATGTTCGACCGGGTGACGGCGTCGGGCGTCGAGTGGGCCCCGGGCGCGAACGACGACGGCCTGCTGTTCCAGCCCGCCGACGTCATCCTCTGGGCCACCGGGTTCCGCGCCGCGCTCGACCACCTCGCGCCGCTCGGCCTGCGCGCGCCCGGCGGCGGGATCGTCCTCGACGGCACGACGGCGGCCCGCGACCCCCGCGTGCAGCTCGTCGGGTACGGGCCCAGCGCGTCGACGATCGGCGCGAACCGGGCCGGCCGTGAGGCCGCACGCGGGGTCTTGCGCGCTCTGGGGACGAGCCCGGGGCGCGGCGACGCGGCAGGATCTCGGCGCCCGGTGGCGGCGTGAGGGCTCGTCAGGGCGGCCCGCCGGGACCTACCGTGCTCCGGTGAGCACCGAGCCGCCCGCCCCCGATCCGTCGACGCCTCCGTCGACCCCGACCTCCGACGTGCGTGACGACGTCCCCGCGCTCCCGACGCAGCGCCGCACCCTGACGACCCTCGCCGCGACGCAGGTGCTCTCCGGCGTGGGCGTCGCGAGCGGGATCGCGGTCGCCCCGCTCGTCGCGTCCGCGCTCTCGGGGTCGGACGCGATCGCGGGCCTCACGTCGACGTCGGGCGTCGTCGGCGCCGCGCTCGTCGCGCTGCCCCTCGCGCACGTCGCGGGCCAGCGCGGGCGGCGGCCGTCCCTCCTCCTCGGCTTCGGCGTCGCGACGGGCGGGGCGGTCCTTGCGACCGTCGCCGTGCTCGTGGGCTCCTGGCCGCTGCTCGTCGTGGCGATGCTCCTCTTCGGGTCGGGGACCGCGGCCGGGCTCGCGTCGCGCTTCGCTGCGACCGACCTCGCGACGCCCCAGCGGCGGGCGCGCGACCTGTCGGTGGTGGTGTGGGCGACGACGGTCGGGTCCGTCGTCGGTCCGACGCTCGCCGGGCTCGCCGACCGCGTCGCCGGGCCAAGCCTGCGCCTGGGCGGCGACGCGCACGCGCAGCACGGCTCGACGGCACCGAGCGCCGCACCGTTCGTCCTCGCGGCGGTCGCGTTCGCGCTGGCGGCTGCCGTCGTCGTGGTCTGGCTGCGACCCGACCCGCTGCTCGCGTCGCGCGCGACAGCCGACGCGGTGTCCGACGCGGTGCCCGACGCAGGGCCAGGTGCGGTGCCCGGCGCGGCCTCGGGCGCGGCGCCGGGGGCCGGACCGGGTGACGGCAAGGGATCGTCGTGGCGCGACGGCCTGCGCGCCGGGTGGGCCGTCGTGTCGGCCAGCCCGACGGCGCGCCTCGCCCTCGGGGCGATCGTCCTCAGCCACCTCGTCATGGTCGGGCTCATGTCGATGACGCCCGTCCACATGAACCACGGCGGCGCGACGCTCCAGGTCGTCGGGCTCGTCATCAGCGCGCACATCGCGGGCATGTACGCGCTGAGCCCGGTCGTGGGGTGGCTCGCGGACCGGGTCGGGCACGCGCGCGTCCTCTACGTCGGGGGCGCGCTGCTCCTCGCGGCCGCGGTCGTCGTCGCAGGCGCGCCGGGGGAGGACTCCGCGCGGCTGACGGTCGGCCTCGTGCTCCTGGGGCTCGGCTGGTCGTGCGGGCTCGTCGCCGGGTCGGCGCTGCTCGTCGACGCGACGCCCGGGCCGTCGCGCACGTCCGTGCAGGGGCTCTCCGACCTCGCGATGAACACGGGCGGTGCCGTCGGCGGCATCCTCGCCGGAGCGATCATCGGGTTCTCGTCGTACGGCTCGCTCGCCTGGGGCGCGGCGGTCCTCGTCGCCGTGTGCGCGGTGCTCGCAGCCCCGCTGGCACGGCGGGCCACCCTGCGCTGACGGCGGTCGAGCCGACTGCGTCCGCGCCGACGGCCGCCGAGATCGGCGCTCCCGGTCCAGATCGGCAGTCGCGGCTGCCGATCTCGACAGGGAGTGCCGATGTCGCGGTGCGCCCGGGTCAGGGGTGGAGCGTGGCAGGGAGGGTCGTGCGCTCGTCCCGGCGGACGGCGCCGGCCTGCGCCGGGGTGAGGAAGAGTGCATGCGCGAGGTCGGCACCGCGCGCGTCGGCTCCCCGGAGGTCCGCGCCGAGGAGGTCGACGGCGTCCAGCCGGGCGTCGCGCAGGTCGGCGCCCAGCAGCAGCGCGCCCCGCAGGTCGGACCCGGTGAGGTCGAGCCCGCGCAGGTCGGCGCCGACGAGGTCCGCACCCGGCCGCAGGCGGCGGCGCGCGCTGCCGTCCGGCACCCGGTGCCCGACGGCGTGCCCCGGCTTCCCCCGGTCGTGCCCCTCGGCGTGTCGTCCGCCGCGTGCCGCCCGCGACCCGGTGTCCGCTCCGTCCGGACGGGGAGGACGGCGCGACGCGGCGCGCCGGGCCGTGTCGCGCACGAGCGCGCTCGCGCGGTCGACCAGCGGCCCGACGTCACGACGGACGGCGCCGACGTCGAGCGCGAGGAGGTCCGCCGGCGCGAGCTCCGCGAGGGGCGCGGTCCGGTCGAGGGCCCGCCGGGCGTCGTCGTGCACGGGCGCGGCGGCGGGCAGCGTCAGCACCTCGGCGAGGTACCAGAGCAGCTCGTGGAGCTGCGTGACGACGGGGAGCGCCGCGAACGCGTCGCGGGCGGCGGCGGGGTCGTCGCGCCACGTCGCACCGTCGTGCGCGGACCGGACGGCCGCCGTCACCCGCTGGCCGGCCCCGAGGCAGTCGTACGCGACGCAGCCGGGGAACCCGGACTCGCGCAGCCGCGCGTGGATGCCGCAGCCGAAGTCGTCGCGCAGGTTCGGGCACGGGGCGCCCGCGGGCTTGTCGATCGCGAAGTCGGCGGAGCGCACGAGGTGCAGCCCCACGCAGCACAGGCCGGTGCAGCGCGCGCAGTCGCTGCGCAGGTCGAGCTGCTCGACGAGGAGGGCGCGACCGTCGGCCGCGGGAACGGGTGGCACGTCCCGACGCTACGCCGTCCGCGGGACGCCGGGCACGGGCATATCGACCGCCGAGCGCGGGAGGGCGACCGGGTCCGGACGGGGTCGGTGTCGCTCTCCCCGCGAGAACGACACCGACCCCGTGGTCGGCGGAGGCCGGTCAGTCCTCCGAGGACGACGGCTTCTGCAGGCCGGCCGAGATGAGGTCCATCACCGACGAGTCGGCGAGGGTCGTCGCGTCGCCGACGGTGCGGTTCTCCGCGACGTCGCGCAGCAGGCGGCGCATGATCTTGCCGGACCGGGTCTTGGGCAGCTCCGGCACGACGAGGATGCGCTTCGGCTTGGCGATCGGGCCGATCTCCTTCGCCACGTGGTTGCGCAGGTCGGTCTGCACGGCGGCGGCCCCCTCGGCGTCCGCGGCCTTCGCCGCGTGCTCGCCGCGCAGGATGACGAACGCGACGACGGCCTGGCCCGTGAGGTCGTCGCTCGCGCCGACGACCGCGGCCTCCGCGACGATCTCGTTGGACACGAGCGCCGACTCGATCTCGGTCGTCGACAGGCGGTGGCCCGAGACGTTCATGACGTCGTCGACGCGGCCGAGGAGCCAGATGTCGCCGTCCTCGTCCTTCTTGGCGCCGTCGCCCGCGAAGTAGATCCCCGGGAAGCGTGACCAGTAGGTGTCCTTGAAACGCTCGAGGTCGCCCCAGATGCCGCGCAGCATCGACGGCCACGGCTCGGACAGCACGAGGTACCCGCCGCCGCCGTTCGGCACCGAGCGCGCCTCGTCGTCGACGACGTCCGCGACGATGCCCGGGAGCGGCACCTGGGCGGAGCCCGGCTTGGCGGCCGTCACGCCGGGGAGCGGGGAGATCATGATCGTGCCCGTCTCCGTCTGCCACCAGGTGTCCACGATGGGCGTGCGGTCGCCGCCGATGACGCGGCGGTACCACATCCACGCCTCGGGGTTGATGGGCTCGCCCACCGAGCCGAGGACGCGCAGCGACGAGAGGTCGAACTTCGCCGGGATCTCCTCGCCCCACTTCATGCACGCGCGGATCGCGGTCGGCGCGGTGTAGAGGATCGAGACCTTGTACTTCTCGACGATCTCCCACCAGCGGCCCTGGTGCGGGGAGTCGGGCGTGCCCTCGTAGATCACCTGCGTCGCGCCGTTGAGCAGCGGCCCGTAGACGACGTAGGAGTGGCCGGTGACCCACCCGATGTCGGCCGTGCACCAGTAGACGTCGCTCTCGGCCTTGAGGTCGAAGACGTTGCGGTGCGTGTACGCGGACTGCGTGAGGTAGCCGCCGGTCGTGTGGAGGATGCCCTTGGGCTTCCCGGTCGTGCCGGACGTGTAGAGGATGAACAGCGGGTGCTCGGCCTCGACCCAGACGGGCGTGTGGGTCGTGTCGGCCGACTCGAGCGCGTCGTGCCACCACACGTCGCGGCCCTCGGTCCAGGCGGTGTCCTGACCCGTGCGGCGCACGACGAGCACGTGCTCGACCGTCGTCGGGTCCGCGCCCTCCTTGGGCGCGAGCGCCTCGTCGACCGCGGGCTTGAGCGCGGAGGCCGCGCCGCGGCGGTACCCGCCGTCGGCCGTGATGACGAGCTTCGCCTCGGCGTCGGCGATGCGGCTGCGCAGGGCGTCGGCGGAGAACCCGCCGAACACGACCGAGTGCGGCGCGCCGATCCGTGCGCACGCGAGCATGGCGACGACCGCCTCGACGATCATCGGCAGGTAGATGACGACCCGGTCGCCCGTCTCGACGCCGAGCGCGGCGAGCGCGTTCGCCGCGCGCGACACGTCGCGCTGCAGCTCCGCGTACGTCACGGTGCGCGTGTCGCCGGGCTCGCCCTCGAAGTGGATCGCGACCCGGTCGCCCAGGCCCGCCTCGACGTGGCGGTCGACCGCGTTGTACGCGGCGTTCAGCGTGCCGTCCGCGAACCAGCGCGCGACCGGCGCCTGCGACCAGTCGAGCGTCTCCGTGAACGGCGTCCGCCAGGTGACGAGGTCGTTCGCCTGCCGTGCCCAGAACGCGAGCCGGTCGGCCTGCGCCTCCTCGTAGAGCTCGGGCTTCGCGTTCGCCTGCGCGGCGAACTCCGGGCTCGGCGGGAAGCTCCGGGTCTCGTGGAGGAGGTTCTCCAGGCTGGGGGTGGTGTCCGCCGCCGCGGTGGTGGACTCGTTCTCTGGCACGCTGACCTCCGGTGCGCATCGACTCTGGTGCGGCGCCCGTGCGTGGGTCGCCGAGGGAGCGGCGGCGGACGCAGGACGGTCGGACGCCCACGATGGTGGGCCCCGACCTTGGGGAGTCTAGACCCGTTGTCGTGAGCGCGGTCACAGGAGTCCACCATTCGGCGGGACCGCTCGCAAATGCCCGGCACCGGCTGTCGGCGGTGCAGCAGAGGCTGCTCCCGGGTGAGAGCGTCAGCGCGCCCGGCGCTGCCGGACCGCCTCGTACAGGACGACCGTCGTCGCGCTCGCGGCGTTGAGCGAGCTCGCCGAGCCGAGCATCGGGATGCTCACCATGACGTCGCACGCCTCGCGCCACCCGGCGCTGAGGCCGGACGTCTCGTTGCCGGTGAGGACGAGCGTCGGGCCGGTGAGGTCGTGGTCCGCGAGCTCGACGTCGCCGTCCTCGTCCGTCCCGAGCAGGGTCAGTGGGACCCCGGCGGACCGCTGCGCGGCGACCCAGTCGAGGACGTCGCGCCCCGCGGGGACGCGCACGGTCGGCACGGAGAAGATCGAGCCGGTGCTGGCACGCACGGCGCGCGGGTCGTACGGGTCCGCGGCGTGCCCCGCGACGACCAGCCCGCCGCCGCCGAACGCGTCGAGCGAGCGCGCGACGGTCCCGACGTTGCCCGGGCTCGTGGGGCGGTCGAGCACGACGCCGAGGAACGCGGCGTCCTCCCCGGAGGCGCGGCCGCCCACGGTGATCCGCCCCAGGTCGTCGGGCGGCGTCGCGACGACCGCGAGCAGCTCGGGCGCGTCGTCGTCCTTGCCGCCGAGCTCGCGCATGAGCTCCGACGACACCGCGAACCGCCGGGTCCGCACCCGGTCGAGCATCGCGTGGGCCCAGCCCGACAGCGACCGGTCCGCGTCGACGAGCCACGTCCGCACCGTCCAGCCCGACTCGACGGCGAGCGTGATCGGCCGCACCCCCTGGACGAGCGTCTCGCCCGCGCGGTGCCTCTTGGTGCGGTTGGTGAGCAGCGCCTCCCACTGCTGGAACGCGGCGTTGCGGGTGGTGACGCGCTGCACGGGTCAGGCCTCCGGGGTGGTCGGGGCCGGCGAGGCCGACGGGGATGCTGTCGCGGACGCGACGCGCGGGAGCCCGCCGGTGAGCGCGGCGGGCTCGGTCGCGTCCGCCTCGCGCGCGGCGCGCTCGACCGCGGCGGCGACGAGCGACGTCACCTCGGGGTTGAACACGCTCGGGATGATGTAGGTCGGGTTGAGCTGGTCCTCGTGGATCGCGGACGCCAGGGCGCGCGCCGCGGCGAGCAGCATCCCGTCGGTGATGCGGTGCGACTGCGCGTCGAGGAGGCCGCGGAACACGCCCGGGAACGCGAGGACGTTGTTGATCTGGTTCGCGAAGTCGGAGCGCCCGGTGCCGACGATCGCCGCGTGCCGCGCCGCGTCGTCCGGGTCCACCTCGGGGCGCGGGTTCGCCATCGCGAAGACGATCGCGCCGGGCGCCATGCGCGCGACGTCGTCGCCGGTGAGGACGTCGGGCGCGGACACGCCGATGAAGACGTCCGCGTCGACGACGGCCTCGCGCAGCGTCCCCGTGACGTGGCGCGGGTTGGTGTTGACGGCGGTCCACGCGAGCGACGGCGACAGCCCCGGTCGCGCCGGGTGCACGACGCCCTCGACGTCCGCGACGACGACGTCGTGCGCGCCCGCCGCGAGGAGCAGCTTGAGCACCGCGGTCCCGGCGGCGCCCGCGCCCGACAGGACGATGCGCACGTCGGACAGCTCCTTGCCGACGACCTTGAGCGCGTTCGTCAGCGCCGCGAGCGCGACGATCGCCGTGCCGTGCTGGTCGTCATGGAACACCGGGATGTCGAGCTCGGCGCGCAGCCGCGCCTCGATCTCGAAGCAGCGCGGCGCCGAGATGTCCTCGAGGTTGATACCGGCGAACACGGGCGCGATGGCCTTGACGGTCCGCACGATCTCGTCGACGTCGGTCGTGTCCAGCGCGATCGGGAAGGCGTCGATGTCCGCGAACCGCTTGAACAGCGCGGCCTTGCCCTCCATGACGGGCAGCGAGGCGAGCGGGCCGATGTCGCCCAGCCCGAGCACCGCCGAGCCGTCGGTGACCACCGCGATGGTGTTGCGCTTGATCGTGAGGCGGCGGGCGTCGTCGGGCTTGGCGGCGATGGCCTCGCACACGCGCGCGACGCCGGGCGTGTAGATCATCGACAGGTCGTCGCGGTTGCGGATCGGCACCTTGGACTCGATCTGCAGCTTGCCGCCCAGGTGCAGCAGGAACGTGCGGTCGGAGACGCGGTCCACGACGACGCCCGGCAGCGCGCGCAGCGCCTCCACGATCTGCCCGGCGTGCTCCTCGCCGCGCGTCGCGACCGTGACGTCGACCGTGATGCGCTCGTGGCCCGACGCCGTGACGTCGAGGGCGGAGACGATCCCGCCCGTGTGCTCGATCGCCGTCGTCAGCTCGCTCACGGCGGTGGGGCGCGCCTCGACCTGCAGGCGGACGGTGATGGAGGAGGAGACACTCGGCGCTGACGTCATGGGCTCCAGTATCGCGCGGCGACCACGCGCCCGGCACGACGACGGCGCCCCGTCAGGAGCGCCGTCCCGCCAGCATCGCGGCGGCTATCAGGCGTGCAACCGTGTCCGCTGCAACGGCGCGAGGTGGCCGTCGTGGCCGGGTCTCGTCCGGTCAGCGAGTCCCTACGTGGACTTCCTGCGCGTGGGTACCGCCGAGATGCTGTTGTCCCTCCATCACAGCCCGGGCGGGCGGGGAGCGCAACCCGTCGGCCGCGACTTCCACACCCTGTTCTACGACCGTTCGAACGCCCGGGTGCGGTTGGTCCGGGACGTCCGGATCAGGACCGCGAGATAGCGATCCCCGGCGCCGAAACCCTTCTGGATCATGCTGGGAGTCGCTATCTCGGCCGGGGGTCGCTATCTCGCGGCGGGCGGTCCTAGCGCCGCCGGCGCAGGGTGCGCCACACCAGCCACGCCACGACGCCGAGCGCGACGACCCCCGCCGCGGCGAGGAGCGGCGTCGAGCCGGCGAGGTGGGAGCGCAGCGCGACGGGCTTCGAGAACGTCAGGGCGCCCCAGCCGTGCTCGGCGGCGAGCCGGCGCAGCGTCCGGTCGGGGTTGACGACGAACGCGTGCCCGACCGCGCCCAGCATGGGCGCGTCGGTCACCGAGTCGGAGTAGGCGTAGCTCGCCTCCAGGTCGTACCCCTCGCGCGCGGCGAGCTCGCGGATCGCGGCCGCCTTGTTCTCGCCGTACGCGTAGAAGTCGATCGCGCCCGTGTACCGGCCGTCCTCGACGGCCATGCGCGACGAGATCGCGTGGTCGGCGCCCAGCACCGCCGCGATGGGCTCGACGACCTCGCTCCCGGAGGCGGACACGATGACCACGTCGTGCCCGTGCTCGTGGTGGGACTCGATCAGCTCGACCGCCTCCGCGTAGACGACGGGGTCGATGTGCTCGTGCAGCGTCTCCTCGACGATGCGCGACACCGTGGCGACGTCCCACCCGGTCACGAGGCTCGACAGGTGCGCGCGCATGCGCTCGGTCTGGTCCGCGTCGGCACCGCCCACCATGAACAGGAAGTGCGCGTAGGCGCTGCGCAGCACGTCCCCGCGGTTGATGAGCCCGCCGGCGAAGAACGGCCGGGAGAACGCCGCGGCCGACGACGTCGCGATGATCGTCTTGTCCAGGTCGAAGAACGCGGCGACCCGGCCGGCGCGCGGCGGGTCCGTCGGGTCCAGGAGCGGAGTCACGGTCGCGAGCCTAGCCGCGCAACGTGGCCGTCCACAGGAGCGCTCGCCGAGGCACCCGTCCACAGGTGGTACGTCCCGCCCGACGCCGCCCGCCCGGCCACGGCAGGGTGGGGCGCCGGTCGACGGGCGGTAGGGGAGGACGCGATGGGCGGGACGGTCGTGGCGGTGGTGGGAGCGCGCGGCGGCGCGGGGGCGAGCGTGGTCGCCTCCTCGCTCGCCCGGGCGGTGGCACGACGGCGCGCCCCCACCTGCCTGGTCGACCTCGCGCTCGTGGGCGGCGGGCTCGACGTGCTGCTCGGCATCGAGCAGGACCCGGGCGTGCGCTGGCCCGACCTCGCCGACGCGCGCGGCCGGCTCGACGGCGAGGACCTCCTCGCACGCCTGCCGCGGTGGGGCACGGTCCCGGTCGTCAGCACCGAGCGCGGCGGCGGCCCGGAGCCCGCGGCGCTCGCAGACGTCGTGGCGGCGCTCGCCGAGGCCACGTCCGGCCGGTCGGGGGTGCTCGTGCTCGACGTCGACCGCGCCGCGCTCGGGTCCGGTGCCGCGGGCGCGGGGCTGCTCGGCGCGTGCGACGAGGTGCTGGTCGTGACGCCGCTCGACGTGGCCGGCGTCGCGGGTGCGGCGGCGGTGCGCGACCGGGTCCCCGGTCCGGCGGCGCTCGTCCTGCGCCGGCCGGCTCCGGGGCGGTTGTCCGGCGGCGAGGTCGCGGACGCCGTCGGGCTCGGGGTCGCCACGACGGTCGGCTGGGACCGGGGCCTCGCCGGAGCGATCGAGCGCGGCCAGGGCCCGTGCGTCGGGCGCGGGCCGGTCGTCCGCGCGGGACGTGACCTCGCGGCGCGGTACGCGGGGAGCCTCGGGTGAGCGGGCGCGACGCCAAGCCGGGACGCTCGGAACGGGGGCGCGGCCCGCTGCTGGACGGCGTCCGGGACCGCCTCGTGCGGGCCGGCGCGGAGCCTGGCCCGGGCTCGGCGGGACCCGACGACGCGGCCGTCGCCGACGCGCTGCGGGCGTCCGGGCGCGTGCTCGGCACGACCGCCCTGCGGGAGCTGACGCGCACGGCGCACGCGGAGATCTTCGGCGCCGGACCGCTCCAGCGCTACCTCGACGAGCCGGGGGTGACCGACGTGCTCGTCAACGGGCCCGACGAGGTCTGGGTCGACCGCGGCGCCGGGCTCGAACGCGTCGTCGTCCCGCTCGGAGGGCCGGAGGCCGTGCGGTCGCTGGCCGTGCGGCTCGCCGCCGCGGGCGGCCAGCGCCTCGACGACGCCTCGCCCGTGGTCGACGCCCGGCTCCCCGACGGGACGCGCCTCCACGCGGTGGTGGCGCCCGTGTGCGGGGCCGGGGCCGTGATCTCGCTGCGCGTGCTGCGGACGCGGACGTTCGGCCTGGCCGACCTCGTCGCGTCCGGCACGGTCCCGCGCGACTGGGAGCCGGTCCTGCGCGGGCTCGTCGCGGCGCGCGCGAGCGTGCTCGTCTCCGGTGGGACCGGGACCGGCAAGACGACGCTGCTCGCCGCGCTGCTCGCGCTCGTCCCGCCCGACGAGCGCATCGTCTGCGTCGAGGAGGCGCGCGAGCTCGACCCGGACCACCCGCACGTCGTCCCGCTCACCGCACGCCGGGCGAACGTCGAGGGCGCGGGCGGCGTCGACCTCGCCGACCTCGTGCGCGCCGCGCTGCGGATGCGACCCGACCGCATCGTGCTGGGCGAGTGCCGCGGTGCGGAGGTCCGCGAGGTGCTCATGGCGCTCAACACCGGCCACGAGGGCGGGCTGGCGACCATCCACGCCAACGACGTCGAGGTGATCCCCGCCCGCCTGGAGGCGCTCGCGGCCCTCGCGGGGATGGACCGTGCCGCCGTGGCGGCGCAGGCCGTCGGCGGGCTCGACGTGGTGCTGCACCTGCGCCGCGTGCGCGCGGGCGGCACGACCCGGCGCGTGCTCGCCCAGATCGGTGTCGTGCGAGGCGACGTCCGGGCCGGGCTCCGGGTCGACGTCGCGGGCTCGTGGGACGGGGCGGTTCCGCGCGGTGGGTCTTCCGGCGAGGACGAGGGGCCCGTCGCGGGCCCGGCCTGGGACGAGCTCGTGGCGCGGTGGTGCGCGTGAGGTCGACGTGACGGTCCTCGTGGGTGCGCTGGTCGGTGCCGCGGTCTGGTGCGCGACGGCGCGGGGCGGGCGCCGGGCCCGCGGCGTCGTCGGCCCGTGGTCGCCGCGGCCCGGGCGACGGCTGCACCTGCGGGGCCGGTCCCGGGCACAGGCCGTGCCGGAGCTCGTGCGCGTCGTCGTGACGCAGGTGGGGTCGCTCCTGCGGTCCGGGGCCGCGCCCGGTGCCGCGTGGGAGCGGGCCCTCGGGGTGCGGGTCGACGCCGCGGGCGTCCCCCGCGTCGTCGACCTCGCGCCGCACGTGGGCGGGCTGCCCACCGCGCGCGCCCTCGTGGCGGCCTGCCGGCTGGCGGTCGAGGTGGGCGCACCGCTGGCCCCGGTGCTCGACGAGGTCGCGGCCTCCGTGGCGGCGGACGCGGAGGCCCGCGCGGAGCGGGACGCCGCGCTCGCCGGGCCGCGGGCGACCGCGCGCGTGCTCCTGTGGCTCCCGGCCGTGGGCGTCCTGCTGGGCTACGTCCTCGGCGCCGACCCGCTCGGCACCGCGACCGACGGCGGCATCGGGTCCGTCGGGGTGCTCCTCGGGCTCCTGCTCCTGCTCGCGGGACGCACGTGGTCCGGGCGGCTCGTCGAGCGGGCACGCGCCGCGGGGGAGGACCGGTGAGCGCGCTCCTGGTGACGGCGTGGGTCCTGGCGGCGACGACGCCGTGGTGGGCGGCGCGGGCGGCCGTCGTGCGACGGGCCGGCGCTGTGGCCCAGCAGGACGGTGCGGCCGGAAGCCCTGACGGGACGGGGGATGTGGGGACGCGGAGGGCCGGGCGCGGAGGGCGGGAGCGCGCGGAGGACGCCGGGCCCCTCGAGACGGGCGTGCTCCTCGAGCTCCTCGCGGCCGCGGTTCGGTCCGGCGCCGCGGTGCCGCGCGCCCTGGACGTCGTCGGGTCGAGCGTCGGTGGTCGTGAGGGTGCCGCGCTGCGGGCCGCGGGCGCTGCCCTCCTCCTCGGCGCGTCGTGGGACGCCGCCTGGGCGACGGCCCCGCCGCGGCTCGCGGTCGTGCAGCGCGCGCTGCGTCCGGCCTGGCTGCACGGCGCAGCGCCCGCGCCCGCGCTGCGCGCCGCGGCGCAGGCGTCGCGCCAGGACCGGACCGCCGCTGCCAAGGCCGCCGCGGCGCGCCTCGCCGTGCACCTCGTCCTCCCGCTCGGCGCCTGCTTCCTCCCGGCGTTCGTGCTCGTCGGGCTCGTCCCCGTCCTCGTCTCGCTGGGGTCAGGTCTGGTGGGCGGACGGTGAGCCTCGGCTCCCTGCTACGCGGACGGCTCCCGGCGGGTGACGCGGAGCCCTGCGACCACTAGTCCTGAGACCCCCACCCCGCCCAGGACGAGAGCGGCGGTCGTGATGCCGGGGAGGACCGTGCGGGACGTGTGCACCTCGCGGCCGTCCGGTAGATGCCACGTGCAGTCGAGGCGGGCCGGCAGGAGCGTGAACCGTCCGACCACGCGGTCGGTGTAGCCGTCGAACCTGGGTGGCGCCTGCTGCTCCAGCAGGCAGGCGATCGAACCGTCGTTCGCGTGCCGGTAGCGCACGACGGCGGTCGGGGCGAGCGCCACCAGGACGGCAACGACGACGCACAGGATTCCGCCGGCGAGGGCCGCCAGGCGCGCGCGGTCGAGGCGCGTCGTCCGCGCCGCACCCTCCTCCGACGCTCGTGCCACGCCAGGATGCTACGCGCGTGGGCGTCCACAGGCCCGGATCGAGAGGGTCCCGTCCACCATCGATAGTCGGATCCCTACGTGAGCACGCCTGCGTGCGGCACGGTGGCGCCGCACGCCCGCGACCGCGGGCCACGAGAAGGGGGAAGCACCCATGGCAGGACATGTACGGCGCGTGCTCGCGCGCCTCACGGGCGACGGCACGGGGCAGGACGCCGAGTCCGGCCTTGCGACCGCCGAGTACGCGATCGCGACGGTCGCGGCGGCGGGCTTTGCCGGGCTGCTCATCGTCGTGCTGAAGAGCGGCGAGGTGCGCGAGCTGCTGCTCGGCATCGTGCGCAGCGCGCTGTCGCTGGGCTGAGCCGTGCGACAGGACGCAGGCGCGGGCACCGGTGCGTGGCGCAGCTTCCGGTCGCGGGCGCTGCGCTCGCCGGAGGTCCGGTCGCGCGGCGATCGGGAGCGGGGTGCGGTCACGGCCGAGCTCGCCGTCGCGCTGCCGGCGGTCGTCCTCGTCCTCGTCGTCGTCCTCACCCTCGCCGCGGCGGCGGGCGCCCAGATGCGCTCCGCCGACGCGGCGAGGGCCGCAGCCCGTGCGGCGGCGATCGGCGAGGACGACGCGACCGTGCGCGCGACGGCGCTCCGGGTGGCGGGGGACGACGCGACCGTCGGCGTCGTGCGCGGCGACCCGTGGGTCGAGGTCCGGGTCACGACGCCCGTCGTCGGTGGGTGGCTCTCGGGGTCGCCACTGCGCGCGAGCGGCGAGGCCGTCGCGTGGGTCGAGCCATGACCCGGGAGCGGGCCGCCGTCCGGCGAGACGCGGCCGCGCGTGCGCGGGCGAGGCGCCGTGCCGGTCGCCGCGCTGCCCTGGCCGGGGCCGGGCGGCACGACGAGGCGCCCGACGCGGAGCGCGGCGCGGGCACGGTGCTGGTGCTCGGCATCGTCGCCGTCGTGCTCGTGCTCGCCCTCGGGCTGGGCGCGCTCGCGCACGCCCAGGCGGCCCGCGGGGCGGCTCAGACCGGCGCCGACCTCGCGGCGCTCGCGGCGGCAACGGCCGCCCGCGACGGCTGGGAGCCCTGCAGCCGCGCCCGTGAGGTCGCGGCCCGCAACGCGGTGGCGGTCACCGCGTGCGCAGAGCAGGGCGGCGGGGTCGTGCGGGTCGACGTCGCCTCGACCGCCGGCGTCACCGTCCTCGGCGTCGCGCTGGGCCGGGCGACGGCTGCCGCCCGCGCCGGCCCGGCGACCGCACGCTGAACGAGCGCCCTGGTCGCGGTGACCACCCACCCTGACCGGCCCAGGCGACCACGCGGCGTCGGGCACAGAAACCCGGTTCTACCTCGCGCAAACCAGGGCTCTACCTCGCGCGACCACGGTTCTACGGGGTGGGGGCGTGGGCGAGGACGGCGTCGAGCAGGCGGACGGCGGCGGCCTTCTCGAGCGGGGCGTTGTACGACCCGCACTTGGGGGACTGCACGCACGCCGGGCAGCCGTCGTGGCAGGGGCAGCGCGCGATGGCGTCGCGCGTGGCGCGCAGCCACGTCGCGCCGAGCTCGTACCCGCGCTCGGCGAAGCCCGCTCCGCCGGGGTAGGCGTCGTGGACGAACACGGTCGCCTCGCCGGTGTCGGCGTGCAGGGCGGTGGAGACGCCGCCGAGGTCCCAGCGGTCGCACGTCGCGAGGAGGGGGAGCAGGCCGATGGACGCGTGCTCGGCGGCGTGCAGGGCGCCGGGCAGCTCGTCGGCGTCGACCTCCGCCTCCTCGATCACGGACGCGGGGACCGTCCACCAGACGGCCATGGTCGGCAGCGTGCGCTCGGGGAGGTCGAGCGTCTCGGTGCCGAGCACCTGCATGTCCGGGAGCCGTCGGCGCTGGAAGCTCACGACCTGCGAGCACACGTCGACCGGGCCGTACCCCCAGCCGACGGGCCCCCAGGACCGCTCGACGACCTCTCGTCCGGCGGCGACGTCCCCGTCCGCGGGCTCGTCGACGATCGTGATGGACGTCGTGGACCGGGACCACGTCCCGTGGTCGACGTCCTGGCGGCGCACGAGCGCGACGTGGTCGGTCAGGTCGAGGTGCTCGACGACGTAGGTGCGGCCCTGGTGGACGTACACCGCGCCGTCGTGCACGGACCCGTCCGCGGACGCCGCGTCGACCGTGCCGAGCAGCCGGCCGGTGCGGGCCTCGGCGACCCGCACGGGCGCGCCGCCCGAGCCGCGCAGGTCGGTCATGCCCGACGCGGGCTGCGCGTGCGTCCAGTACCACCCGGAGGAACGACGGCGCAGCGCGCCCCGGGCGACGAGCACGTCGAGCAGGCCGCGCACCGCGTCGGGGTCGCCGAACGCCGCGAGGTCGTCGGACCGCAGGGGGTTCTCGGCAGCGGCCGCGCACAGGTGGGGCGCGAGGACGTAGGGGTTCGCGGGGTCGAACACGGTCGCCTCGAGCGGGGCGTCGAGCACGGCCTCGGGGTGGTGCACGAGGAAGGTGTCGAGCGGGTCCTCCCGGGCGACGAACGCGACGAGTCCGTCGGCCCCCGCGCGCCCGGCGCGTCCCGCCTGCTGCCACACCGACATGCGCGTGCCGGGCCACCCCGCGATGAGGACGGCGTCGAGCCCGGAGATGTCCACGCCGAGCTCGAGCGCGTTGGTCGTCGCGAGGCCCAGGACGTCGCCCGCGCGCACGGCGTCCTCGAGCTCGCGCCGCTCCTCGGGCAGGTAGCCGCCCCGGTAGGCGGCGACGCGCCGCACGAGCCGCGGGTCGACGACGCGCACGCTGTCCTGCGTCTGCACCGCGACGGACTCCGCGCCGCGACGCGAGCGGGTGAACGCGAGCGTGCGCGCGCCCGCGATGACGAGGTCCGCGAGCAGGTCCGCCACCTCGGCCGTCGCGCTCCGACGGGGATGCTCCGCCGCGGCGTCGACCGTCGTCGGGACGGTCGGGTCGTCCTCGCGGCCCTCGGCGGGCGTGTCGGAGGGCCCGGCCGCGGACGTCGCGTCGAATCCCACGACGACGGGCGGCTCCCACAGCGCGAACGTCTTGCGCCCCGCGGGCGAGGTGTCCCGCGCGACGGTCACGACGTCGTCGGGCTCGACCCCGACGAGCCGCGCGGCGCTCGTCGCGGGGTCGGCGGTCGTGGCCGACGCGACGACGAACGTCGGCGGGCGGTCGCCCTCGCGCGCGTAGTGCGCGGCGAGGCGCCGCAGGCGGCGCAGGACGAGGGAGACGTGCGCGCCGAACACCCCGCGGTAGGCGTGGCCCTCGTCGACGACGACGTAGCGCAGGTCGCGCAGCAGCCGCGACCAGCCGCGGTGGTACGGCAGGAGCGCGAAGTGCAGGAAGTCGGGGTTGGTCAGCACGACGTCGGCGTGCTCGCGGACCCACCGCCGCTCGTCCTGCCCGGTGTCGCCGTCGCACGTCGCGACCCGGACGTCGCGCGTCCCGGCGGCGTCGAGCAGCCGCTGGAGCCCTGAGAGCTGGTCCGCGGCGAGCGCCTTGGTGGGGGACAGGTAGAGCACGGAGCCGCGGCGTGCGACCGACTCGATGCGGCCGGGGTCCAGGACGCGCGCGGCGGCGTCGGCCCGCACCGCCGAGAGCGCGGGCAGCCAGAACGCGAGCGACTTGCCGGACCCGGTCGACGTGGCGAGCGCCACGTGCCGACCGGACCAGGCGGCGTCGGCCGCGGCGACCTGGTGCTCCCACGGGCGCTCGACGCCGAGCGCGCGGTAGCCCGCGACGAGCGACGCGTCGGCCCACCCCGGCCAGTCGGCCTGCACCCCCTCCCGAGCGGGCAGCTCGCGCACGTGCAGCAGCCGCTCGTCGCGCCGCCCGCCCGCGCGCAGCACGTCGAGCAGGGCCGCGCTCGTCGGTCGCAGGGAGGTGGGGGAGGGGGCGTGCGGCACGCCTCCGAGTCTCCCACCTCCGGCCCGTCCTTCGGCCGACGGCGGCCGCGCTCGGGACTTCCGGCCCTCGCGCGGCGCGCGCCGCGCGGCCGAGGATCGACGCATGGGAGCGGTGCGCGGGGTCCGGGTCGTGGTGACGACGGCGCTCGCCGTCGGGGCGCTCCTGCTCACTCGGCGCATGACCCAGACCTGGGGCACCTGGGAGGGCGAGCACGAGTGCGTGCTGCCGGGCGACGACCTCGTGCCGGACGCGCGCGCCGTCGTCGCGACGCGGGCCGTCACGATCGACGCGCCACCGGCGGACGTGTGGCCGTGGCTCGTGCAGCTCGGCCAGGGCCGCGGCGGCTTCTACTCCTACGACGCCCTGGAGAACCTGGTCGGCCTGGACATCCGCAGCGCCGACGCGATCGAGGAGCGCTGGCAGGACCTGGCCGTGGGCGACGACGTCCACCTCGCCGACGAGGCCGTGCTGCGCGTCGCGGAGCTGGAGCCGGGATCGCACCTCGTGCTGCTCGGCACGCCCGGCCCGGGGCAGCCGGACACGATGCCGTTCCGGTTCTCGTGGGCGTTCGTCGTCCGCCCGCTCCCGCCGGGCGAGGACGGCGTGCCGCGCTCACGCCTGCTGGTCCGCGAGCGCTACCTCCCGCGCGGCGCCGCAGGCCGCGCCGTCGTCGAGGCGGTCCAGCCCGTGAGCTTCCTCATGACGCAGAAGATGCTGCGCGGCGTCCGCGCCCGCGCCGGACGTGAGTGACGTATCAGCCCGCTCGCCGACCCCGCCCCCGCGACCCCTCCGACCGCCGACCAGGCGATCGTGGCCGCCCGAACAGGTGGTCCTGGTCCGTCCGACGCGCGGGACGAGCCAGGACCACCGGTTCGGCCGGGTGGAGGAGGGGGAGGGGGGTCAGCCGCGGAAGATCTCCGCAACCGCGCGGGAGAGGTACCACGGGTCGACGACCGCCGTCAGCTCGCGCGCGGAGTGCATCGAGAGGATGGGGACGCCGACGTCGACCGTGCGGATGCCGAGGCGCGTCGCCGTGAGCGGGCCGATCGTCGAGCCGCACGGCACGGTGTTCTTCGACACGAACTCCTGGCTCGGCACCCCGGCCCGCGCGCAGGCCCGGGACCAGGCCGCCGCGCCGTGCGCGTCGGTCGTGTACCGCTGGTTCGCGTTGATCTTGAGGATCGGCCCGCCGCCCGCGAGCGGCCGGTTCGCGGGGTCGTGACGCTCCGGATAGTTGGGGTGCACCGAGTGCCCGACGTCGCTCGACACGCACAGCGACGCCGCGAGCTGGCGGTGCCGCTCCTCCTGCGTCGCGCCGAGGCCGGCCGCGATCCGGTCGAGCACGTCCGCGAGGAACGGGCCCGACGCCCCGGACCGCGACTCCGAGCCGATCTCCTCGTGGTCGAACGCCGCGAGCACGGGGATCACGTCGCCCTCGACGGGTCGGTCGGACGGGCCCGCGACCTCCAGCAGGGCGACGAGCCCCGCGTGCACCGAGAGGAGGTTGTCGAGCCGCCCGGACGCGAGGAACGCGTCGTGCGCACCGAAGACGCGCGGCGGCTGCGTGTCCGCGACGACGACGTCGTACCCCGCGACCTCGCTCGCGCGCACGCCCGCGTGGCGCGCGAGCTCGGCGAGCACGTCCCCGCCGTTCGTCCCGTGCGCCGCGCCCGCGACGTCGGACCCGGCCGGTCCCGACGCTGACGCGAGCCCCCACACGGGCTGCGTGTGCTGCTGCTTGTCGAGCGTGAGCCCGTCGTTCGCCGCACGGTCGAGGTGGATCGCGAGCTGCGGGATGCGCAGGAGCGGGCCGGTGCGCACGAGGTGCTCCGCGCCGTCGGACGTCACCAGCCGCCCGGCGAGCTCCAGCTCACGGTCGAGCCACGAGTTGAGCAGCGGCCCGCCGTAGATCTCGACGCCCGCCTGCCACCAGCCCTCGCGGCCCACGCTCGGGCGCGGCTTGAGCTTGAACCCGGGTGAGTCGGTGTGCGCGCCGAGGACCGCGAACGGCGTCGTCGCGGTCGCGCCCGCGGGGACGGCCCACGCGATCACGGCGCCGTCGCGCACGACGACGTACCGCCCGCCCGCGCGCCCGTCGCCCTCGCTGCCGGTCGCCGGCGGCCACGCCGCCGTCTCGTCGAGCCGTTCGAAGCCGACGGCCTCCAGGCGGCGCGCGACCTCGTGCGCCGCGTGGTAGGACGACGGGGACGCCTCGACGAAGGTCGCGAGGTCCTGGGCGTGCGCACGCGCGCGTTCGTGGGGGGTCGGGTCGGTCACGGCGGGCGTGGTCGGTGAGGTCACCCGCCCATCATCGCCCACGGCGGGGTCCTCACCCCGGGTCGCTGGCGGGAAGAGTCACCCGACGACGACCTCGAACGGTGCGCTGACGATCGTCGTGGACGTGCCGGTGGTGCCGTCCCAGGCGTCGAGGTCGGCGGTGCTCCCGAGCGCGTCGACCTGGAGCACGTAGTAGCCGGTGTAGGTGCCGGGCGCGAGCGCGCCGCCGTCGCACGGGCTCGTCGGGGTGATGCCGAAGGGCTGGTGCTCCCCGGACGCGAGGTCGATCGCGTGGAACGGGTCGGGCTCCATCATCGGCACGGCGACGACCACCGCGTCGTCGACGAGCACCGTGCGTGCGAATCCGTTCGACGCCGCGACGAACGGCTCCTCGCCGTGGTTCGTGAGCTCGAGGGACCCGACGTCACCGTCTCCGTCCTGCACGCCGAGGACCCCGGCCCCGCCCGGCCCGGTGAGCGTGAGCGTCGTCGTGGCGGCGAGGTCCGCCTCGGGAGTCCCGCACGCCACGGTCGTCCCGGTGAGCGGTGCGACGACCTCCGGAGGGGCGGACGTGGCCGCGGGCGGGGGTTCGGTGGCACGCCATCCCGGGAGTCCCAGCGCCGCGGCTGCGACACCGACCCCGACGACGCCGGCCGTCACGATCCCGGCCGTCGCGGTGCGGCGGACGCGTCGTCCGCGGCGGACCCGGTGCTGGACGTCGGCGAGCGGCAGCACGACGCCCTCGCGTCGTGGCGTGTCGGCGAGATCGTGGAGGAAGTCGTCGAGGCGGGTCATGCGTCTGCCCTCCGAGGCGCGGTCGGGGCGTGGGGTGTCACGAGCCCGACCTGGTCGTCGGTGTCGTCGTCCGCAGTGTCGTCGAGGGGACCCAGGAGGGTCTCGAGCTTGCCGACGGCGTTGTGCAGGTAGCGCTTGACCGTCCCCACGGAGAGCCCGAGGTGCTCGGCGATCCGCGGGACGGTGAGGTCGTCGTAGTAGCGCAGCACGACGCACGCGCGCTCCTGCGGCGCGAGCGCTCGTAGCGCGTCGCGGACGTCGGCGGAGGTGTCGGCGGCCTCCGCCGGTCCGTCCCGGTGCCTGGGAACGGCGACGAGGTGCTCGACGTCGCGCCAGCGCCGGGAGCGCCGGTACCCGTCGACGTACAGCGAGAGGATGGCGCGGCGCACGTACGACTCGGGAGCGTCGGGCCACCGGTGGCGACGGGACCGGACGAACACGCGGACCACGGCCTCCTGCGCGAGGTCCTCGGCGGCGGCGATGTCCCCGGTGAGGAGGTACGCGTAGCCCACGAGCGCGCTGCCGCGGTCCCGCACGAGCACCGTGAGCGGGTCGTCGTCGGGGCGGTCCTGGCCGGTCGCTGGTCGCACGGTCCTCCTCGAGGTGGGACGTCGCGGGTGCGTTCGTCTTGTCGCACTCTGAGACGAGCGGCGCCCGCGAAACGTTGTACCGCGCGGGGCGCGGGCCCGCTCCCTAGGGTGGGTGCGTGAGCGCAGGCCGAGGAGCGGACGCGCCGGACCGCGCGACGACCTGGGTCGTCCTGCCCGGGCTGGCGCTGACGCCCGAGGACTTCGCGCCGCTGGTGGGCGAGCTCCGAGACGCCGCGCGCACCGACGACGTCCGCGTCCTCGACGCGTGGCGCACCCCGGTCACCGGGCCGGTCGACGCGGTGCGGACGGCCCTGCGGGTCGACGGCTCCGGACCGGTGGGCCTCGTCGGTCACTCCGTGGGCGGGCTCGCCGCGCTGGAGTGGGCGCTGCTCCACCCGGACGAGGTGCGCCGTCTCGTGCTCCTGGACCCGACGAGCCCGTGGGAGCCGCACCTCCCGGCCCTGCACCCGGGGCGGCCGACCGCCCGGGCGGGGGACGCGCTGGCTGCGCTGGTCGGCAGCGCGCTCGGGACGGCCGGACCGGCCCTGCGACGCGGGGCGGTGCGGGTCGTCGCCCGTCGCGCGGACCCGCTCCCGCGCGACGTGGCGCGGGTGCGCTACGGGAGCGCGAGCACCTGGACGATGCTCGCCCACGAGTGGTTCGCGAGCTGGGAGCAGGCGCCGCGCGTGCGCGCGCTGCTCGACTCAGGGCGCTCCCTGTCCACGGCGGCGGACCCGTTGCTCGTCACGGGTCTGCGCGGGGGCGCGCGCTTCCTGCGGCAGCAGCGCGAGCTGTCCGACCGGCTCGCCGTCCCGCGCGTCGGCCTCGCGGGCGAGGGGCACCTGTTCCCGCTCACCCGGCCCGACGTCGTCGCCCGCCTCGCGGCGGGTGCTCACCGCACGGAGCGGCCGACGCCGGGCGCACCGCACGGGCACGCCCGGCCCTGACCGGCCCGGATCCGCGCCGGGTCAGGTGATCGTCAGCCGGACCGGTGCCGAGACGAGCCAGCCCTTGTAGAGGCTCCCGTTCGCGGTCTCGGCGCCCCACGACCCGTCGAGCTGCTGGAGCGAGTACCGCGTGATCATCCACGGGTGCACGACCTGCACGGTGTACTCGCCGGGCGGCAGCGACGCGTCCGAGGGCAGCCCCCACTCGCACGCCACCGCGGTGGTGACGGCGTGGTCGAGCTGCTCGGTCGCGCCCGGCTCGAGGACGGCGTACGCCTCGGAGTCGGTGGCCGGCACGGTCGAGCTGACGATGACCCCGTCCTGGGCGACGACGTACGCACGGAGCCAGCGGAAGTCGACCGTCTCGGTGCGCGCCGTGGGGAGCCCGGCGAGCCGGGCGGCGAGGGTGACCTCGGTCCCGCTCGCCACCGAGAGGGCTCCCGGGGTCTCGAGCCGTGCGAGGAGCTCGTCGCCGGTCGGGGAGGGGGCGGGCATGCCGCACCGGAGGCCCTCGTACGACGGCGCGGCGGGGAATGTCGTCGTCGGGCCGGTGAAGGCCCCGGGCACCGGGTCGGGGGTCGCCGGGGGCGCTGAGTGCTCAGCGTCGGGGGCGGCCGAGACCGTGAACGGGACAGACGGCGTCACGAGCCAACCGTCGAACAGCGGCTCGCCCGACCCGGTGGCGGCGGTCACGGCCTCGCCCCAGGCACCGTCGCGCTCCAGCGCGTACGACGACACGACCCAGGGGACGACCACCGCGAGCTCGTAGTCGCCCGGCAGGAGCGACGGCGAGTGCTCCGTGACGCCGGCGGGGTCGCACGAGGCGGACGAGTCGACCGACGTGGTGAGGTCGAGCACGTCGCCCTCGGCGAGGTCGACCGGCGCCGCGCCGTCGAGGTTCGTGGGCGTCACGGACGACACCACGAGCCCGTCCTGCACGACGACGTACCCGGTGAGCCCGGCCGGGTCCAGGGCGCTCACGCGCGCGGCGGCGTCGACGGACACGCGGCCCGTGACCTCGACGAGGTCCGGGGACGCGACGGTGACGGCGGCCGGGTCGACCGACGCCGTCGCCAGCAGGTCGCTGCCCGTCGCCGTGGGTGCGGGTGCGCCGCACCGGAGCGCGTCGGTCGTGACGGGCGAGGGGAACGCGGCCCGGTACGTGGGCGTCGGGCTCGGCGTGGGCTCGGGGCTCGGGGCGGGAGCGGGCAGGACGGGGCGAGGGTCCTCGGCGAGCAGGGCGTTCGCGCCGACGCCCGCGGCGGCGACGGCGAGCACGGCGGCCGTGCCGACGAGCACGGCGCGACGCCGGCGGACGTGGCGCACGCCGTCGCGGACGAGACCGGCGGACGTCGCGTCGTCGGTGCGGGGGACCACCTCGTCGGCGACCGAGCGCAGCACGACGTCGAGGTCGACGGGGCCGGGGTTCGTGGGGCGGTTCATCGCGCACCTCCAGGGGCGGACGGGGCGGGCGGGGTGGAGGGGGCGGTGCCGCGGACGGGAGGCGTGACGGGCAGGTCGTCGTCGGCGACGCGCAGCGGGCCGAGCCGTGCCGCGAGCTTGGCGTTCGCGTCGCTCAGGTACCGCTTGACGGTGCCCTCGCTCAGCGAGAGCCGTTCCGCGACGTCCCGGACGGTGAGGTCGGAGAAGTGGCGCAGGACGACGCACGCGCGCTCGCGGGGAGCCAGCACGCCGAGCGCCTCGACGACGTCGACGCGCGCCTCGACGACCGGTTCGACGCGGTCGGCCGGGTCGGACGGGGCGAGGAGGTGGCGCACGCCGTCCCAGCGCCGCCGCCGTCGGGTGCCGTCGAGGAACCCGCTGAGGACCGCGCGCCGGACGTAGCTCTCGGCGAGAGCGAAGTCGGTCGCCGCGCGGCCCCGCCGGAACGTCCGGAACAGGGCGTCCTGCACGAGGTCCTCCGCCTCCGTGACGTCTCCGGTCAGGAGATGGGCGTAGCCCACCAGGGCGCGTCGCCGCGTGCGGACGATCTCGTCCAGCACCTCTTCCCATCGCGCCATCGCGACCGCCTCCCCCGCTCGTGGAACCACTCTTGTCCTTCTCAACGACGGGGTCGAGGGTTTCGTTGGGGTGGCGGGAGAGCGCGGTTCAGCGCGGCCCAGGGCCGGTCGGCGCGCCGTGTTTGTGACGTCCTGCACGAGTGGTCGTGACGTGCGCCACACGTGCGTAGACTCACCCCCATCGCTCCGGCAGGGGACCGGCGCGACGGTCGCGCGGTTCGTCAAGGAGGACGGATGCTCACGCTCGGTTCGGAAAGTCTCACCATCGTCACCGTCATCGCGGTGATCGCGCTCGTCGCGCTGGTCTTCGCGTTCGTCCTGCGCAGACAGGTCCTGGCCGCGGAGGACGGCACGGCGAAGATGCAGGACATCGCCCAGGCCGTGCAGGAGGGCGCCGGGGCCTACCTGAGCCGCCAGTTCCGCACGCTCGCCCTGTTCGCGGTGATCGTGTTCGGCCTGCTGTTCCTGCTGCCCGGTGACGGCGGCATCCGCGTCGGGCGCTCGGTGGCGTTCCTCGTCGGCGCGGGGTTCTCGGCGGCGATCGGCTACCTCGGCATGTGGCTCGCGGTGCGGGCCAACGTGCGCGTCGCGTCGGCCGCGACCCGGCCCGGCGGACGCACCGAGGGCGCGCGCATCGCGTTCCGGACGGGCGGCGTCGTCGGCATGTCGGTCGTCGGCCTCGGCCTGCTCGGCGCCGCGGGCGTCGTGCTGATCTACAAGGGCGACGCCCCGGCGGTGCTCGAGGGCTTCGGCTTCGGCGCCGCGCTGCTCGCCATGTTCATGCGCGTCGGCGGCGGCATCTTCACCAAGGCGGCCGACGTCGGCGCGGACCTGGTCGGCAAGGTCGAGCAGGGCATCCCCGAGGACGACCCGCGCAACGCGGCGACGATCGCGGACAACGTGGGCGACAACGTGGGCGACTGCGCGGGCATGGCCGCCGACCTGTTCGAGTCGTACGCGGTGACGCTCGTCGCGGCGCTCATCCTCGGCAAGGCGGCCATGGGCGAGGAGGGCCTCGTCTTCCCGCTCGTGGTCACCGCGATCGGCGCGCTCGTCGCGGTGCTCGGCGTCTTCATCACGCGCGTCCGCGGCCAGGAGAACGGGCTCAAGGCCATCTACCGCGGCTTCTACCTCTCCGCGCTCATCGGTGCGGTGCTCGCCGCGGTCGCCGCGTTCGTCTACCTGCCCTCGTCGTTCTCGGCGCTCGACGGCACCGCGGACCTCGGCGACCTCTCGGGCCTCGCGGCCGACCCGCGCGTCGTCGCGAGCCTCGCGGTCGTCATCGGCATCGTCCTCGCCGGCATCATCCTGTGGATCACGGGTTACTTCACCGGCACGACGTCCAAGCCGACCCTGCACGTGGCCGCCACCTCCCGCACGGGCGCGGCGACGGTCGTCCTGTCCGGCATCGGCGTCGGGTTCGAGTCCGCGGTGTACACGGCGGGCGTGATCGCGGCCGCCATCTGCGGCCTGTTCCTCCTCGCGGGCGGCTCGGTGTGGCTCGCGCTGTTCCTCGTCGCGCTCGCCGGGTGCGGGCTGCTCACCACGGTCGGCGTCATCGTCGCGATGGACACGTTCGGCCCGGTCTCGGACAACGCGCAGGGCATCTACGAGATGTCGGTGGGGGAGAGCAGGGACGGTGGCAGCGATGTCGACGAGGCCGCGCAGATCCTCACCGACCTCGACGCGGTCGGGAACACGACGAAGGCCATCACCAAGGGCATCGCGATCACGACGGCGGTCCTCGCCGCGACCGCGCTGTTCGGGTCGTACGCCGACGCCGTGAGCCACGCGATGGCGGACGTCCAGACGGTCGGGAGCGGCCTCGTCACGGCGATGCTCGACTACGAGATCATCTCGCCGATCACGCTCGTGGGCGTGATCCTCGGCGCCGCGACGGTGTTCCTCTTCTCCGGCCTCGCGATCGACGCCGTGACGCGGGCCGCCGGCGCGATCGTGTTCGAGGTGCGCCGCCAGTTCCGCGAGCACCCGGGGATCATGACGTTCCAGGAGCGCCCGGAGTACGGCAAGGTCGTGGACATCTGCACCCGCGACTCTCTGCGCGAGCTCGCGACGCCGGGCCTGCTCGCCGCGTTCGCGCCCATCGCGGTCGGCTTCGGCCTGGGCGTCGGCCCGCTCGCCGGGTTCCTCGCCGGGGCGATCGGCGCGGGCGTGCTCATGGCGGTGTTCCTCGCCAACTCGGGCGGTGCGTGGGACAACGCGAAGAAGATCGTCGAGGACGGCGCGTACGGGGGCAAGGGCTCCGAGGCGCACGCGGCGACCGTCATCGGCGACACCGTCGGCGACCCGTTCAAGGACACGGCCGGCCCGGCGATCAACCCGCTCATCAAGGTCATGAACCTCGTGTCGGTGCTCATCGCCCCCGCGGTGGTGCTGATGAGCGTGCCGGCGGACGCGAACCACGCGCTGCGCATCGGCATCGCCGTGGTCGCCGCGGCGATCGCGTTCGGCGCGGTGATCATGTCCCGCCTGCGGGCGGCGCGGGTCGACCGCGAGGAGACGTCGGTCGAGCCGGAGCGGGTCGCGACCGGCGCCTGACCGGCAGCAGTCCAGCACACGACGACGCCCGGGCCTCCATGGCCCGGGCGTCGTCGTGTGCTGGTCTCGCGGACCGGGTCCGCTCTCAGCCCTTGACGATGAACGGCGCGCGCAGGAGCGCGTCCTCGCGGGACGACGGGCCGACGCGGAGCTCGAACTCGCCCGGCTCGACGACCCGGTGGCCCTGGGCGTCGACGAGCGTGCAGTCCGCGACGGGGACCTCGAGGTCGACCGTCACCTGCTCGCCGGGCGCGAGCGCGACCTTGCGGTACGCCTTGAGCTCCTTCTCGGCCCACGTCACCGACGTAACGGTGTCGCTCACGTAGACCTGCACGGTCTCGCGGACGGGCCGCGTGCCGGTGTTGGTCAGCGTGACCTGGGCGCGGACGACGTCGTCGGGGCCGTGCACCGAGCCCAGGACGCGCAGGTCCGCGTAGTCGACCGTCGTGTAGCTCAGGCCCTCCCCGAAGGCGAAGGCGGGGCGCTGGGTGAGATCGGCGTACCGGTCGCCGTGCTGGCCGCGGACCACGTTGTAGTACGTGGGCTGCTGGCCGGCGTGGTGCGCGAAGGAGATCGGGAGCCGGCCCTCGGGCTCGATCTGCCCGAGCACGAGCTCGGCCACGGCCTGCCCGCCGCGCATGCCGGGGTTCGCGGCCCAGACGATCGCGGCCGCTGCGTGGGCGGACGGCGGGAGCACGAGCGGCTTGGACGCGACGACCACCACGACGACGGGCGTGCCGGTCGCGACGAGCGCGTCGAGCAGCGCGACCTGGCCGCCGACGAGCTCGAGCGTCGCGGTCGACTTGCCCTCGCCGACGAGCTCGATCCGGTCGCCGACGACGGCGACGACGAGGTCCGCGTCGCGCGCCGCGGCCACGGCCTCGGCGATCAGCGCGTCGTCGGGCTTCGCGGGCACGACGACCTGCGGGCGTGGCTGCCCGTCGGGGAACAGCTCGCCCTCCGGGTCGGGCTCGAGCGTGAGGATGTCGGCGCCGCGCGCGTGCGTGACGGTCCAGCCCTCGGGGGCGAGGGCGCGGAAGCCGTCGAGGACGGTCGTGGTCATCTCGCGCGGGTGGCCGTCGGGCAGCCAGTCGGCCTGGCCCGACGCGCCGGCCCAGTCGCCGAGCTGTGTGTGGTCGTCGTCCGCGTTCGGCCCGACGACGGCGACCGTGCGCCCGCCCGTGAAGGGGAGCGTGCCGTCGTTCGCGAGCAGGACGAGGGAGCGCCGCGCGACCTCGAGGTTGACGGCGGTGTGCTCCGCCGAGGCGATGACGGCCTCCTGACGCGCGACGTCGGGGCGCCGCGGGTCCTCGAACAGGCCGAGCCGGAACTTCAGCGTGAGGATGCGGCGCACGGCCGCGTCGATCGCCGACTCCTCGACGAGGCCGCGCGCGACCGCCTCCAGCGCGCCCTCGAAGAACTTCGGCGTCGTCATGACCATGTCGTTGCCCGCGCGCACGGCGGCGGCGGAGGCGTGCACGTAGTCGGGCTGGATGTGCTGCTCCCAGACCATGCGGCCCACGTTGTCCCAGTCGGTCACGAGCGTGCCGGTGTAGCCCCACTCGCCGCGCAGGACGTCGTCGAGCAGCCAGCCGTTGACGGTGACCGGGACGCCGTCCATGGACTGGTAGCCGAGCATGAAGGTCGCGCAGCCCTCGCGGGCGACGCGCTCGAACGGGGGCAGGAACCAGGACCGGAGCTTGCGCGGCGAGATGTCGGCCTCGCTCGCGTCGCGGCCGCCCTGCGTCTCGGAGTAGCCGGCGAAGTGCTTGGCGGTCGCGAGGACGCCGGTGGGGTCCGCGAGGCCGTCGCCCTGGTACCCGCGCACCATCGCCGACGCGAGCTCGCCGATGAGGTACGGGTCCTCGCCGAAGGTCTCGTCGACGCGGCCCCAGCGCAGGTCGCGCGCGATGCACAGCACGGGCGAGAACGTCCAGTGGATGCCGGTCGCGGCGACCTCGACGGCCGTGGCGCGGGCGACCTGCTCGACGAGCTCGGGGTCCCACGTGGCGGCCATGCCGAGCTGCGTGGGGAAGATCGTCGCGCCGACCCAGAAGGAGTGGCCGTGGATGCAGTCCTCGGCGACGAGCAGGGGGATGCCGAGCCGGGTCTGCCCGGTGAGCGCGTGGGCCTCGACCACGTTCTGCGGGGACGTGTGCAGCAGCGACCCCGCGTGCTTGTCCAGGACCGCCGGCCCGACGCCGTCGCGCGCGTCGAGCTGCAGCATCTGCCCGACCTTCTCGGGGAGCGTCATCCGCGCGAGGAGGTCCTCGACGCGGTCGGCCACGGGCAGAGCGGGGTCGAGGTAGGGGAGGGTGCTCACGGACGGTCCTTCCACGGCGACGGCGACGGTTCCCGGGTGCGCGTCGAGCGGTCACGTCTCACGCGCTCGGGAGGCCCGGGCGCGGCCACTCTACCGGCAAAACTGAATAACCGGTAAGTAAGTTAGTGCGCCTCAGTGCCAGTGGTCCAGGAAGCGCGCGACGGTCTCGGTCGCGTGGTCCAGCACGCGCCCGTCCTCCGCCGCCGCCGCGGACAGCAGCGCCGCGTCGACGACGTGCGCCACCAGGTCGACGTCCGACACGTGCGCGTGGCCCGACGCGTCCAGCACGGTCTGCGCCGCGGCGAGCAGACGCGGCCGCGACGCGCGCATGATCGGCCGCAGCGCAGGGTCGCGCATCGCCGTCAGCATCGGGTCCAGCCGCACGTCGACCACGGTGTCGTCCACGTGCGGCGCGTACAGCGTCTCGATGAGCTCGCGCGCCGTCGCCGCGCTCGAACGAGGCTCCCGCGACAGCGCGTCGGCCCGCTCCTGCGCCGCCGTCGCGCGCACGTCCTCCGCGGCCTCGACCGCCGTCGAGACCAGCGACGCGCTCGTCGGGAAGTAGTACGACGCCGAGCCCTGCGGCACGCCCGCCGCCCGCGCCACCTGGCGGTGGGTCACGGCGCCGAAGCCCTCCTCGATGAGCAGGTGCGCCGCCGCCTCGGCCATCGCGCGCTGCCGCTGCGCGCTGCGTCCCTGCACCGTGGCGCGCGCGCCGTGCGGCGCGTCGTGCGTCGCGTCGTGGACCGCCCCGGCCCCCGCGCTCTCCCCGTCACGCCGCGCTTCCCGGTCGATGGTCCCCGCTCCCTCGTCCACGCGGCCATCGTAGTGAGGTCGACCCACCGGCTCCGGGCCGAGGAGGGTTCCACCTCGACGGGGCGGGTCTCTTCGCCGGGGGTGCGGACGGACCCGGTGCGGCGGGCGAGGAATAACCTATACGTTCGTATGGTTATCGCCCTCGGGTCGTGAGTGCGGCTCGTGGGAACGAACGAGGAGTGGACAGAGATGGTCGCCGCCGAGGGGCTCGTCATCGACTGGGCGCAGATGCCCACGTACAACACCGTGATGTCCGTCGCCGTCGGCGCCGGGCTGATCCTGCTGGTCATGCTCGGGCGTGAGCTGCTCCGATCGCCGGGGAAGGTCGTCGTCGAGGGCTGGTCGCTCGCGTTCGGCGTGCTCGGCACGATCCTCACGGCGACGGGGCTGCACATGACGCTCACGTGGCCGCTCGCCGCGGGCGGCTTCCCGTTCGACAACATCATCTTCGGCGAGACGAGCCTCGCGTTCGGCGTGCTGCTGGTCGCTGCGGCGTTCTACCTGTGGACCCGTGGCCGGACCGCGCTGGAGCGCGCGGACGCGACGGAGCACCTGCAGGCCGTGGCCCGCCCCGTCTCGGTGTTCGTGCTCGGCATGGGACTCGGCCTCGTCGCCATCGCGATCGCCGGCGTGACGTACCAGCTCTTCGCCGCCCCGCCGGAGGAGCCCATCTCGGGCGCGTTCGCCGCCTACCCGCTCGTCGAGGCGATCTTCATGTCCGGGCTCATCGCGCTCGTCGGCGTCGGCGCGATCCTCTTCCCCTTCGCCGTCCGCTCCGGTCGCCGGGTCGTCCGCGTCGTCATCGGGTGGGCGTGGGGCCTGTCCGGCGTCGCGTTCCTGCTGTTCGGCGCGATGAACTTCTTCACCCACATCGGGCTCATCGTCAACACGATGGGCTGACGACGGGTCGACGTCCGACGGGCGGGCAGGACCCGCGGGCCGGGACGGCTCGCGGGGTTCGCCTCGCGCGCGCGAGGCGTCATCATAGGGGCCATGCAATCACCGGTGCGCGCCGTGGCCCACGCCGCGGTCCTCGCCGTCGTCGCCGGGCTGTGCCTGGCCGTCGTCGCGAGCGGGGCGTTCGACGTCGTGTCGTTGCCCGACGCCGCCCCGGCCGCCGTGCCGTCGCCGCCCGCCGCGCCCCAGGGCGGGGACGCCGCCCCGGTGGACGACGGCGGCGCCGACGACGCCCCGGGGACCACGCCCGACGACGAGGCGGCCGAGCCGGGGGACGAGGCCGAGGGCACGACGGCGGACCCCGCCGCCGCGACCGCCGTCGACCCGGTCTGCCGGGACGCGGAGGTCGCGTGGGGGGTCGCCGCCAAGGCGCAGGTGAACCTGACCGTCGAGCACCCCGAGGCGCTGGTCGAGGGGTTCACGACGGCCCGCGACACGCTCGCGGGGGCCACGCCGCCCGGCGAGATCGCGCGCGACTGGGCCGTCGTGACGACGTATCTCACGATGATCGCCGACGAGGTCGAGGCGACCGGCGCACGCGACACGGGCGAGCTGTCCCGGGCGATCGACCGCGTCGGGCGGCGCATCGACACGGGCGCGCTCACGTCGTCGTCCCAGGCGGTCACCGACTACTTCCGGGCGGGCTGCACCCACTGACCGGGGGCGCGCAGGTCTTGCGTCCCGTGGCGCTCGCCACATGGGGAGCGGTCCCCACCCCGGCGGTTTGGGGGCGCGCGACGCGACGGCATGCGAAACCATGGGGCTCATGCGCAACCGACTGACGATCACGAAGACCACGACCGCCCTCGCGACGAGCGCCCTCCTCGTGCTCGGCCTCGCCGCCTGCGGTGGCTCGGGCGACGACGCGAGCACCGACTCCGAGACGACCGCGTCCGAGGAGACGACCCCGGCCGAGGACGAGTCCACCGACAGCGCCGAGTCGGAGGAGCCCACGGAGGAGGAGTCCGGCGACGCCGAGGCCTCGGGCGACTTCTGCACGGCCTACCAGACGCTCCTCGACGCCCAGAGCACGCTCGGCTCGATCGACTCCAGCGACCCGGCCGCCGCCGTGACCGAGTTCGAGACGTTCACCGCGTCCCTCGAGGCGGCTGAGGCTCCCGCCGAGATCAGCGGCGACTGGGACACGGTGACGGGCGTCTTCCGCCAGCTCACCGACACGCTCGAGACCGCCGTGGACGACCCGGCCAGCGCCGACCTGTCCTCCATCACGTCGCTCATGACCGACGAGTCGTTCCAGACCTCCGCCCAGAACGTCGCGGTGTACGGCACGCAGAACTGCTGACGCCCCTGCTCCCTCCGGACCCCGGCCCGCCTCGGCGCGCCGGGGTCCGGCGCGTCCGGGGCCGGACCGACCGCCCCGCGCGCGGATCCGCCAGGATGGACCCATGCCTCCCGCCGACGCCGTCCCTGCCTCGTCCACGCCCGCCGCGCCGGACGGTCTCGTGAGCCCCGCCGCGCCCGGTGCGGGCCTCGCGCCCGCGGAGCTCGCGGCGGCCGCCGCGACGCTGCGCGCGGACCTCGCGGCGGCAGGGTTCACGGTCGACGGCGTCGAGCGGGTGCTCGGCCCCGTCGCCTCGGCCGCGCTGCACCGCGAGCAGGCGGTGCCCGCGCGGCGCGCGCTGCGGGGACGCGAGGGCGACCCCACGGACGCGCTCGCCGCGCTCTTCCTCCTGGGCGACGACGTCCCGCGCGCTGCGGTCGACGCCGCCCTGGGTCGCACGGGGGTCGACGGCGCCCGGCGGCTCGGCCTGGTCGAGGCCGCGGGCGCGGCGGACGACGACGCCGTGCGCGCCGTCGTGGACCTGCGGCCCTACGCGGCGTCGGACGCGGCGGGCCCGGTGACGTGGTGGCTGTCCTCGGACCTGAGCGAGCTCGCGACGGGTCGCCGGCTCGCGCCGGACCACGTCCTGGGCGCGGGCGGGGCGTCCCTGACGCTCGCGCAGGTGACGGTCCGCACCCCGGTCGGGCGCGTGCTCGACCTCGGGACGGGCTGCGGGATCCAGGCACTGCACGCCGCGCGGCACGCGCGGTCGGTCGTCGGCACCGACATCTCGCGGCGCGCCCTCGGGTTCACGGCGTTCAACACCGCGTTCAACGGGGCGTTCAACACGGCGGCCGACACGGAGCCCGACACGACTGCGGGGCCTGCTGCACCGATCGAGCTTCGCGAGGGGTCGATGCTCGAGCCCGTGGCGGGCGAGCGGTTCGACCTCGTCGTGTCGAACCCGCCGTTCGTCATCACGCCCCGCGCCGGCGGCGCCGGCGCGCTGCCCGAGTACGAGTACCGCGACGGCGGGCGTGCGGGCGACGACGTCGTGCGCGACCTCGTGACGGGCGTCGGCGAGGTGCTCGCACCGGGCGGCGTGGCCCAGCTCCTCGGCAACTGGGAGCACCGCCGCGGCGTCCCGTGGGACGAGCGCGTCGGGGCGTGGCTCGACGAGGCGGGGCTGGACGGCTGGGTGGTCCAGCGCGAGGTGCAGGACCCGGCCGAGTACGCCGAGACGTGGATCCGCGACGGCGGGACGACGCCGGAGCGCGAGCCCGCGGCCTGGGCCGCCGCCTACGCCGCGTGGCTCGACGACTTCGCGGCCCGCGACGTGGAGGCCGTCGGGTTCGGCATCGTGACGTTGCGGCGTCCGCTCGACGGTGCCCGCCCCACCCTGCGCCGGCTCGAGGAACGCACCGGGCCGGTCCGCCAGCCCCTCGGCGGCCACCTCGCGGCGTCGCTCGCGGCGCACGACTGGCTCACGGCGCGCGACGACGCCGCGCTCGCGGAGGCGCGTCTGGCCGTCGCGTCCGACGTGACCGAGGAGCGGTTCCACACGCCGGGCGCTCCCGATCCGACGGTCGTCCTGCTGCGCCAGGGCGACGGGTTCGGGCGGGCCGTCCAGGCGTCGACGGGGCTCGCCGCGCTCGTCGGCGCGAGCGACGGCGAGCTCACCGTCGGGCAGCTCGTCGGGGCGATCGCCGCGCTCTTCGAGGTGCCGGCGGACGACCTCGCGGGCGAGCTGCTGCCGACCGTGCGGGGCCTTGTGGGCGACGGGTTCCTGGTGCCGGTCGGCTGACGCCCGGGTCGGGCGACGGTCGCGGTCGCGAGGCGGGCGAGACGGGCGAGACAGGGCGGGCGCGTACCGATACGTTCGGGTGGCATGGACCTCGAGGTGCGGCACCTGCGCATGATCGTGGTGGTGGCCGAGTCGGGCAGCGTGACCAAGGCGGCGGCGTCGCTGGGCCTCGCGCAGCCCGCCCTCACCGCCCAGCTCAACCGGATCGACCGCGCGCTGGGCGGGTGCGTGTTCACGCGCGACCGCCTGGGCGCGCGCCCGACCGAGCTCGGTGAGCTCGTGCTGCGGCACGCGCGCGTCGTGCTGCCCGCGATGGCGGCGCTCGTCGACGACGCGCGGCGGCACGTCTCCGACCGGGCGACGACGGGGGCCGTCCGCGTGGGGACGGTGAGCTCCGCGATCGGAGGGCTGTTCGCGAACCGCCTGCACGCGGCGCTGCCCGCCGCGCTCGGGGTCGACGACCTCCTCGTCACCACGGCGACGTCGTGGTCCGTCGAGGAGACGGCGGAGCGGCTCGCGAGCGGGACCCTCGACGTCGCGCTGGTCGGCATGTGCGGCGACGCGGCCCCGCCGGCGGAGGGCGGGGTCGTGTGGACGGCGGTCTCGACGGACCCCGTGTTCGTC
This sequence comes from Cellulosimicrobium sp. NPDC055967, assembly GCF_042269845.1. Classification (NCBI taxonomy): domain Bacteria; kingdom Bacillati; phylum Actinomycetota; class Actinomycetes; order Micrococcales; family Promicromonosporaceae; genus Cellulosimicrobium; species Cellulosimicrobium sp. NPDC055967. The sequence goes on along the minus strand of NZ_JBHJYJ010000001.1, from coordinate 411,183 downwards.
CTCGTCGACGAGTACCACCCGGTCGCGGCGCGGGACGCCGTCGGGCTGGGCGAGCTCGCCGACGCGCTGTGGCTCACGGCCCCCGGCAGCGGCTGCTTCGAGCGGTGCTTCGTGAGCGCGTGCGTGCGGGCGGGGTTCACGCCGCGGGCGATGGGAGAGTCGGACCGGACGTCGTGCATCGACCAGGTGCGCGGCGGTCACGCGGTCGCGCTCGTCCAGCCGGTGCTGCTCGACGCGCCGGGCGTGCGGACGGTCGCCCTCGACGGGGCTCCGCTGCGCTGGACGCACCACGTGGGCTGGCGCCGCGACGCGGCCGAGCGCCTCCCGGTCGACGCGATCGCGCGCGCCGCCGCGGGGGCGCACCGCGACGCGGTGCAGCGTTCGCCGCGCTACCGGCGCTGGCGTGCCGAGCACCCGGTGGAGATCGCGTAGGGGCGAGCCCGCACATAGCGCCCGCGTATGACCTGATCGCGATCTGGGCGTGGGCTGGACGTCTCCCTAGCGTGACCCTCGACCGGGCCGCCCGGCCCGGCGAAGGGAATGGACGACATGACACGACCACTCCGCAGGAGGATCGCCGCGGTCACCGCCGCCGCGACGCTCCTGACGGGCGCGGCCGCGACGCACGCCGTCGCGGGCACGCCCGCCCCCGAGGACCAGCGCGCGACGGTGCGCGCGGTCCCCAAGACGACCCCCGGCCTGGAGCGCGCGCTGCAGCGCGACCTGGGCCTCAGCGCGCGAGACGCACGGACGCGGCTCGCCTTCCAGTCCGACGCGGCGGGCACCGAGGCGGCGCTGGAGCGTCGCCTGGGCGCCGACTACGCCGGCGCCTGGGTCGACGACGCCGCGAACGTCCTCTACGTCGGCGTCACCGACGCCGCCGACGCCCGTGCGGTGCGGGCCGAGGGCGCCACCGCGGTGACCGTGGACCACACGCTCGCCGACCTCGAGTCCTGGCGCGCGACCCTCGACGGCGCGCTCGCCGACGACCCGGCGGCGCTGCCGGGCTGGTACGTCGACGTGACGCGCAACCGCGTCGTCGTCTCCGTGCGCGAGGGCGGCGAGTCCGACGTCGCCGCGCAGGTCGCGGCGGCGGGCGTGCCCGCGGACGCGGTGGCGTACGAGGAGACCACCGAGGTGCCGCGGCCGCTCGTCGACGTCGTGGGCGGCAACGCCTACACGATCGGCGGCGGGACGCGGTGCTCCGTCGGGTTCGCGGTCCAGGGCGGGTTCGTCACCGCCGGGCACTGCGGCTCGGTCGGTGCGCGCACCTCGGGCCCCGCCGGCACGTTCCGCGGGTCGAGCTTCCCGGGCAACGACTACGCCTGGGTCCAGGTCGACGCGGGCAACACGCCGGTGGGCGCGGTGAACAACTACGCCGGCGGCCGCGTGGCCGTGGCCGGGGCGACGCAGGCGCCGGTCGGCGCGTCGGTGTGCCGGTCGGGCTCCACGACCGGCTGGCACTGCGGGACGGTCCTGGCGTACAACGCCTCGGTCACGTACGCGCAGGGCACCATCACCGGCCTCATCCGCACGAACGTGTGCGCCGAGCCGGGCGACTCCGGCGGCTCGCTGCTCGCGGGCAACCAGGCGCAGGGCGTCACCTCCGGCGGGTCGGGCAACTGCAGCTCCGGCGGCACGACGTACTTCCAGCCCGTCGGGGAGATCCTCTCCGCGTACGGGCTCACGCTCGTCACGAGCGACGGCGGGGGCGGCGACCCCGAGCCCCCGACCGGGTGCACCGGCTACGCCCGGACGTACACCGGCACGCTCTCCGCCGGGGCGACGGCCGTGCAGCCGAACGGGTCGTACTACACGGCCGCGACCGCGGGCTCCCACCGCGGCTGCGTCACGGGCCCGGCCGGGAGCGACTACGACCTGTACCTGCAGCAGTGGAACGGGTACTCGTGGGTGACGGTCGCGCAGTCCACGTCGCCGGGGGCCAACGAGTCCCTGACGTACAACGGCGCAGCGGGCTACTACCGGTTCGTCGTGCACGCCTACGCAGGCTCGGGCGCCTACTCGCTGGGGACCACGACCCCCTGAGCCCCTGACCGGCTGACCCCCGTCCGCGTCGAGCACGAGGTTGCTGTCGTTCCCGTCCTCTTTCCGGGAGCAACCTCGTGCTCGACGGCGTGCAGGGACGTTCTCGGCGTGGCTCGCCGCGTGCGGGGGTCCCGTCAGGCCAGCAGCGCAGGGCCGTACTTGAGCACCACGAGGATCGCGAGACCCACGAGCCACGCCGCCACCAGGTAGCCGAAGGCCCCCGAGCGGACGAACCCGAGCAGCCGCGCCTGCGCGGCGCGCGGCAGGTACAGGTTGTCCTCCAGGACGTTCCAGTGCAGGAGCGACGCGAACACGAGCGTCGTCGAGACCGTGATGAGCAGGCACCACGGGCACAGCGCGCCGATCACGAACATCGACTGGTAGAAGAGCCAGTAGGCGAACACGACCCCGAGGAAGTACACGCACTGCGCGGCGAAGAGGAACCAGCGGGGGAACCGCGTCCCGCCCAGCGCCGCGACCGCCGTCGTGATGACGATGGGTTCGGCGACGAGGCCGAGGAACGCGTTCGGGAACCCGAACACCTGCGCCTGCCAGGACTGCGCGACCGTCCCGCACGACAGCACGGTGTTGACGTCGCACGACAGCGTGGCCGTCGGGTTCGCGGCGAGGAGCACGGCGTCGTAGGACAGCACGAACGCCGCGGTCAGGCTGAGCAGGCCGAACAGCAGCATCTCGCCGAAGAGGACGCCGCGGGAGTGGGTCCAGCCGGTGGGGCGGGCGAACGGGTCGAACGCCGCGTCCTGCGCGCTCCCCGTGCCCGACGGCGTCCGGCCCGGGCGCGCGTCGTCCGTCAGGGCGGTGGTCGTTCCGGTCACGGGCGGTCCTCGGGTCCGCGGGGCCCCGCCGGGTCGGGGGACGCCCCGGCGGGCGGGCAGAAGGTGGCGCCGGCCGGCAGGGTGGGCGCGCTGCCGGCTCGGCGCCGCACCCAGGCTACGAAGCCCGCACCCTCGGCCGACAGGGACCATGGTCCCGGATCCTGGCCCCGCATCCGGGCCGCTGCCGAGCGGTGCACGGCGGCACGACGGATGCACCTCTGGGCGCATCTCTCGAGCGCTGGTGCATCGCTCGCCGTCGGGCCGGGTCGGTCCGACCGGTGGGTCGTCCGGGCGCCGGGGGCTGCCCGACCTAAGATCTGGGGGCGCCCGTGCTTCCCGCGGGGCCGCCCTTCCCCTGAGAGGACCTGCGTGCAGCACGACGACGTCGACTCCCTGCGACGGTCGAGCGCGGCGTGGCGGCTCCTGCGCGCGGACACGGCGCCGCTCGTGCTGTCGTTCCTCGGCACGTTGTTCGTCGAGGACAACGTGCGCGCGATCCCCGAGAGCGAGCTCGTCGCGCGGCTCGACGACCACCTGTGGGCGGTCGACGGGGGGTCCGTCCGGGGCGGCGGTCGTCGTGACGGTGCAGAGCCGCGGTACCCGCGCACCCCGCAGGCGTACGTCGACCACTGGGCGCACCCGGACCAGGGCTGGCTGCGCGCCTGGTACCCGCCGGGCTCCGGCGAGCCGCACTACGACGCGACGCCCGCCGTCGAGCAGGCCGTGCGCTGGGTCGCGTCGCTGCGCGGCCGCGGGTTCGTCGGCACCGAGTCGCGGCTCAACACGGTCTTCGAGCTCCTGCGCCAGCTCGCCGTCGGGACGCAGACCGACCCGGCGGAGCGTCTGCGCGAGCTCGAGGAGCGCCGCTCCGCGATCGACGAGGAGATCGCGCAGGTGCGTGCCGGGCGCGTCGCCGTGCTCGACGCCGCCGCGCAGCGCGACCGCTACCAGCAGCTCACGCAGACCGCCGCCGACCTGCTCTCCGACTTCCGCGAGGTCGAGGCGAACTTCCGCTCGCTCGACCGCGAGCTGCGCGAGCGCATCACCGGCTGGGACGGCGCCAAGGGCGAGCTGCTCGAGGAGGTCGTGCGGTCGCGCACGGCCATCGCGGAGTCCGACCAGGGCCGGTCGTTCCACGCGTTCTACGACTTCCTCCTCGACCGCCGCCGGCAGGAGGAGTTCGCCGCGCTCGTCGAGCGCGTCCAGTCCCTCGACGCGATCGTGCCCGACGTCGTGCGGCCGGCACCCGCGGCCCCCGCGGCCCACGACGCGGCCGTGCGGGCCGCGGCGGACGACGAGCACCGTCGGCTGCGCCGCGTGCACTACGACTGGCTGGACGCCGGCGAGCGCACGCAGGCGACCGTGCGGACCCTCTCCGAGCAGCTCCGCCGCTTCCTCGACGACCAGGTCTGGCTCGAGAACCGGCGGGTCATGGACATCCTGCGCGGCGTGGAGGCGAAGGCGCTCGCCGCGCGCGACGTCGCCCGCAGGCCGGGCGGCCCGGGCGCGGGAGGCCCCCCGGGGATGGCGGTCGACGCCGTCGCGCCGGAGGTCGTGCTGCCGACGGAGCGGCCGCTCTTCACGCCGCGGCCCACGGCCCGGCTCGACTCGGACCACGTCGAGGCCGGCGACGACGACTTCGAGGTCGACGCGCTGTACGACCAGGTGCACGTCGACCCGGAGCGCCTCGCGCGGGCCGTCCGCGCGACGCTCTCCCGGCCCGGCGGCCCGGGGGAGGTCGCGCTCGCCGACCTGCTCGCCGACGCGCCCCTCGAGCACGGGCTGGCCGAGCTCGTGACGTACCTGTCCCTGGAGGACCCGCGCTTCGTCGTCGTGCACGACGAGGAGCGCACCGACGAGGTGCGCTGGGAGGGAGAGGCCCCGACCGGGCCCGTCGCCGAGGACGGGGCGCCGGACCCGGTGCTGCGCGTCGCGCGGCTCCCGCGCGTCACGTACGCGCGGCGCACGGGGGCGGGCGGTCCTCCGCGCGACCCGGTCTCCGTCCCCGGCACCCCGCCCGGCCCGCACCCCCGTGACACCGCCGACACCGCCGACACCGCCCCGGAGGAGACCTCGTGAGCACGACCCGCACCGCGCGCGACCCGGAGCTGTCCGTCGTCGTGACGTCGCTGCTCAAGGGCGTCGTCTACCGCGAGTCCGGCGAGGCGCTGTGGCGCGACCTGCTCGCGCGCGAGGCGCAGGTGCGCGACACGGTCGCGATGATGGGCCTCCAGGTCGTCGTGGACGAGGGCGACGGCTACGCCTACCTGCGCTCGCAGCCCGAGCACGAGCGCGACGAGCGCGTGCCCCGCCTCATCCCGCGCCGCGAGCTGCCGTTCGACGTGAGCCTGCTGCTCGCGCTGCTGCGCAAGCGGCTCGCGCAGGCGGACTCCGAGGGCGGCGAGACGCGGCTCGTGCTCGCGCGCGCGGAGATCGTCGACCTGCTGCGGGTGTTCCTCGCGCAGGACGCCGGCGCGGCGGCCAACGAGGCGCGGCTCGTGGACCGCGTGGACGGGCTCGTCCGGCGCGTCGTGGAGCTCGGATTCCTGCGCCCGGCGGGCCGCCCCGACCCGGACGGCTCGCCCGACGGCGGGACCCCGGGCGACGACGCCGACGCCGCGACGGGGGACGCGCGGCGGTACGAGGTGCGCCGCATCCTCAAGGCGTTCGTCGACGCGCAGTGGCTCGCGGACTTCGACGCGCGCCTCGCGCAGTACCTGGAGCTGGCCGCGGACGGCGGGGCGCGCGGGACGTCGTCGGGCACGAGCGCTGGCGCAGGGACGGCCGCAGGGACGAGCGCAGGGACGAGCGCAGGCACGACGACGAGGACGGTGGCGTGATGGAGGGCCTGTTCAGCGCGGTCGAGCTGCACGACCCGGCGGCGGACCTCGACGCCCGGGCGGGCTTCCGCCTCGAGCGGCTCGAGGTGCTCAACTGGGGCACGTTCGACCAGCGTGTGTGGGCGTTCGACCTCGACGGGCGCAACGCGCTCCTCACGGGCGACATCGGGTCGGGCAAGTCGACGATCGTCGACGCCGTGACGACGCTGCTCGTGCCGTCGCACCGCATCTCCTACAACAAGGCGGCGGGGGCGGGCGCGCGCGAGCGGTCCCTGCGGTCGTACGTCGCGGGGCACTACAAGTCCGAGCGCGACGAGGCGACGGGCACGACGCGTCACGTCGGGCTGCGCGAGCGCGGCACGTACTCGGTGGTGCTGGGCCGGTTCTCCAACCGCGGGTTCGACCAGGAGGTCACGCTCGCCCAGGTGTTCTGGCTCGCGCCGGGGCAGTCGGGCCAGCCGGACCGGTTCTTCGTCACGGCCGACCGCCCGCTGACGATCACGGCGGACTTCGCCGGGTTCGGCGGCGACGTGGCGGCGCTGCGGCGTCGGCTGCGCGAGTCCGGCGCCCAGGTGCGCGACCACTTCCCCGAGTACGGGCGCGACTTCCGCCGCCTGCTCGGCATCCCGTCGGAGCAGGCGATGGACCTGTTCCACCAGACCGTGTCCATGAAGTCGGTCGGCGACCTCGGCGAGTTCGTGCGCGAGCACATGCTCGAGCCGTTCGACGCCGACCGGTGGACGGACCGGCTCGTCGCCCACTTCGACGACCTCACGAGCGCGCACGACGCCGTCGTGCGGGCCACCGCGCAGATCGAGCGCCTCGCGCCCCTGCTCGCGGACTGCGACGCGCACGACGCGCTGGGGGAGCGGTCCGCCGCGCTCGTGGCGCGCCGCGACGCCCTGCGCGCGTTCACGGCGTCGCGCCGCGTGGCCGACCTCGACGGGCTCATCGGCGCGCTCGACGAGCGCGTCGCGGACGGCGAGTCCCGCCGCCAGCGGGTCGGCGACGAGCTGGGGCTCCTCGCGGCCGAGCGGCAGCGGCTCGAGCTCGAGCGCGCGGGCCACGGCGGCGACCGGCTCGCCGCGATCGAGGGCGAGGTCGCGCGCCGCGAGGTCGAGCGCGCCGCGCGCGAGCGCCGCGTCGCCCAGCTCGCGGGCTACGCCGCCGCGGCGGGCCTCACTCTCGCTGCACCCGAGGCTGCCGAACCCGGGGTCTCCCCCCAGGGTGAGGGCGTCGTGGGGAGCGAGCCAGGGTTCGGCGGCGGGGCGGCGGCCGTGGCAGCCGCGCTGGTCGACGCCGAGGCGTTCGCCGCGCTGCGACGTGCGGCCGACGACGCCGCGGTGCGCGTGCGCGACGGCCTCGCCCGGGCGGAGGAGCGGGCGAGCGAGGTCGCCGCGGAGGTGCGTGCCGTCGAGCAGGAGACCGCCGACGTCAAGGCCGAGCTCGCGAGCCTCGCCGACCGGCGCTCCAACCTGCCGCGCACCCACCTGGAGGTCCGCGACCGGCTGTGCGCCGGCGTCGGGCTCTCCCCGGCGGACGTGCCGTTCGTCGGCGAGCTGCTCGCGGTGCGCCCGGAGCACGCCGACTGGGAGGGCGCGGCCGAGCGCGTGCTGCGCGGTTTCGCACTCTCTCTCCTCGTGCCCGCGGCGCACTACGACGCCGTGTCCGCCTGGGTCGACCGCGAGCACCTGGGCCTGCGGCTCGTGTACCACCGGGTGCCCGCGCGCGTCCCGGCCGCCCGGCCCGCGCCGCGCGACGACGTCCCGCTGCTCGCCGACCTGCTCGACGTGCGGCGGCTCGACGACGCGCCGTCGCTCACGGCGTGGGTCGAGGCCGAGCTGGAGCGCCGCGCCGACCACGCGTGCGCGCCCGACCTCGACGCGTTCCGCCGGCTGCCGCGGGCGATCACGCGCGCGGGCCAGGTGAAGCACTCGCCGGACCACCACGAGAAGAACGACACGCGCGCCGTGGACGACCGCCGCGGCTACGTGCTCGGGTGGTCGACGCAGGCCAAGATCGACGCGCTGCTGGAGCAGGCGGCCGAGGTGACCGCGCGGCGCGACACGCTCGCGCGGCGCCGCGACGAGGCCGCCGCCGCGCGCGCCGACCTCCAGGCGCGCTCGGCCGCGCTCGGGCGGCTCGACGTCTACCGCGACTGGGACGAGCTCGACCGCGGCGCGGAGACGGCGCGCATCGCCGAGCTCGCCGAGGAGAAGCGGCGGCTCGAGGAGGCGAGCGACGAGCTCGGCCGGATCGCGACGCTGCTCGACGACAACGCGCGCCGCCACGGCGAGCTCGAGGCCGAGCGCGACCGCGTCGTCGCGACGCTCGGCGCGGACCGGCACGCGCTCGACGAGGCGCGCACCGCGCGCGAGCGGGCCCGGGCCGTGCTCGACGGCGCGGGCGAGGCGCTCGACGAGGAGACGACGGCGGCCCTCACCGCGGAGTTCGACCGCGAGCTCGCGGCCGTCGGCGCGGCCGGCGCCGGCCGGGACGGTGCCGACCGGGACGGTGCCGACCGGGGCGGCGCGACCGGCCCGACGCGCGCGGCCGACCTGGACGCCGTCGAGAACGCGGTGCGCTCGCGGCTCACGGCCGAGGCGGAGCAGGCGCAGCGCGAGCGGGCCGACCTCGGGACGCGCGTCGCGGGCCAGATGGCGTCGTTCCGCTCGGCCTACCCGGTGGAGACGGCCGAGCTCGACGCGGACGTGCGGTCGGCCGACGGCTACCGCGAGATCCACGACCGGCTCGTGCGCGACGACCTCCCGCGCTTCGAGGCCGACTTCAAGGCGTACCTCAACACGAACGCGATCCGCGACATCGCGGGCTTCGCGGCCGAGCTCGCCAAGCAGGCCGACGTCATCCGCGACCGGATCGACACGATCAACGACTCGCTGCGCGCGATCGACTACAACCCGGGCCGGTACATCCGCCTCGAGATGTCGCGCACGCCGAACCTGGAGGTGCGCGAGTTCCAGCAGGACCTGCGCGCGTGCACCGACGGCGACGGGATCCTCGCCGAGGACGACCGCGCGCTCGCCGAGGGCGACGGGTCGCTCGCCGACGCCGCGCTGTCCTACTCGGAGGACCGGTTCCTGCGGGTCAAGGCGCTCGTCGAGCGGTTCCGCGGCCGGGAGGGCATAACCGACCTGGACGAGGCGTGGCGCCGCCGCGTGACCGACGTCCGCAACTGGTTCGTGCTCTCCGCGTCGGAGCGGTCGCGCGCCGACGACTCCGAGCACGAGCACTACTCCGACTCCGGCGGCAAGTCCGGCGGGCAGAAGGAGAAGCTCGCGTACACCGTGCTCGCGGCGTCGCTCGCCTACCAGTTCAAGCTCGACTGGGGCGCGGTGCGCTCGACGGCGTTCCGGTTCGTCGTCATCGACGAGGCGTTCGGTCGGGGGTCGGACGAGTCGACCCGGTTCGCGCTCGAGCTGTTCCGCCGCCTCGGGCTCCAGCTGCTCATCGTCACGCCGCTGCAGAAGATCCACGTCATCGAGCCGTACATCTCGGCCGTCGGGTTCGTGGACAACCCGTCGGGCCGGTCGTCCCGCCTGCGGACCCTGTCGATCGCCGCGTACCGCGACGGCCGCACGGCCGGCGAGGCGCCGCCGTCGGGCACGGACGTCACGACCGCGCCGGAACCCGAGCCCGCCACGAGGTAGAGCCCTGGTCCGCCGAGGCAGAGCCCTGGTCCGCCGACGTGGATCCCTGTGTCGGGCGCGGCCCGACGGCGGGGCGTCAGCCGAGCGGGCGCGGACGCCGGGCCCCGGCGAGGGTGGAGGCGAGGATCGCCTCGATCGCGAACGCGGTGCCCTCGGCGAGGTCCACGGCGTCGGGGTCGAGGAGCCACTGGGTCTGGAGGCCGTCCATCGCCCCGATGATCGTGGACGCGGCGAGGTCGAGCGCGGCGTCGGTGAGCTCGTAGTCCGTGTCGGTGTCGCCCGCGGCGCGGCGCTCCTCGATCACCTCGCGCAGCGCGCCCGCGATGTCGGCGCGCAGCCCGGCGAAGCGCTCGGTGACCCAGGCGCTCGCCGGGTGGCCGTCGGTGACGGCCTCGCCCGTGAGCACGGTGTAGGCCTGGACGATCCCGGGCCGCTCGGCGTTGATCGCGGCGGTCTTGACGAGGTGCCGGAAGAGGTCGAGCCCGCCGGGGATGTGCTGCCCCTCGAGGTGCTCGACGTCGACGCGGTCCCGGAACTCCAGCACCTCGGTGAGCAGGCGGTCCTTGGAGCCGAAGTGGTGCAGCACCCCGGCGTGCGTGATGCCGACCTGCTCGGCGACCTCGGCGAGCGAGCCCTGGTGGTAGCCCTTGGACCCGAACACGCGCATCGCCGCGCGCAGGATCTCCTCGCGGCGCTCGAGCGTCGCCGGGCGCGTGCGGCGGGGGCGGGGCGTCCGTGCGGGGGCGGCATCGGTGGCGCTCCGCGCGGGGGTGGCGTCGGTCATGACCGCAACCATACTGTGACCCGCTGTCTCTTACTGACGAGTTAGTAATGTGTGGTTGAATCGCCTCCGGAATGGCGTCGAGAGCGACGGAGCGCCCGACGTCGCCGCAGACCACGGACTCGATGAGGAGCCCCGCGTGACCACTCGTCCCGTCGCTCGCCGTACCGTCCGCGCCGCGGTGCGTCGTGCGGCCGTCGTCGTCTCCGTCACCGTCCCGGCCGCGCTCGTCGTCGCGGCGTGCGGCCTCCTGGGCCCGGCCCAGGAGCCGACGCCCGAGGCGGTCTCCAGCGTGCTGACGATCGGGATGCCCAACTCGGTGGAGGGGGAGGACCACAACCCCTTCGACAGCGGGTCCGCCGCGCAGAAGCTCGGGTACGCCAACGTCCTCTACGAGCCGCTCGCGCAGGTCAACCTCGTCGACCCCGCCCAGGACCCGACCCCCTGGCTGGCGAGCGCCTGGTCCTGGGACGCGGGCTTCACGGAGCTGCGGGTCACGGTGCGCGAGGGCGTGCTCTGGTCCGACGGCGAGCCCCTCACGCCCGACGACGTCGCCTTCACGTTCAGGCTCCGCAAGGACGACCCCGCGCTCAACCCCGACCTCCTCCCGTACGAGGACGTCCGCGTCGAGGGGCGGGACGTCGTCGTGACGTTCGGGAGCGGCCAGTACGTCAACCGCACGAAGGCGATCAACACGTTCGTCGTGCCCGAGCACGTGTGGGCCGCACGTCCCGCCGAGACGCTCCTGGAGGACCCGAATCTCGCCCCCGTCGGCACGGGCCCGTACGTCCTGGAGGAGTTCGCGCCCGACGGCGTCACGCTCGTCGCCCGGGACGACTACTGGGGCGGGCCCCTCGCCGTCCCCGAGCTGCGGTACGTCGCGTTCCCGGACAACGACTCGCTCACCGCGGCGTACGTGAGCGGCGAGGTGCAGTGGGGCTGGGCGTACATCCCGGGGTACAGGACGGTCTACGTCGCCGCCGACCCCGACCACCTCCACCAGTTCGCCCCCACCGGTCTGGCGATCGACGCGCTCTTCCTCAACACGCAGGTGCCGCCGTTCGACGACGTCGCCGTACGGCGCGCGCTGAACGCCGTGCTCGACCGCGACGACATCTCGAACCTCGCGACGTCGGGCGTCTGGCCGCCGCTGCGCAGCGCGACGGGGCTGCCGCTCCCCGCGGGCGAGACGTTCCTCGCCCCGGACCTCGCCGACCGGCGCCTCGTGGTCGACGTCCCCGGCGCCGTCGCGACCCTCGAGGACGCCGGGTACGAGCTGGTGGACGGCGTGCTGCAGGACGAGGACGGCACGCCCGTCACGTTCACGCTGACGAACCCCTCGGGGTGGACCGACTACATGTGGGAGCTCGAGGCGGTCAAGGAGGCGGCCGCGCGCCTCGGCATCGTCGCGACGGTCGAGGGGCAGGACGAGGCCGACTGGTTCGACGAGATCGGCAGGGGCGACTTCCAGGCCTCGATGCACTGGACCGACGGCGGCGCGACGCCCTGGGACACGTACTCCAGCCAGATGAACGGCGCCCACCTGCGTCCCCTCGGCACCACCGCCGGCGCGAACTTCGGCCGGTTCCAGGACGCCGAGGCCGACGCCGCGTTCCAGACCTACGCGTCCTCGACCGACGAGGCGGAACGCGCGGCGGCGCTGGCCACGATCCAGCACGTCTACGTGGACCAGGTCCCCGCGATCCCGCTCCTCGGCCGGCCGACGGCCGCCCAGTACTCGACCGTCGCGTACACCGGGTTCCCGTCGGACGCCGACCCGTACGCGTCGCCGCAGCCGACCAGCCCGGCCGCGTCGCTGATCCTCTCCCGGCTCGTGCCCAGCGCGGGGGAGTAGCGCGCGGAGCCTCTTCCCGTCGTCTTCCCGGAACGCACACACGCGTCCTCTACGGTGGAGGGATGCCAGCCGACCACGCCCCGACCCGGCCGCTGCCGACCAGCGGCGGGACGGGCACGCGACCGCTCCCGGCGACGCCGCCGGTGCTGCCGCCCGCGCCCTCCGGCGCCCCGTTCCCGCCGGTGGCGCCGCCCCCTCCGGTCGCCGCCTACCCGTCCGGCGCCCCCTACCCGCCCGGGGCGTCGTACCCGCCCGTACCGCACCCGGCGCAGCAGCCGGCACCGCACCCGGCGCCCCGGCGCCTCCCGACCGCCGAGGCGGACGGGCCCAGCACCGCGTCGCGCGTCGTCGCCGCGGTCGTCGCGGTGCTCGCCGTCGCGGGCGCGTGGCTCGTGTGGCGGTTCTTCGTCGACACGTTCGCGGGGCAGATGCTCGAGCGGGCCGCGTTCGACGGCGCCGTCGCCGGCCAGGGCGAGCTCTGGGCGGTGGCCAAGCCGGTCCTGGACACGGTCTCGGTCGCGTTCGTCGTCGGCGGGCTCGGCGCGGCCATGGGCATCGCGCTCCTGCGCCGCCGCTGGGGCCTCGCCGTGCAGGTGGCGTTCCTCGTCGTGGGCGCGAACGTGACGACGCAGCTCGTCAAGCACTCGCTCCTCGGTCGCGAGGAGCTGATCGGCGGCTGGCACTGGGAGAACTCGCTGCCCAGCGGCCACACCACCGTCGCCGGATCGGTCGCCGCCGCCCTGCTGCTCGTGGTGCCGCGCGCGGCCCGTCCGCTCGTGGCGGTCCTCGGCGGCGCGTACACGGCCGCGACCGGGGTCTCGACGCTCGTCGGGCAGTGGCACCGCCCGAGCGACGTCGTCGCCGCGGTCCTCGTCGTCCTCGCGTGGGCGGCGCTCGTGTGCGCCTTCACGCCGGGGTCGGCCCTCGACCCGGGCGCCGGCCCGTCGCCGGGCTCGACGGTCATGGCCGTCCTCCTCCTGCTCGGCGCCGCGGCGGCCGGCGTGGCGGCGGCGCTCGCGCTGCGGGCGACGCCCGCGACGTGGGACACGACGGCCGCGCAGGAGGTCACCGCGTACGCCGGCGGGGTGGCGGGAGTGCTCGCGGTGACCGCCGCGGCGTTCGCCGTCCTGCTGCTCGTCCGCCAGTCCACAGCCCGTCCGGACTCCCGTCCGGTTCGGCGGTAGGGTGCGGCTGGCGCGATTGGCGTAACGTCGTAGGCTGCCACGGCGGACGACCGGAGGGTCGTCCTCGCGGCACCACGACGCACCGGACGCGCCCCGGGTGGTGCCCGGCCGCCGTCGGGCGGGGAGCGCCCGCCACGGACACGTACGCACGGACGAAAGCAGGATCGGATGCCACGCAAGCTCGTGATCGTCGAGTCGCCCGCCAAGGCTCGCAAGATCCAGGGCTACCTCGGCGACGACTACGAGGTCGAGGCGAGCGTCGGGCACATCCGCGACCTGCCGCAGCCGTCCGAGCTGCCCGCGGACATGAAGAAGGGCCCGTACGGCAAGTTCGCGGTCGACGTCGACCACGGCTTCGACCCGTACTACGAGGTCTACGCGGACAAGAAGAAGAAGGTCGCGGAGCTCAAGCGCGCGCTCAAGGACGCCGACGAGCTCTACCTCGCGACCGACGAGGACCGCGAGGGCGAGGCCATCGCGTGGCACCTCCTCGAGGCGCTCAAGCCCAAGGTCCCCGTCAAGCGCATGGTGTTCCACGAGATCACGCGCGAGGCCATCCAGCGGGCGCTGCAGAACACGCGCGACCTCGACGAGCACCTCGTCGACGCCCAGGAGACGCGACGCATCCTCGACCGCCTCTACGGCTACGAGGTCTCGCCGGTGCTGTGGCGCAAGATCGCGCAGGGGCTCTCGGCCGGGCGCGTGCAGTCGGTCGCGACGCGCCTCGTGGTCGAGCGGGAGCGCGAGCGCATGGCGTTCGTCGCCGCGGAGTACTGGGACGTCACGGGGACGTTCGAGCACGCGGACGCGTCCGCCGCCGACGCCGGGAAGGCGTTCGGCGCCCGGCTCGTGCAGGTCGGCGACGCGCGCGTCGCGTCGGGCCGCGACTTCGACGACCGCGGTCAGCTGAAGGCCGCGGCGGTGCGCGACGACGTCGCGCACCTGGACGAGGCGACCGCCCGCGCCGTCGTGGCGGGCCTCGCGGACGCCGCGTTCGCCGTGCGGTCGCTCGACACCAAGCCGTACACGCGCCGCCCCGCGGCGCCGTTCACGACGTCGACCCTCCAGCAGGAGGCGAGCCGCAAGCTGCGCATGTCGTCGCGCCAGGCGATGCGCACGGCGCAGTCGCTGTACGAGAACGGCTACATCACCTACATGCGTACGGACTCGCCGTCGCTCTCCGCCGAGGCCACGACCGCGGCCCGGCGCCAGGCGGCCGAGCTCTACGGTCCCGAGTTCGTCCCGGAGAAGCCGCGCGTCTACACCGCGAAGAACCAGGGCGCCCAGGAGGCGCACGAGGCGATCCGTCCCGCGGGCGACTCGTTCCGCACGCCCGCGCAGGTCAAGCGCGAGCTCAGCGACGATCAGTTCAAGCTCTACGAGCTCGTGTGGAAGCGCACCGTCGCGTCGCAGATGGCGGACGCCAAGGGGTCGACGGCGTCGGTGCGCCTCGGCGCGACGCTGTCCGCGGCCGCGGGGGACGTCGCGGGCCGCGACGCCGTCTTCGCCGCGTCCGGCACCGTCATCACGTTCCGCGGGTTCCTCGCCGCGTACGAGGAGAGCTCCGACGTCGACCGGTACGCGGAGGACGCGCCCGTCGTCGGGGCCAAGGGCGACGACGACGCGCGCCTGCCGCAGATGGCCGAGGGCGACCCGCTGCGCGGCGACGACCTCACGGCCGACGGGCACTCGACGTCGGCCCCGCCCCGCTACACCGAGGCGAGCCTGGTCAAGGCGCTCGAGGAGCTCGGCATCGGGCGGCCCTCGACCTACGCGTCGACGATCTCGACCATCCAGGACCGTGGGTACGTGCTCTCGCGCGGGCAGGCGCTCGTGCCGAGCTGGCTCGCGTTCGCCGTCGTGCGGCTGCTCGAGGAGCACTTCGACCGGCTCGTCGACTACGACTTCACGGCGCGCATGGAGGCCGACCTCGACGAGATCGCCGCCGGACGCCGTGACCGCGTCGCGTGGCTCACCGAGTTCTACTTCGGCGACGCCGCGAAGGGTGAGGACGCCGAGGGTCTGCGCGACCTCGTCGCGAACCTCGGCGACATCGACGCCCGCGGCATCAACTCGGTCCCGATCGGCGAGGGCATCCAGCTCCGCGTCGGGCGCTACGGCCCGTACGTGGAGGACCTGTCCGTCCCCGTCAAGGAGGGCGAGAACCCGCCGCGCGCGTCCGTGCCCGACGACGTCGCCCCCGACGAGCTGACCGTCGCCAAGGCGCGCGAGCTGCTCGCGGCCGGCGCCGACGACGGCAAGGTGCTGGGCACCGACCCCGTCTCGGGCAACGAGGTCGTCGCGAAGGCCGGACGCTACGGGCCCTACGTCACCGAGGTCCTCGACCTCCCGCCGATCGACACGAGCCTGTCCGCCGCCGCGCAGAAGAAGGCCAAGGCCGCACAGCCCAAGCCCCGCACGGCGTCGCTGCTCAAGACGCAGTCGCTCGACACGATCACGATCGACGACGCCCTGCGCCTGCTGTCGCTGCCCCGCGTCGTCGGGACCGACCCCGAGTCCGGCGAGGAGATCACGGCGCAGAACGGCCGCTACGGCCCGTACCTCAAGAAGGGCACCGACTCGCGCTCGCTGCCCGACGAGGAGTCGATGTTCACCGTCACCCTCGACGAGGCCATCGAGCTCTACAAGCAGCCCAAGCGCGGCCGTGGCCAGCGCGCCGCGACCCCGCCCCTGCGCGAGCTCGGCGACGACCCGAACAGCGGCAAGCCGATCGTCGTCAAGGACGGTCGCTTCGGCGCGTACGTCACCGACGGCGAGACCAACCGCACCCTCCCGCGCGACGTCACGCCCGAGTCGATCACCCCCGAGCGCGCGATCGAGCTCCTCGCCGAGAAGCGCGCCCAGGGCCCGGCGAAGAAGCGCACCACGGCCCGCAAGCCGGCCGCGAAGAAGGCCCCCGCGAAGAAGCCGGCCGCCAAGAAGTAGCGGCCGTCGGCCGACCAGGTGATCGTGGCGCGTCCGGGCGGCCGGACGCGCCAGATCCCCCTGGTCGAGGGGTCGGTACCGTCTGGTCGTCCTCTCCCGGGCCGGGCCCCTCCGGCGACGGGGGCCTGGGGCCGTGGGAACGGTCAGTGCGCGGTGTGCTCGACCGGCTCGGGGAGGCCCGCCTCGGCGCGGACGCGGCGGGAGAAGCCCTCGATGGAGCGCAGGGCGTCGACGAGCTCCGGCACGCGCACGGGGAACGGCATGGCGTGGATCGTCTCGCCCTCCGCGGTGGCGGCCTCCGCGACGCGCGTGAGGTCGTGCACGTCGTCGGCGGTCAGTCCGATCTCGGTGAGCGTGTTCGGCAGGCCGACGCGCGTCGTGAAGCGCACGAACTCCTCGATCTCCTCGGTCGGTGCACCCTCCAGCACGAGCTGCGTCACGGAGCCGATGTTCACCTTCTGGCCGTGCGTGAGCCCGTGCGTCTGGGGCGCCGCGGTGAGGCCGTTGTGGATCGCGTGCGCGGCGGCGAGGCCGCCGGACTCGAAGCCCAGCCCGGACAGGAGCGTGTTCGCCTCGACGACCTTCTCGACCGCGGGCGTCACGAGGTGGTCCTTCACCGCGTCGATCGCGGGCAGCGCGTTCTCCCAGAGGATGTCCCACGAGAGCTGCGCGAGCGCCGTGCCCGTGACGAGCGGGAGGCCGCCGGCCATGGTCGACGCGTTCGCCTCGGCGACGGCGCGCGCCTCGATCCACGTCGCGAGCGCGTCGCCGACGCCGGCGACGAGGAACTTCACGGGCGCGTTCGCGACGAGGCCCGTGTCGACGAGCACGAGGTCCGGGTTGTGCGGGAAGAACCGGTACTCCTCGAACGCGCCGTCCTCGGTGTAGATGACGGACAGGGCGGAGCAGGGGGCGTCGGTGGACGCGACGGTCGGCACGGAGACCCAGCGGATGCCACGCAGGTGGCCCGCGGCCTTCACGGCGTCGATCGTCGAGCCGCCGCCGATGCCGACGATCACGTCGGCGCCGAGCTCGTCGATCTCGCGCGCGAGCCGGTCGACCTCCGCGGCGGTGGCGTACGTGCCGAACCCGGTGCGGTGCCGGGGGAGGTCCTGGTCCTGGAAGGACACGGCGACCGTGTCCTGGACGATGCCCCACACGACGTCGTCGGCGACGAGCAGCGGCTTCGTGCCGATCGGTCGGACGAACTCGCTGAGCCGCGTGAGCGCACCGCGGGCCTGGACGTAGCGCAGCGGGCTGATGAGCGTGCGGACGGGAACCTCGGACATCGTGGCCTCCTGTGGAGTCGGTGGGTCGCCGTCGGGCGCGCCGCAGCCGTGCGAGGCCGGTGCCCGCCGGCCTTCCCCACCGTGGCACGCGGCCCGGGGGACCACCACCGGGACGCCGGGGTGCGTGACCTTGGTCCCGCCCGGGTCAGCGGGCCAGCAGCGCGATCGTGCCGAGCACGACCGTCACGGCGGGCAGGAGCAGCACGCCCCAGCGCCCGGTGCGGTCGGTGCGGGCGTGCGGCGCGTCGTCGAGCGGGTCGACGACGGGGTCTCCCGAGCCCTGCTCGCGCAGGCCCCAGACGGTCCCCACGACGAGCGCGACGGCGGCCGCGACCAGGACCGGGACCGCGGGGAGGGTCGCGACCGGGGTGCGCAGCGTGACCGCGACGGCCACGAGGGCGCCCGTCACGACCATGTTCCCGAGGACGGCCGGCACGGGGTGGGCGAGGGCGGCGCGCAGCAGCCGGTCGCCGGCGCGCCACAGCCCGACGAAGCCCGCGAGCGCGGCCACGAGGACGAGCAGCATCCCGGCGGGGACCACGAGGGTGCCGCCGTCGAGCGCGGGTCGCAGCGACCACAGCACGCCGAGCATCCCGACCGTCTGCACGGCGGAGGCGGCCACCGTGCGGCCGATCGAGGAGCTCGACTGCGCGGGGTCCTCGGGCAGGTCGAGCGAGCGCGCGTATGCCACGGGATCGCCGAACGTCTCCTGCGCGGTCTCGCCGGAGTCGACGACGTGCGCGTCCACCTCGGCAAGCACCGCGCCGATGCGCGCTCCCGCGACGCCCTGGAGCCGCAGCTCCAGCAGGAGCGCCTCGGCCCAGCGCGGGTCGACGTGCGGCGCGTGGCGGCGCTCGATCGTGTAGCGGGTCGTGTCGCTCATCGGGGGGTCCTTCTCGGGGTGAGGTCGGGAGGGGGTGCGTCTGCCGGGATCGCGCCCGGCTCCGGGACGGGTCCTGGGCCCGGAGCGGGGTCCGGGCGCGCCCCCGCGTGCGGGGCGAGGCTCGCGGCCGGGCGAGCGCCGTCCGGCGAGGGCGTGCCGGAAGGGCCCGCGACGAGGGTGCTCGCCGCGGTCGTCACGGCGTCCCAGCGGGAGGTCGCGTCGGCGAGCGCGGCGCGACCCTGGTCCGTGACGGCGTAGTACCGACGGCTCGGCCCGCGCTCGCCCTGGTGCCAGGAGGTCGCGACGAGGCCGTCGTCCTCCAGGCGCTGCAGCAGCGGGTAGAGCGTGCCGCCCTTCACGGTGCCGAGGCCCGCGTCGGCGAGGGACCGTGTGATCGCGTAGCCGTAGGTGGGGCCGTGGGTCGCGACGACCGCCAGCACGCACAGCGGGAGCACGCCGCGCAGGAGCTCGCGGTCGAGCCGCTCGTCGAACCTCATGACTAGACAGTACGGCTATCTAGTTAGGGCGGCAACCTAGTGACGCCTCGGACAGGTGCCCACAATCGCATGAGTGCTGTTATAACAGTGCTATGACTTCTCAGGACCCGACCACGGTCCCCGGCCGATGGGACTCCCTGCACGCCGTGCTTCGACGCCTCGACGACGAGATCGGCACGGTCTACACCGACCGAGGCATCGAGGGCGTGCGGTCGCGGTTCGTCTACCCGCTGATCCGGCTCGCGCACACCGGCCCCCTGACCATCCGTGAGCTCGCGGAGTCGCTCGGGCGGACGCACTCGGCGATGAGCCAGACCGTCACGGCCATGCGGCGCGAGGGACTGGTCGAGACGGAGCCCGGCCTGGACGCCCGGACGCGCCGGGTCGCGCTCACCGAGAAGGCTCGCGCGCTCGTCCCGCTCCTGGAGGCGGAGTGGCGCGCGACGGAGGAGTCCGTCGCCGAGATCGACGACGAGCTGCCGCACGCGTTGAGCGCCGTCGTGGTCGAGCTGGAGCGCGTCCTCGCCCGCCGCTCGCTGCGCGCGCGGCTCGTGGATCGGCTCGACGCGGCGGGCTACCCCCTGCCGGTGGGAGCCGCCGAAACCGCGGGATCCGGTACCGACGCCGCCCCGCCCGAGGATCGCTGAGGTGCGCGACCACGTCCTCGACGTCCGTCCTCTGCGCTCCAGCCGCGCATACCGCGACCTCTGGGCCGGGTCCGCCGTCGGCGGGCTGGGGTTCCAGGTCGCGAGCGTCGCGGTGCTGCTCCAGGTCTGGGAGCTCACGCACAGCCCGCTGTGGACGGGCACGATCGGTCTCGCCACGGCCGTCCCGCTCCTCACGCTCGGGCTCGTGGGCGGTCACCTGGCCGACGTCCACGACCGGCGGACGATCATGCGGCTCGCCGCGGCCGGGCAGGTGCTCGCCGCGGTCGGGCTCGTGGCGCAGGCCGTCGCGGGCAACCGGTCCGTGTGGCTGCTCCTCGGCCTCGTGAGCCTCGGCGCCGCGTGCAACGCGCTGGGCTCCCCGGCCCGGCGCACGGTGCCGCCGCGCCTGCTCCCGCCCGACCAGGTCGCCGCGGGGCTGGCCCTGCAGAACCTCGCGTTCCAGGTCGCGATGCTGGTCGGCCCGGCGCTCGCCGGTCTGGTGGTCGCGCGCTGGGACGTCGCGGCGGCGTACGGGCTCCAGGCCGTGGCGGCGGTCGTCGCCCTGCTCGGGCTCGTGCGCCTCCCGCCGCTTCCGCCGGGCGGCCCTTCAGCGGCGCCGCCGGGACCGTCCGACGCCGTGGCCGCCGTCATCCCCGTCGGAGCACCTGGCGACGACCGTGCGGCGGGGGAGGAGCAGGCCGTGCCGACCGTGCCGACCGCGCCGACCGCGCTGACGGGGCCGGCCGCGCCGACCGGACGCGCGCCGCGCCGTCGGGCCGCCGCCGGCGGGTGGTCGATCGTGTGGCGCCGGCCGACCCTGCGCGGGTCGTTCGCGACCGACGTCGCGGCGACGGTGCTCGCGATGCCGATCTCGCTCTTCCCGCTCGTCAACGAGCTCCGGTTCGACGGCGACCCGCGCACCCTCGGGCTGTTCCTCTCGGCCGTCGCGGTGGGCGGGATCGGGGCGGGCCTGTTCTCGGGTGCGGTGACCCGGGCGCCGCGGGCCGGCGCGCTCCAGCTCGCCGCCGCGGCGACGTGGGGTGTCGCGCTCGCCGGGTTCGGCCTCGCGGGCCCGCTGTGGCTCGCGCTGGGCTGCCTCGTCGTCGCGGGCGCCGCCGACACGGTGAGCGTCGTGACCCGGGGCGCGCTCGTCCAGCTCGAGACGCCGGACGAGTTCCGCGGGCGCGTGTCGTCGGTCGAGCACGTCGTGGGCGTCGCGGGGCCGGAGGTCGGCAACTTCCGCGGCGGCCTGCTCGCGTCGCTCACGTCCGCTCCGGTCGCCCTGGCGGTGGGCGGACTGGCGGCGAGCGCCGTCGTCGGGCTGGTCGCCTGGCGCAACGCCCCGCTCCGCCGCTACCGCACCCCGGCCCCGGAACCGGTCCCCGTCCGCTGAGTGCTGGGTACGTGTCGTGCTGACGGCACCGGGACGACGAACACCCAGCTCTCAGCGGGCGAGGGGGTCAGTCGACCGTGACCGCGTCGAGAACCGGGAGGCGGGCGGCACGGATCGCGGGCCAGACGCTCGCGACGAGGCCGATCACCACGGCGACGCCGAGGATCGCGAGGACCTGGCCCCAGGGGACCGCGAGCGTGCTCAGGCCCTCGTCGGCGAGCACGCCGGGCAGCGCGGCGCCGATCCCGATGCCCGTCGCGACGCCCAGCACCGTGCCGTAGACCGCGGTGAGCACCGACTCGATCGCGATGACGCCCGCGAGCTGGAGGCGGCCGAGCCCGACGGCGCGCAGCAGCCCGATCTCGCGCGTGCGCTCGATGATCGACAGCGCGAGCGTGTTGACGATCCCGAGCAGCGCGATGACGATCGACAGCGCGAGCAGCGCGTAGAGGATCACGAGCACCTGGTTCACCTGGTCGGCGAACGCGGAGGCGGTGTCCTCGCGGTCGAGCACCGTGACGACGAGGAACGGCTCGACGGCGGTCGTCAGCGCCGCGCGCAGGTCCTCCACCTCGGCGGGGGGCGCGCCCTCCGCGGCCGAGACGTAGACGATCCGGACGCTCGCCTGCGCGGCGGGCACGACGGCGTCGAACACGTCGTCGCGCACGAGGATCCCGGTCCCGACGAGCTGGCTGTCGATCACCGCGCCCACGCGCGCCTCGACCGCGGCGTCCCCCTCGTCGAGGTGCAGCGTGTCGCCCACCTCCCAGCCGCGCTCGCGCGCGGTGCGCCGGTGCACGACGACGTCCCCCGCCTCGAGCGTCGCCGTCGGGTCTCCCGCGAGCGCCACGGGGTCCAGGGCGGTGTCGAAGAAGCCGGCGGGCACGCCCGCGACGTCGGTCCCGCGGGCCTCGGCGGCACCCGACCCGTCGTCGGACCCGGTGGTCCCGGTCCCGGCGGGGTCGACCGTCGCGACGGGCGCGAGGCCGAGGCGCACGGTGTCGACGACCGCGGCGCCGGGCGTCGCCGTCACGGCGTCGACCGCACCGTCGGGGACCACGAGGGTCGCGGAGTCGACGACGAGGTCGGCCCGCACCTCGTTCTCGACGATGCTGCGGACGGACGCCTGGGTCGAGGCCGCGATGACGCCCGTGACCGACACGAGCGCCATGCCGATGAGCAGGGCGCCCGCGGTGCTCGCGGTGCGGCGCGGGTTGCGCGTCACGTTGCCGCGCGCGAGACGCCCCAGGGGCCGCAGCGCGACGACGAGCGGCCACGCGAGCACGGTGAGCACGCCGCGCGCGACGGCCGGGGACCCGACGAGCACGCCGACGAGCACGAGCCCGGCGCCGACGCCGAGCAGCACGCGCGGGCTGAGGTCGTCGACCCACGCCCACCCGGTCGGGGCGTCGGCGACCGACGACCCGAGGAACGCGGCGAGCCACAGGACCCCGGCGCCCACCGCGACGAGCACGACCCCGCCGACGGCCCGGACGCCGGTCCCGCGGTCCGGGGCGACGTCGTCGCGCATCGCCTGGACGGGCGGGATCGCCGCGGCGCGCCGCGCGGGCAGGACCGCGGCGAGCAGGCTGACGACCGCGCCCAGCCCGACGGCCGCGACGACCTGCGGCGCGCCGAGCGGCACCCGACCGGAGAACTCCATGCCCGCGAGGGCGAGGCCCCACCGGATGACGCGCACCAGACCGGCCCCGGCGAGCACCCCCAGCCCGCCCCCCACGAGACCCACGACGAGCGCCTGCACGAGCACCGACGTGAACACCTGACCGGGTGACGCGCCGAGCGCGCGCAGGAGCGCGAGCTCGCGCAAGCGTTCGCGCACCGACATGGCGAACGTGTTCGCGATGATGAACGCGCCGACGAACAGCGCGATCGCCGCGAACACGAGCAGGAACGTCTCGACGAAGCCGAGCACCTCCTCGACGGCCTCGCTCGCCTCGGCGCGCGCCTGCTCGCCGGTCACGGCCTCGGCGCCGTCGGGCAGCACGTCGCCGACGCGCTGGGCGAGCGCGTCCTCGTCGACCGACTCGGACGACGGCGTCGCCCAGACCGCGAGCTGCGGCACCATCCCGTCGGGCGCGAACACGTCGCGCGCGGTCTCCCCGTCGATCCCGACGAGCACCGCGCCCGCCGCGGCGGCCTCGATCCCGAAGACGCCGGACACGGTCACGGGCGTGGGCTCGCCGCCCAGCACGACCGTCGTCGCGTCACCGGTCGACAGCCCCGCCGTCTCCGCGGCGCTCTGCTCGAGCACGATCTCGCCCGGCCCGGGCCACGCGCCGTCGAGCAGGGTGAGGCTCGGGTCCTCGGGGTCGATCGAGAACGCCGTGCTGGGCGGTCCCGTCGTCACGACGGCGGTCCCGTCGGCCGCGACGAGCACGACCGGCCCGGAGACGTCCGGCACGGCGCGCGCGACGCCGTCGACCGCCTCGACCTGTCCCGCGAGGTCGGCGGAGACGAGCGTGCGGTCGCCCGCGAACCCGTTCCCGCCGCTCCCGCCGCCCGGGCCGGTCGCGTCCCCGGTGACCTCCTGCGACCCGCGCACGTAGACGTCGGCGGTGAGCGTCGTCGCGATGATGTCGTCGAACGTCGAGGAGAGCATGCCGCGGAACGCGAACGTGCCCACGACGAACGCGACGCCGAGCGTCACGGCGAGCACCGAGAGCACGAACCGCACGACGTGCGCGCGCACGCCCCGCAGCGCGACGCGGATCATGCCGGGTCGGCCGGGGCCGCGTGCCGCCCGACGGGCGCCGCCGGCCCGGCCGAGGTCGTGGGCCCGGCGGCCGGCCCGGCCGGAGGGCCGTCGTCGTCCGCCGCGAGCGCGAGGGCGTCGAGGATGTCCTGCTGCGTGGGGTCGTGCAGCTCGCCCGCGAGGCGGCCGTCGGCGAGGAACACGACGCGGTGCGCGTACGACGCCGCGCGCGGGTCGTGCGTGACCATGACGACGGTCTGGTCGAGCTCGTCCACGGAGCGGCGCAGGAACGCCAGCACCTCGCCGGCCGAGCGCGAGTCGAGGTTGCCGGTCGGCTCGTCGGCGAACACGATCGACGGCCGCGAGACCAGCGCCCGCGCGCACGCGACGCGCTGCTGCTGCCCGCCGGAGAGCTCGGACGGGCGGTGGTGCAGGCGGTCGCGCAGCCCGACGGAGTCGACGACCTCGTCGAACCAGGCCCGGTCCACGTGCGTGCGCGCGATGTCGAGGGGGAGCGTGATGTTCTCCGCCGCGGTGAGCGTGGGGACGAGGTTGTACGCCTGGAAGACGAACCCGACGCGCGTGCGGCGCAGCGCCGTGAGGCGCCGCTGCGACATCCGGCTGATCTCCTGCCCGTCGATCACGACGCTCCCGGAGGTCGGCGAGTCCAGGCCCGCCAGGCAGTGCATGAGCGTCGACTTGCCCGAGCCGGACGGGCCCATGATCGCGGTGAGCCGCCCGCGCGCGAAGTCGACGTCGACGCCGTCGAGCGCGCGCACCGCCGTCGTGCCGGACCCGTAGACCTTGACGAGCCCGCGGGCGCTCGCGCGCGCCTCGGGCACGTCCGGGGTGTCGGTCGGCGCGTCGGTCCGGGGCGCGGGGGACGTCATGGTCCCCATCGTGGCGCGCCGGGCCGCACGCCGCACCACCCGCACGGGGGAGATGTCGTCCCGCGGGGTCGCACGTCTCCCCGAGGTTCCGTGGACACCTCGGCGTGGGAGCGATCCCACCGGGATAGCGTGGGCCCATGAGCATCGAGGCCCAGGCGGCTGCCGAGAACTCGGCACGACTCGCCGTCCACCCCGTCCCCGACCTGACCGCCGACGTGACCGGCACGGTCCCCGACCCGCGCAGCGCGCCGTCGATCCGCTGGGGCATCCTCGGGGCGGGCGGCATCGCGTCGTCGTTCGCCGAGGCGGTGCGCCTGCACACCCAGGGTCGGGTCGCGTCCGTCGGCTCGCGCGACCGTGTCCGCGCGGAGCGCTTCGCGACCGCGCACGGCGTCCCGACGACGCACCACGGCTACCAGGAGCTCGTCGAGGACCCGCAGGTCGACGTCGTCTACGTCGCGACGCCGCACTCCCACCACCGCGAGCACGCGCTCCTCGCCATCGCCGCGGGCAAGCACGTGCTCGTGGAGAAGGCGTTCACGCGCAACGCGGCGGAGGCCGTCGAGGTGCTCGACGCCGCGCGCGCGGCCGGCGTGTTCGTCATGGAGGCCATGTGGACGCGGTTCCTGCCGCACGTGGCCGCGCTGCGCGGGGTGATCGCGCGCGGGGAGATCGGCGACGTCGTCAACCTCAGCGCCGACCACGGGCAGTGGTTCGCGTACGACCCGGTGCACCGGCTCTACGCGCCCGAGCTCGCGGGCGGCGCGCTGCTCGACCTGGGCGTGTACCCGGTGTCGTTCGCGCACGACCTGCTGGGCGCGCCGTCGTCGGTCACCGCGGTGGGCGCGCTCACGGAGACGGGCGTCGACGGGCAGGTGAGCGTCGTGCTCGGCTACGGCGACACGCAGGCGACGCTCTCCACGACGCTGTGGTCGCGCACGGCCACGACGGCCGTGATCTCGGGGACCGCGGGGCGCATCGAGGTCGAGGGGAACTTCTACGCACCGACGTCGTTCCGCGTGGTCCGGCACGACGGCTCGTCCTGGTACTACGACGGGTTCACGGGCGAGGGCAAGCAGTACCAGGCGGCCGAGGTCGCGCGCCGCGTCGCCGCGGGTGAGACGCAGAGCCCACGCATGTCGTGGGACTCGACGCTCGAGGTCATGCGCACGCTCGACGAGGTCCGCCGCCAGATCGGGGTCGTGTACCCCGGGGAGTGAGGCTGCCGGCGCGAGATCGACCCGAGCGCCCGAGATCGACCCTCGGTGGGTCGATCTGGGGACGCTCGGGTCGATCTCGCGGGGGTGTCAGTCGGTGTGCTCGACGACGTAGCTGCGGCCGTCCGGGCCCGTCACGCGTTCGAAGCGGGTCTTCAGGTCCTGGTCGCGTTCGCGTTCCGCGTCGGAGACGCCTCGGCCGTCGGCGTCATGGCGCCCGACCTGGGCGGGGCCGAAGATCGGGAGGAAGCCCTCGGTGATGCGCATGCCGAGCGTGCGCCTGTCGTTCTTCCGCGCCACGGTGTCCTCCGCTGCAGGTCTCGTCAGATGATTGGTGCACCAATCATTGGTGTACCAAGAATAACGCGATCCTCGGTACGATGGCGCCATGGCGGGTGGTGAGGTCGACACGACGGTCGAGGGGACGGTCGCGCAGGGCGCGGCCACGCTGTTCGCCGACCCCCTCGCGCTGGAGGCGCAGGTCTGCTTCGCGCTCTCCGCGGGCGCGCGCGGCATGGTCGCGCTGTACCGTCCGCTGCTCGAGCCGCTCGGCATCACGCACCCGCAGTACCTCGTGCTCCTCGCGCTCTGGCAGGACGACGCCGCGGGCACGACCTCGACCGTCGGCGACCTCGCCGCGCGCCTGCACCTCGACGCCGGGACGCTCTCGCCGCTCCTCAAGCGGCTCGAGGCGCTCGGCTACGTGCGCCGGTCGCGCTCGCCCGACGACGGCCGTCAGGTGCGCGTGACCCTCACCGCCGAGGGCCGCGCCCGCCGCCGCGACGCCGAGCGCATCCCGCCGTCGATCGTCGCCGCCACGGGGCTCAGCCTCGACGAGCTCGCCGAGGTCCACGCCGCGGCGTCGAAGGTCGTCACGGCCGCGCTGCGCGCCGGCGTCTACTGACGAACGTGCGCCTGCAGCCTGCCGACCACGCGGTCGTGGCTCGTCAGGGGGCGAGGGTGGGAGGCGCCCCCCCTGTTCGGCGGGGTGGTCAGGCGTCGGTGACGCGGACGCCGTCGGGGTCCACGACGAAGCGGACCGCAGCCAGGCCCGTCGCCAGGGCGTCCGGGGCGGGGGACGCCGTCGCGAGCTCGTCGGCCGAGTGGGTGCCGGTCACGGCGAGCGTCGTGCAGCCCGCGGCACGCGCTGCGGCGATCCCCGCCGGGGCGTCCTCGACGACGAGGCAGCGCGCCGGGTCGACGCCCAGGCGCTCCGCGCCGAGCAGGAACGGGTCCGGGTCGGGCTTGCCGCGCGCGACGTCGTCGGCCGTCACGACGACCGACGGCGCGGCGAGACCCGACGCCGCGATGCGGACCGCCGCCAGCGGGCGCGTGCACGACGTGACGATCGCCTGCCGCGCCTGCGGCAGCGTGGCGAGCGCGTCGCGCGTCCCGGGCAGGATCGTCACGCCGTCGGTGTCCTCGAGCTCGAGCTCGTGGATGCGCTCGAACGCGGCTTCCACGCGGTCGGCGGGCAGCAGGGTCGCGATGAGGGTGCGGGCAGGGGTCCCGTGGGGGATCTGGAAGTCGTCGGGGTCGGGGAGCCCGTGCTCGGACGCCATCCGGCGCCAGCTCCGGTTCACGGCCGGGACGGAGTCGATGAGCGTGCCGTCCATGTCGAACAGGACGGCGTCGAACGTGCGTCCGGCGAACGCGACGCCGGGAGAGGGCAGGGGGCGGGCGGCAACGGGGTCGGGCATGCCTCGAGGCTAGCCCGCGGCCGCACCCGTGTCCGACGGCGCGGATAGGGTGGACGCCGTGAGCGCACCCGGGTACTTCATCTCGTTCGAGGGCGGCGACGGCGTCGGCAAGTCCACCCAGTCCCGCCTGCTCGGGCAGTGGCTCGGCGAGCTCACGGGGCGCGAGGTCGTGCTGACGCGCGAGCCCGGCGGCACCGAGCTCGGCAAGGAGCTGCGCGCCGCTGTGCTCCACGGGCAGGACATGGACCCGCGCACGGAGGCGCTCATCTACGCCGCGGACCGCGCGCACCACGTCGCGAGCCTCGTGCGCCCGGCCCTCGAGCGCGGCGCGGTGGTCGTGACGGACCGCTACCTCGACTCCTCGGTCGCGTACCAGGCGGGCGGTCGCGAGCTCGGCGCGGACGAGGTCGAGCTCATCTCGCGCTGGGCCGTGCAGGACCTCATGCCGGACGTCACGATCCTGCTCGACCTCGACCCGGCCGTGGCCGGGGCGCGGATCCGGCGACAGCACGACCGGCTGGAGCGTGCCGGAGCGGAGTTCCACCGCCGCACGCGCGACGCGTTCCTCGCGCGCGCCGCGGCGGACCCGGAGCGCTGGGTCGTGCTCGACGCCGCCGCCTCGGTCGACGACCTGCAGGCGCAGATCCGCGTCGACGTCGCGGCCCGGCTCGAGCTCACGCCGGTCGTGGAGGAGGCGGAGGACACCGTCGCTGCAGACCCGGACGACGGCTTCGACGACACGGACAGCGCGATCGGCTACGAGCCCGGCTCGGGGATCGGGGCCGGGCCCGCGACGGGGAGCGGGGCGGCGTGACCGTCTGGGACGACGTCGTCGGTCAGGACCAGGCCGTCGAGGTGCTCCGCACCGCCGCGACGGACCCCGCCGCGATGACGCACGCGTGGCTGCTCACCGGCCCGCCCGGGTCCGGCCGCTCCAACGCGGCGCGCGCGTTCGCCGCCGCGCTGCAGTGCGAGCAGGGCGGCTGCGGGCGCTGCCAGGCGTGCCGCACGACGCTCGCCGGGACCCACCCCGACGTCACGCTCGTCGCGACCGAGCTCGTCACGATCAAGATCGACGA
Source organism: Cellulosimicrobium sp. NPDC055967 (assembly GCF_042269845.1). NCBI lineage: Bacteria > Bacillati > Actinomycetota > Actinomycetes > Micrococcales > Promicromonosporaceae > Cellulosimicrobium > Cellulosimicrobium sp. NPDC055967. The sequence goes on along the minus strand of NZ_JBHJYJ010000001.1, from coordinate 382,719 downwards.
GGTGCGTGACCTCGTGACGGTCGCGAGCCGCAGCCCGTCCCAGGGCCGACGGCGCGTGATCGTCGTCGAGGACGCCGACCGCATGGCCGAGCGCACGACGAACGTGCTGCTCAAGGCGATCGAGGAGCCCGCCCCCCACACGGTGTGGATCCTCTGCGCGCCGAGCCCGCAGGACGTGCTCGTGACCATCCGTTCGCGGTGCCGTGGCGTCGTGCTCCGCGTGCCGCCCGTCGAGGCCGTGGCCGGGCTGCTGGTCCAGCGCGACGGCGTCGACGAGCGCGTCGCGCTCGTCGCGGCCCGGGCGGCGCAGAGCCACATCGGGCTCGCGCGCCGGCTGGCCCGCGACGCGGGGGCCCGCGACCGGCGGACGTCGGTGCTCTCGCTCGCGCGCCGCGTCCGCGGGGTGGGCGACGCCGTGCTGGCGGCGGGAGAGCTCGTGGACCTCGCGCAGGCCGAGGCGAAGGCCGCGACCGAGGAGCGCGACGCGGCCGAGAAGGCCGAGCTGCTGCGCGCGCTCGGCGTCGCCGACGGCGAGACCCTCCCGCCGCGCCTGCGGTCCCAGCTCCGCGACCTCGAGGCCGACCAGAAGCGGCGCGCGACCCGGCACCAGCGCGACGTGCTCGACCGCGCGATGGTCGACCTGCTGTCCCTCTACCGGGACGTGCTCGTCGTGCAGCTCGGGGCGGAGGTCGAGCTCGTCAACGTCGAGCTCGCCGAGGCGGTGCGCACGCTGGCCGAGGACTCCACGCCGGAGCAGACCGTGCGGCGGATGGACGCGATCGGCGTCGCGCGCGAGCGGCTCGAGGGCAACGTCGCGCCGCTGCTCGCCGTCGAGGCGATGGTCATCGCGCTGCGCCCCCAGGGCTGAGCCGGCCCTTCCCCGGCATGCCCGCGCACGCGGCGCAGCGCTGCTCGGGACGAGCGATTTCACCCGCCGCTCGCCTGTTGCTGGGTGTTTCCTGAGAGCGGCCGCCGGTAGGGTTCCTCGCGCGTACACCCGTCACCCGGGACGGGGACGAGCAGAGGGGGCACGACGACGTGAGCACCTGGCGGAGCGCCACGGCGGCACTGACGGCGACGCTGCTGGGGGTGGGCCTCGTGACCGCCGGCGCGGTCCCGGCACAGGCGGACGCCACGGGGTACTGGGGTCTGGAAGGTGTCTACGGCCCGAACCAGACGGTCCTGGCGAGCGGTGCCCTGACCCGCGACTGCGACTTCATCTACACGGCGTCTGACGTGTACGTCGTCCCGAGCGGGACCGTGTCCACGGGCAGCGGCCTGTCGGACGTCTCCGGCACGCCGAACACGATCCAGAGCGCGATGCTCGGCAGCGCGTTCATCGACGAGGTGCTGGCGATCACCCAGCCGTCGGGCACGCTCGGGCCGGGCACGTACGACGTCGTCGAGGACACGTGCCAGAACGGCGTGTTCGACGGTTCGGACACGATCCTGCGCGAGGCGTTCAGCGTCCGCTTCCCGTCTGACGTCCCGCCGCTCCCCGACCCCGCGATCGCGGCGATGAAGGCCGGCGCGACCGATCAGGCCGAGCACTGGCGCACCGCGGCCTACGCGTACGCGGCGCTCCTGTCCGCGCACATCGGGTACTCCATGGCGTCCGGCTTCACGGGTCCGGGCCTGGGCGGCAAGCTCGTGAACTTCTACCTCACGTACGTGTGCCTGGCGATCCCCACGCCCTACCCGGCCGACTGGTACTGCCCCACGGTGGGCGTCAACCTCATGACCGAGCTGTACGTCGGCGTCGTCCTGACCATCCTCAACCAGTCCGACCACTACGCCGGGATCGCCGCCGACCCGCCGGACCCCGACTTCGTCGGGCCCGCCCTCGTCGGCCCGGTCGACACCTTCCCGGCACCGCTGGGCGACCCGCTCGACGCTGCGACCGCGGCGTGGGCCGACACCACCGGAGAAGGCGCGGCGCTCAGCGCGGCGTTCCTCGGCGCGCTCGAGAAGTACCAGGGCGCGCAGGAGGCCGGCGACGCGGCGGCGGCCCTCATGCACGCACGCGCGATCGAGGGGTACGCCCGCGACCTGCAGCACGTGATGGCGGCTCAGGACGCGGCAGCGGACGAGCTCCTGCGGGTCGAGGCGGAGCTCGGCGCGGACCTCGATGCGACGCTCGCGACGCTCGCGGCCGAGCAGGCGGCGATCGCGGCGGACGGCATCGCGTCGGACGACGCGCGGGAGCTGCGCAACGCCGGCCTCGACGCCGCGGGGGTTGCCGCCCTGGAGAACGCGATCGTCGGCCTCGACCTGGACAACCCGGCGGGGAGCCTCGACGCGCTCGTCGCCGGGCAGAAGGCCGCCAACGCCTCGATGACCGCCGCCTTCGACGAGGTGGCCACGGGCGTGGGAGCGCTGGTCCCCGCGCTCGAGGCGGCCGTCGCGGGCTCCGGCGGCTCCCCGTACCCTGTGGTCGACGCGGGCGGCACGCACACGGCCACCGCCGGGACCGCGGTGACGCTCACCGCGACGTGCGCGACGTGCACGGAGGTCGCGTGGGACCTCGACGCCGACGGTGAGCACGACGACGCGACGGGCACGAGCGTCGTCGGGACGTTCGACCGCGCGGGCAGCGCCGTCGTGAGCGTGCGGGGGACCGACGCGGCCGGGCGCAGGTCGGTCGACCTCGCCCACGTCGACGTCGCCGCGCTCGACGGCCCGGCGCTCGTGGCGGTCGACCCGCCGACGGACGACCTCGTGCGGGTCCCCGTGGGGACGACCCGCACGTTCCGGGCCGACGCGCCGGGCTCGACCGTCGACTGGGACGTCGACGGCACCCCCGTGGGCACGGGCACGACGTACGACCACGTGCCGGCCGCCGCCCCCGACTCGACGATCGCGAACGTGCGCGCGGTCGTGACCACCGCGGAGGGCGCGACGCGCGCGCTGCGGTGGCGCGTGCTCGCGGTGCACCCCGACGCCGACGGCGACGGGTGGACCGCCAACGTCGACTGCGACGACGCCGACGCGTCGGCGCGACCGGACGGGGTCGAGGTCCCCGGCAACGGCAGGGACGACGACTGCGACCCCGCGACGCCCGACGTCGGGCCCCCCGTCGCGCGCTTCGTCGTCGAGCCGGAGCCCGCGATCGTCGGGGAGGCCGCCGTCCTGCGCGACACCACCGTGGCGAGCGCGGGCGGGGCTCCCGTCGCCTGGTCGTGGGACGTCGACGGGGACGGTTCGGCCGACTACACGACCGAGCGTCCGGAGCACACGTTCGCCGCGCGCGGGACCGTCCCGGTGACGCTGGAGGTGGTCGACGGTGCGGGCCTGGGCGACACGGTCACGCGCGACGTCGTCGTCACCGACCGCCCCGTCGCCCGGTTCGAGGTCTCCCCGGTCGAGCCCGCCCCCGGCCAGCCGGTGCAGCTCGTCGACGGGTCGACGGACGCCGACGGCGTCGTCCGGCACGAGTGGGACCTCGACCACGACGGCACGACGTTCGACGTCGACAGCACGGACGCCTCGCCCACGGTGACGTTCGACCGCACGAGGACGGTCGCGCTGCGCGTGACGGACGCGCTGGGCGTGGTCTCGCACGTCGTGACGGGCGAGGTGCGCGTCGTCGGCCCGCCGGCAGCGTCCTTCGTCCCGCGACCCGCGGGCGGGGGCACGGACGTCGCGCTCACCGCGCACGGCGGCGTGCTCGCGGAGGTGTCGAGCGAGTGGTCGTCGACGTACGCGGGCGTCGAGATGATCGACGTCGACTACCCGAGCACGGAGCGACCCTGGCGGACGGCGAACGGCGCCGTGACGAACCAGCACGCGACCGTGCGGCTCGACCGGACGTACCTCGTCGACCGCGTCGAGGTCCGCTCGTCGTACTCGCGCGCGACCCGTCCGGTGAACGTCCGGGTCGGCGCGGCGGCAGCCGAGTCCGACGCGTTCACCACCGTTGCCGAGGCCGTGCTCGCGGACGACTCGGGTCTCCAGGTCGTCGAGCTCGACGCGCCCGTCGCGGCGGACCGCGTGCGCTACGAGGCGCTCGACAACCGGGGCGGTTCTTCGATCGCCACCGACGAGCTGCGCGTCGTCACCGGACAGGTGGGCGACGCCACCGTGACGTTCGAGGACCGCTCCACGGACCCGGACGGGACCGTCGTGGCGTGGGAGTGGGACTTCGGGGACGGGAGCACGTCGGCCGAGCGCGAGCCGACGCACACCTACGCCGCGCCGGGGACGTACGTCGTCACGCTCACCGTCACGGACGACGCGGGCGAGCGGGGCACGACGACGCTCGAGCAGACGGTCGTGGGCCCGCTGCAGGCGGAGGTCACGGCGCCCGCGCGGACCGTGGAGGGGACGTCCGTCCGGATCGAGGACACGACCGTCCCGCAGGACGCGGCGATCGTCGAGCGCGCGTGGGACTTCGGGGACGGGAGCCGGACGACCGGGACCACCGCCCCCTCCCACGTGTTCCCGGACGACGGCACGTACGAGGTGACGATGTCGGTCCGCGACACGCGCGGACGCACGTCGTCCGCGACGACGACCGTGACGGTGTCCAACGCCGCGCCCACCGTGTCCGCGGGCGCGGACACCACGGTGCGCCTCCTCGACGGCTGGGCCCCGGCGGCCTCCGTCGCGGACCCCGGGAGCACCGACGCACGGTCGCTCGAGTGCGTGTGGGACCGCGGCGACGGAACGGTCGAGCGGCTCAGCCCGTGCACGACGTCGACCGTGCGCGCCCGCTACGACTACGCGACCGCCGGCACGTACACCGCGACGCTCACCGTGACGGACAAGGACGGGGCGACCGCGAGCGACAGCACGGTCGTGACGGTCGAGCGACGTCCGGCCTACGTCAGCGCGCACGTGGTTCCGGGGACCGAGTCCCGTGGCCACGTCACGGCCCGGGCGGTCCTGTGGGACCGCGCCACGTGGGAGCCGCTCGCGGGCCGCGTGGTGACGCTCGGGACCGCCGGCCGGGAGGTCGAGGCCGAGACGGACGAGCACGGCGTCGCCGAGGCGCGCGTGCCGCTGGAGGACGACCGCGACCTCGTCTCCCGGTACGCCGGTGACGCCGTGCACGCGGCGGCGCAGGACGCGGACTCGGTACCGCGCGTGCCGCAGCCGCCGGGAGACGTCCTGTTCCTCGTGGACGAGTCGGGCAGCATGGGCGGCTACCAGGCCGCCGTGCGCGCCCACGTCCTCCTCATCGCGAGCGAGCTGGCGCGCGGGATCGACTACCAGATCGGTCTCGTGGGCTTCGGCGCCGACGGCCAGGACTACCTGCCCCACACCCACCTGCCCGCGACGGACGAGCTGACCGACGTCGAGGCGGCGCTCGCCGGCCTGCGGACCAGCGGCGGGACCGAGCCGGGGATCGATGCGGTCGTCCACGCGCTGGAACCTGGTACGGGCCTGCGCCCCGAGGCGGCGACGTGCCTCGTGCTCGTCGGTGACGAGAGCACGCAGCGCGCGAGCGCGACGGTCGAGGACGCGCGTGCCGCGCTCGAGGAGCACGAGGCGGTCCTCTTCGCCATCGTCTCGCCCGGCGCGTCGACGCAGGACTACCAGGACCTCGCGACGGGCAGCGGCGGAGCGGTCTTCGACATCGCGGCGTTCGGCCGCGACCCGCAGCCGGTCCTCGAGTCCCTGTCGCGCTCGTGCGTCACGGCCGTCACGGAGCGTCCTGACCTCGTCACGACCGTCGACGACGGACGTGACCGCGTCGCTGCGGGCGAGCACGTGACGTACACCGTGACGGTGGAGAACCAGGGCGCGGCCGACGCGACGGGCGTCGAGATCACCGCCGCGCTCCCCGAGGGGCTCGAGCTCGTCGGCGCATCCGATGCCGGCGAGCACGACGCGCCGGGAAGCGTCGGCGGGATGCTCACGTGGCACGACCGGACGGTCGCCGCCGGAGCGACGGCCCGCGTCACGTTCGTCGCGCGCGTCGTCGGTCCGCAGGAGGTCGACGCGCCGGTGACGGTACGCGCCGAGGCGTGGGACGACGGCGCGAGCGGCGCCGACCTGACCCCCGCCAACAACGCCGCGGAGGACGTGGACACCGTCGCACGACCGTCGACACTCACGGTGGTGACCGCGGTGGAGACGGCCGACGGGGAGCCCGCTCGCCTCGTCGGGCCGTCCGCCCTGGCGACGCGCTCCGCCGTTCCCACGGCCGGAGGGCTCACCCTCGCCGTGCCGTCGCCCGTGCTCGAGGCGGACGTCCTCGACGTACCGCTCGGGACGGCCGTCGTCGTCCGCGACCGCGACGGGCGGACCGTCGCGGCGGCACCGCCGCTCGCCCTCCCGGGGAGCCGGCACGTGCTCGTCCCCGGGGCGTACGCCGTCGCGGTCGAGCCTGCGGTCGACGGGTACACCGTGCGGTTCGCCGACGCGTGCGCCGCGGACGGTGCCGTGGACGTCCCGCTCGAGGCCGACGTGACGTGCACCGTCACGCTGGTCGAGGCGCCGGCGCCGGCGCCGGCACCGGTACCGGGACCAGCACCAGGACCAGCGCCGGCACCGGACGACCCGGTGGCCGGGGCGCCCGGCGGCCCGCCGGTGTCCGCACCGGCTCCCGGTCTCGCGGCACCGCCGTCGCAGGGCCCGACCGGCGGGCTCGCGACGACCGGCGCGTCGGTGGCCGTCGTCCTGGTGCTCGCCGTGTTCGCCGTGCTCGCCGGCTCGGTGCTCGTGCTCCGCCGGAGGACGACGGGAGACTGAGCTACGCGCCGCGGGTGTCGGTCGGGCTCGCGGCGCGGAGCCTCTCCAGCAGCGGTCCCGCGGCCTGGTCGAGGAACTCGCGCTGACCGACCTCACCGACCTGGACGAGCGCGAGGTCGGTGAACCCTGCCTCCCACCAGGCCGCGGCGGCCTCGACGATCGCGTCGAGGTCCGGGCCGCACGGGATCGCCTCGGCGACGTCCTCGGGCCGGACGAACTGGCTCGCGGCCTCGAACGCCTCGGTCGTGGGCAGGTCGGCGTTCACGCGCCACCCGCCCACGGACCAGCGGAACTGCTCGTGCGCGCGCGCCACGGCGACGTCCGCGTCGGGGTCCCAGCAGATCGGCATCTGCCCGACGACGCGCGACGGCGCGAGGTCCGCGCGGTCCCGGACCCCCGCCCACCGCCGGACGACGTCGGCGTCGGGCTCGGTGGTCACGAGGTGGTCGGCCAGCGGGGCGAACCGCTCGACCGACTGCGGACCCGAGACGGCGACGCCGATCTCCACGGTCTCGTCGGGGAGGTCCCACAGCCGGGCCGAGTCGACGCGGTAGTGCACGCCCTCGAACGTGAGGCGCTCGCCGTCGAGCAGCGACCGGATGATCTCCACGGCCTCCTCGAGCATGTCGTGCCGCTCGCCGACCGCGGGCCAGCGCTCACCCGCGACGTGCTCGTTGAGGTTCTCCCCGGCGCCGAGGCCGAGCGTGAAGCGGTCGTCGGAGAGGAGGGCGACCGTCGCGGCCTTCTGCGCGACCACGGCCGGGTGGTAGCGCAGGAGGGGGCAGGTCACGTACGTCATGAGCCCGACGCGCTCCGTCGCCTGGGCGACCGCGCCGAGCACCGACCACGCGTACGGGGAGTGGCCCTGGGCGTCGAGCCACGGGAAGTAGTGGTCGCTCATCACCTCGAACTCGAAGCCGACGCGCTCCGCGTCGACCGCGTGCTCGACGAGCGCGCGCGGGCCGGACTGCTCGGTCATGAGGGTGTAGCCGAAGCGGGTCATGCCTCGATCGTGGGACGGGCCGGTCGCACCCGCACGCGGGTGCGACCGGCCCGTCCGGTCACGCGAGGCCCGTCAGACGAGGCCCGTCAGGCGAGCGCCTTCGCCTTGAGCTGCGCGAACTCCTCGGGGGAGATCGCCCCGGAGTCCAGGAGCGACTTCGCGTGCGTGATCTGCTCGGCCGGCGACGTGGTCGCGACCTGGCGGATGTACGCGTCGGTGTCCTGCTTCGCCTGGACGACCGCGGCCGCCTGCCGCTCCGCCATGCCGCGCCCGCGCGCGATGAGGTAGACGAGCGACGTCAGGATCGGCAGGAAGATGAGGAAGATGATCCACACGGCCTTCCACCAGCCCGAGAGCTCCCGGTCACGGAACAGGTCCGCGATGATCTGGAAGAGCACGATGAGGTAGGCGATGAAGAAGAAGCTCCAGACGAGGAGCCAGAAGAAGTCCCAGAAGTCCACGGTCGCGCCCTTTCTCGACGGATCCCCGTACCCGGAGCACGGCCGGCTGCCGCGCACCTTGAGGGCGAACCTAGCGACGATGGGGGGTTCGCGCCCGGCGAGAGCCGGGTGAAGCGCACGAACGGGCCGTACGTCGTCTCTCGGGGCGGATCACCCGGGTTCCTCCGTCGCCACCCGACGACGAGCCCGCACGACGTCGCCGACGATGACCGCGAGCAGGATGCCGTCGGTGACCCAGTTGAGCGCGAGCGGCGTGAGCCAGAGGTGCGTCGCGTAGAGCGCGCCGACCGCCGCGGCACCGAGCAGGTGCGGGAGGGACCACGGGCCGCCGGCCGCGCGGCGGAACAGCGCGTTGCCGACGAGGTACGTCGCCGCCGCCCCGCACACGAGCGCGGCGGTCCACGCGTCGGCGTGACCCGCGCCGTCGTGACCCAGCGGGTGCAGCAGGACCAGCTCGTCCGCGACCGCCGTGAGTACGATCCCCGCGACGATGACGAACGGCACGTACGTGTACGCGGTCTGCGCCACCATGCCGCGCTCGTCGCGCGACGTGAAGTACTCGGTCGCGCGCCGCTCGGAGCGGTCGAAGAAGAGCAGCCACATGAGCACCGTGCTCGCGAACGCGGAGCAGAACGCGGAGACGGTCGTCGCGTCGAGCGGCAGCTCCGCGAACGCCGCGCCCGTGACGATGATCGACTCGCCCAGGCAGATGATGACGAACAGGCTCACGCGCTCGGCCATGTGCTCGCCCCGCACGACCCACGTGCTCGCGCGCGACGCGCCGAGCCACGGCAGCCAGAACATCGCGCGCGGGCCCGCCAGGTCGATCACGCACGCGACCGCCCACAGCACGAGCCGCTGCTCCTCGACGAGCGCCCCCGCGACCCACAGGCTGCCCGAGACGACGAACCACGTGGTGATGCGGACGAAGTTCACCGCGTTCTCCGGCCAGACCCGGCCCAGGGCGACGAGCACGAACGCGCTGCGCCCCACCTGCATCGTCACGAGCATCACCGCGAACAGCAGGGCCTTGTCGCCGAACGCCTCCGGGATGGCGCTCGCGAGCACCAGGCCGAGCAGCATGAGGACGACGAGCATCGCCCGCACGGGGACGCGCTCGGGGTCGAGCCAGTTGGTGGCCCACATCGTGAAGACCCACACCCACCACACCGCGACGCCCAGGACGAGCGTGTGCACGAGGGTCTCGGCGCCCGGGTGGGCGATGAGGCCGTGCGAGAGCTGCGTGACCGCGAAGACGAACACCAGGTCGAAGAAGAGCTCGACGTAGCCGACGCGGCTCGAGTCGCCGCCGTCGCCGTGTCTCCGGAGGTCCGTGCGCAGGCCCCAGGACAGCGGGGCGGACCCGGTGCCGGGCGTCGTGAGCGGAGCGTCCATGCTGGGATGCTCCCACCGGCACCGGGTCACCGTCCGGTCACGATCGCCCGGCGCGTCGCGGTTCGCCGCGCACGACCGCCCACCAGGGCCCACGATGGTCGCGCCACCGTCGCCGACCGAGGAGTGCTCATGGTTCCCGTCCGCCGCCCCGTCTCCCGGACGGTTCGCACCGCGTCCGCGCTCTCGCTCGTCCTCGCGGTCGGCCTGCTGGGGGCGTGCGCCTCCGAGACCGACGGCGGCGGGGACGACGCGTCCGCCTCCGAGGAGTCCACCGCGCCGAGCGACGACGCGTCCGAGGAGCCGTCGGACGACGCCTCCGAGGAGGAGGGCCTGCCCGACGCCGGGACGATGGACGTCGTGGCGGGTGCGCACGGCACGGGCCTGCCGCCCGGCGTCGACGCGCCGACCGAGGGCGGGACGGGCGCCGCGTGGAGCGCGGAGCCCGGGCTGCTGTTCGTCGTGACGTACGGGTCGAGCACGTGCCCCGTGCTCGCGGAGGACGAGGCCGCGGTCCAGGGCGGCGACGTCGTCGTGACGTTCGTCGAGATCGCCCCGGACACGCCCTGCACGATGGACTACGTGCCGTCGACGTCCGTGGTCGGGGTCCCCGACGACGTGGACGCGAGCGGCGAGGTGAGCGTCGTCCTCGGCGACCGCGGGACCGTCGTCGTGCCGCCCGCGGCGGACGGCACGACCGGCGAGTCCGCCTGGGTCGAGGAGTAGCCGCCCCAGCGGTGAAGAGCGCGTGAAAGGACGGTCCCGCCCCGGCGGGACCGTCCTGCGCGCGTCGGGGGAGCGGCTACCGTGTGCGGGTGACGACGCCCCTCTCCCGCGCTGCTCGACGTTCCCTCGCCGGCGCCGCGACCCTCGTGCTGGCCCTCGTCCTGGGCGCGTGCTCGGTGCCGCCCAAGCAGCAGACCCCCGTGGACGACGTCGCGGCCTCCGCGTCCGGCACGGGCGAGACCGGCCCGGAGGGCTTCGAGGAGTTCTACGGCCAGAGCCTGGCCTGGGAGGACTGCGGGGCGGGCTGGGAGTGCGCGACGGCGCGCGCCCCGCTCTCGTGGCAGGACCCGGAGGCGGGCGAGATCGAGCTCGCCGTCAAGCGGCAGCCCGCGACGGGGGAGCGCATCGGATCGCTCCTCACCAACCCGGGCGGTCCCGGGGCCTCGGGGATCGACTTCGTCACGTCCCTCGCCCCGACGGTCGGCGAGCGCGTCGCCGAGGCGTACGACCTCGTCGGGTTCGACCCGCGCGGCGTCGGCCAGTCCTCGCCCGTCGTGTGCCTCGACGACGCCGCGAAGGACGAGTCCCTGTCACGCGACTTCGACACCGACGAGGCAGGGCTCGAGGCGCTCGCGGAGGACCGGCGCGCCTGGGCCGACGCGTGCGCCGAGAACACGGGCGACCTGCTCGGCCAGGTCGACACGCAGAGCGCCGCCCGCGACATGGACATGCTGCGGGCCGTGCTCGGCGACGAGAAGCTCGCCTACCTCGGCTACTCCTACGGCACGCAGCTCGGCGCGACGTACGCGGGGCTGTTCCCGGACAAGGTCGGGCGCCTCGTGCTCGACGGCGCGATCGACACGAGCCTCGACCCCGACACGATCTCCGAGCAGCAGGCGGTCGGCTTCGAGAACGCCCTGCGCGCGTACGTCGAGGACTGCCAGGCCGGGGGCGACTGCCCGCTGCGCGGGGACGCCGACGCGGGGATGCGGCAGATCCGCTCGCTCCTCGACGCCGCGAAGGCGAACCCGCTACCCACCGACTCCGACCGCCGCGTGACGCAGACGCTCGGCTTCTACGGCGTCGCCGTCACGCTCTACAACGACCAGAGCTGGCCGGTGCTCACGCAGGCGCTCACGGAGGCGTTCGAGGAGGGCACGGGCAACCTGCTGCTCTACCTCGCCGACTTCTACAACGACCGCAACCCCGACGGGACGTACTCGTCCAACTCGTCGGAGGCGTTCCGCGCGGTCAACTGCCTCGACGGGCGCCAGGACGACGACCCCGACGCGATGCAGGCCCAGTTCGACCGCCTCGAGGAGGAGGCGCCCACCATGGGCTACTTCTTCGCGTTCGGCGGCCTCACGTGCGACGGCTGGGCGTACCCCGTGGCGGAGCAGGAGTTCGACCTCCACGCCGAGGGCGCCGCGCCGATCGTCGTCATCGGGACGACCAACGACCCCGCCACCCCGTACGTGTGGGCCGAGGGCCTCGCGGACACGCTCGAGTCGGCCGTCCTGCTCACGTGGGAGGGCGAGGGGCACACCGCCTACGGCCGCTCCAACGCGTGCGTGGGCGACGCCGTCGACGCCTACCTGGTGGACGGGACCGTGCCCGAGGACGGGCTGCGCTGCTGACGCCGAGGGCGCCCGACGGCGGCCCAGGAGGCCGCTTTGGAATCTGGCCCGGTCGTTGGGTACAGTAGGCGCTCGTTGCCAGCGGTTCGCGGAGCGGACCGGGACGTAGCATGCCGCCTTAGCTCAGTCGGTAGAGCGATTCACTCGTAATGAATAGGTCGTCGGTTCGATTCCGACAGGCGGCTCTCCCCGAAGCCCCGGAACCGTAACGGTTTCGGGGCTTCTGCGTTTGCCGGACAAGCCCTCCCGCAGCGACTCGTGTAGCGATGCGTGTCGCGAAGCGCCGTTCGTGGGATGCGATCCATGCCCGTGACGACCTCCAGCGCCCTCGCAGCCGATCTCGGCGTGTCCGCGTCCGCCGTCCGGGGTCGGCTGCACGTGGAGGTCGACCGCGGCGGCGAGCTGGTGGCTCGACGACGACCTCGCCGCCGGGGTTCGCGCGCACTTCACCACGACCGCCACCGCGCGCGCCGCACGCCCGACCGTGTGCACGGTCGACGGGTGCACACCAACCGGTGGGACCGGCAGGGGCGTCCACGTGGTGTGCTCCATGGAGAGATGCTGCGCATTCGAACAGCGTTCTCCAGGGTTCCCCCCCCAGGTCGTCGTTGACGTAGGCGACGCGAGGGTTGAGCCTGCTATGTCCGGTGCGAGCGGGAACTGATACCAGCGGGTCGGACTCATGTATCAGTTATCGACCAACTGATACGTTAGCGAGGTGGTGAGTGATCAGATGCGATGGCCCGCGCTGACGTTCGAAGAGCTGGAATGGCACTACTCGCGCGCGGGGTTGATGGGGCGTGCACCTGCCCGACAGTACGTCGCGGCGATCGTTCCGCCCATCGCCACGCTGCCTGTGGAGCTACCCGGCGAGCTCCTTGCCGAGGCGGACGAAGCGTCGCGAGAGATTGCACGCTTCGATGCCGAGATGGGCGGGGAGCTCGCACCCTTCTCCTCTGTCCTGTTGCGCAGCGAGTCGGCTGCTTCGTCGAAGATCGAGCGGCTGACCGCGTCCTCCCGCGCCATCGCCATGGCAGAGCTGGGTGCCGCCAAGAACGGCTCCAACGCCCCGACGATCGTGGCGAACACCCATGCGATGCGTGCGGCGCTCGCGTTGTCCGACGAGCCTGACCAGGCCGCCATCTTGCGGATGCACCACGCGCTCCTGCGGGACGACGACCCGGGACAGGCGGGCCGCTGGCGCACCGAGCAGGTGTGGATCGGCGGCTCGGACACCTCGCCCGCGGGAGCGGACTTCGTACCCCCGCATCATGAGCGGGTTCCGGAGGGTATCGCTGACCTGGTCGCTTTCGTCGCCCGCGCCGACGTCGTCCCGTTGGCGCACGTCGCGATCGCGCACGCCCAGTTCGAGACCATCCACCCCTTCGCCGACGGCAACGGTCGCACCGGGCGCGCACTGGTGCAGGCGATGATGCACAGCTCAGGCTTGACCCGGAACGTCACCATGCCGCTGTCGGCAGGCCTCCTGGCCGACGTCGACAGCTACTACGCTGCACTGACGACCTACCGCGCAGGGCATCCCGCGGCGATCATCCATCAGTTCGTCCAGGCCAGCACCCGCGCAGTGGTGAACGGGCGTCAGCTGGTGGAGCAAGTTCGCTCGATCCGGGCCGACTGGGACGAGCGCATTCCGGTGCGACGCGGTGCGCGCACCTACGACGTCGCGGACCTGCTGACCCGCCAGCCGGTCGTCAATGCCAGGGTGCTCGACGACGCGCTCGGTATCGGCCCGACGAACGTCCGTCGCCACATGGATGTCCTGACCCGGGCAGGGATCGTCAACGAGACCCGCGTTCATCGCCACGGAGTCACATGGTCGGCCATGGAGGTTCTCGCCGCCCTCGACGACTTCGCCGAGCGCGCAGGCAAGCGCCGCGCTTCCTACGGCAGTGCCGCACCGCTGAACGGCTCCGGCCAGTAGGGGTCACGCCCGCCCTGGCGCGGACGGCAGACAGGAAGCCCGCCGGCTCGTTGCCACCTCGCGCGTCGGGCCTGCATGCCGCCGGAGCTCCGCCGACTGTTCGCCTGCCGGACGGTCTGCCGTCACCGGCCGGACGTGTTCCCGGTCTTGGCTCGTGCCGATGCTGTCCGACGAGACGAGGCCCACGATGGTCGAGAGCCCGATGACTCTCCGCGAGACCGATACACCGACCCCTCGCGCTGCCGGGAACCCGACGGCGCGCACCGCACGGTTCCCGCGCCCCGTGGTCGCCGCGCACGATCCGTCGGACCCCGACTACACGGCCGGCGACATCGACGAGCTGGTGCGGTGGCAGGGCCGCGCGGCCAGGACCGTCGCGTCGCGCACGCGCTGAGCGCGCCGGCTCAGCCGACGCGGCGCAGGAGCAGGATCGCCCCACCCGCTGCGGCGGCGACGAGCCCGCCGACGCCGACGACGGCGAGCGTCGGGAACGCCTCGTCCGCGGGCGGGGGAGGCGCCATGCGCTCTGCCGCGGACGTGAGGGGTGTCCGGGAGGGCTCCGGCCGCGGCGTCGTGGGCTCGGGCGAGGGCTCGACGGGGGCCTCGGTCGTCGGCTCCTGCGTCGGCTCCTCGGTGAGCTCCGGCTCGGGCGCCTCCGCCGTCTGGACGGGGGCCTCGGCGACCGGTTCCGCGGCCTCGACCGCGGGAGGCGCCTCGACGGGGGCGTCGGGCACGGGAGCGGGGGGCGGCGTCGTGGGCGAGGGAGCGGCGGCCGTGGTGCAGACGGCGGCGTCGCCGTTCCACCCCGCGAACTGCCGGTCGATGCCCGTCACGAGGACCCAGCTGATGCAGTACCCGTCGCTGTACGGGCCTCGCCGCGGGACGTCGAGCTCCAGCACGCCGTCCGCGGCGTCCTCATTCGAGTAGCTGTCGCCGAGGTTGCGCGCGTGCGACCCGTCAGGCCGGGTCACGACGTACCCGAGCCACCCCGGGCCCTCGTGCAGCCGGGTCGCGTCGAAGGACACGGTGTCGACGGTGACGGTGAGCACGCCGCCGCCGTCGTGGTCGGCGGCCACCGCCGGGGAGGCGGCGAGCGCCGCCGTGACGACCCCCAGCGTCGCGAGCGCGAGCAGTCGGCCAGCGGCGCGCATCATCACCTCCGGGTCGGCTCGGGCGTGGTCCGCGGCACATCGTACGCAGTCCGGCCGCGTCCTCGGAAAGGTCCGGAGACGCCCCCGGACAATTCGGTCGACCGGGTCGCCCGAGCCGTCGCCGAGAGGTCGGCGCCGGGCGCGGCGTCGTGACCGCCGCCGCGCGTCGACGCCGCGTTGCTCCGGGTCCGGCGACGCCGAGGCGACTCGCGCCGAGGCTCAGCGACCGAGCGTCGCGAGCCAGGCGACGAGCGCGTCGCACACCGCGGCGTCCTGGCCCTTGAGGTCGTGGGCGCCCGGGAGCTCGACGCGCGTGACCGGGCCGGGGATCGCGACGGTGTGCTCGGTGAGCTCAGCGGGGGTCGCGAACGGGTCCGTGCGCCCCGAGACGAGGAGCACGGGCACGTGGAGGTCGCGGAAGTGCTCGGTGCGCAGGCGCTCGGGCTTGCCCGGCGGGTGCAGGGGGTAGCTGACGAGCGCGAGCCCCGCGGCGGGCAGACCCTCGGCCACGGCCATCGAGCACATGCGTCCGCCGTACGAGCGGCCGCCGAGCACGAGGCGGTCCGTCGTCGTGCCGAGCTCGGCGGCGAAGGCCTCGGCCTCCGCGCGGACGTGGGCGATCGCGACCGGCGGCCGGTCGGGCATCCGCTTGCCTGCGGTCCGGTACGGGAAGTCGACGCGGCGCACCGGCACGGGCGGGTCGAGCGCGGCGAGTGCCTCGTCGATCGCGACGAGCGCGCGGTGGTCGCGGCTCGCGCCGGCGCCCGGCGTGAGCAGGACGCCGGCGACGGGCCGGTCGGCGGGGTGCGTCGTGGTCACCCGCCCAGTCTCGCAGCGAGCACGACGTTCCTCGCTGTCGAGCACGACCTGAGGGTCGCCAAACGCCTCTTTCCGACCCTCAGGTCGTGCTCGGCGGCGGGGTCCCGCGGGGTCACCGGGAGGCGAGCCGGGCCGGGTCGAGGTCTATGCGGCGCAGGAGCTGCGCGTTGAGCGCCACGATGACCGTCGAGGCGGACATGAGGATCGCGCCCACCGCCATCGGCATGACGAACCCGACCGGGGCGAGCACGCCCGCCGCGAGCGGCACTGCCGCGATGTTGTAGCCCGCGGCCCACCACAGGTTCTGCTGCATCTTGCGGTAGGAGGCGTGCGACAGCTCGATGATCGACAGGACCGCGCGCGGGTCGGAGCTCGCGAGGATCACCCCGGCCGACGCGATCGCGACGTCCGTCCCGGCGCCGATCGCGATGCCGACGTCCGCCTGCGCGAGCGCGGGGGCGTCGTTGACGCCGTCGCCGACCATCGCGACGACGCGGCCGTCGTGCTGGAGCTCGGCGACCTTCGCGTCCTTGTCCTCGGGGCGCACGCCCGCGAACACCTGGTCGATGCCCAGCTCGCGCCCGACCGCGCGGGCGACGGGCTCGGCGTCGCCCGTGATCATGACGACCTTGATGCCGCGGCGGTGCAGGGCGTCGACCGCCTCGCGGGACTCGGGGCGGATCGCGTCCGCGAGGGCGAACGCACCCACGACCTCGCCCGACGCGTGCCCGTGCTCGTGGCGCGCGTCCGCGTCCGCACCCGCGACGTCGGGGGAGACCACCACGTGGAGGACGGTCGCGCCGTCGTGCGCCCACGCCTCGGCGTCGGGGAGCGGGTCGAGGCCGCGCTCGCGCAGGAGCGCGGGGCCGCCGACCGCGACGCGGCGCGCGCCGTGCGGGGTGGGGACCGTCGCCTCGACCCCGACCGCGGTGAGCGACCGGAAGTCGGTCACCTGCGGGACCTCGATCTCGCGCTCCGACGCACGGTCGACGATCGCCCGCGCGAGCGGGTGCTGGCTGTCGGCCTCGGCCGCGGCGGCGAGCGCGAGGAGCTCGTCCTCGGTCGTGCCGCCCGCGGTCGCGAGGTGCGCGACGACGGGCTCGCCCGCCGTCAGCGTCCCGGTCTTGTCGAACAGGACGGTGTCCACCGTGCGCATGCGCTCCAGCGCGAGGCGGTCCTTCACCAGGACGCCGGCCTTCGCGGCGCGCTCGGTCGAGAGCGACACGACGAGCGGGATGGCGAGGCCCAGGGCGTGGGGGCACGCGATGACGAGCACGGTGATCGCGCGGATCAGCGCCTGCTCGGGCGTGCCGAAGACGAGCCACAGGCCGATCGTCAGGGCGGCCGCGCCGAGCGCGTACCAGAACAGCCAGCCGGCGGCGCGGTCGGCGAGGCGCTGGGTCTTGGTCGAGGACGCCTGGGCGTCGGCGACGAGGCGCTGGATGCCCGCGAGCGCGGTGTCCTCGCCCACGGCCGTGATCCGCACGCGCAGCGCGTCGTCCGTCGCGACGGTCCCGGCGACGACGGCGTCCCCGACGACGCGACGCACGGGCCGCGACTCCCCGGTGACCATCGACTCGTCGACGTCCGCCGACCCGGACGCGACCTCGCCGTCCGCGGGGACGCGCCCGCCCGGGCGGACGACGACGAGGTCGCCCACGCGCAGGTCCGTCGGCGCCACGGTGGTCACGGTCCCGTCGTCCGCGACGCGCTCCGCCTCGTCCGGCAGGAGCGCGGCGAGCGAGTCGAGCGCCGACGCCGTCTGGGCGAGCGAGCGCATCTCGAGCCAGTGGCCGAGCAGCATGATGACGACGAGGAGCGCGAGCTCCCACCACACGTCGAGCTCGTGCGCGAGCAGCCCCAGGCTCGCCCCGAGCGACGACACGAACGCGACCGTGATCGCGAGCGAGATGAGCGTCATCATCCCAGGCTTGCGACCGCGGAGCTCGCCCACCGCGCCCGTGAGGAACGGCCGTCCGCCCCAGAAGAAGATGACCGTGCCGAGCACGGGCGAGATCCAGGGCAGCCACGCCGCGTCGGGCAGGTCGTAGCCGAGGAGCATCGCGAACATCGGGCTGAGCGCGACGGTCGGGACCGCGAGGACGAGCATGACCCAGAACAGGCGGCGGAACTGCCCGACGTGGTCCCCGTGGCCACCGTGGCCCGACATGTCGTGCCCGGCGTGGGCCCCGTGGCCGGACATGTCGTGCCCGGCGTGCGCGTCGTGCCCGGCGTGGTCGTGCTCGGCGTGCGCGTCGTGCTCGGCGTGGCCCGCGTGGTCGTGCTCCGCGTGCGCGTGGGTCGGCGTGTGCGGGGCGGGTGCGTGCCCGCCGTGGTGGGCGTGCGACCCCGGGTGCGCGGCATCGGTGCCCGGACCGGGCCCGTGCCCGTGGTCATGCTCCGTACGGTGGTCCACCGTTCCTCCTCCCAGATACCCCTAGGGGGTATGCTCTGCTCACGATCATGCACCGTCATGTCCGATGCGTCAACCCCTCGGGGGTGTCGTGGGCCGACGCAGCACAACCCGTGCGTCGCTCGGCGGGAGGCCGAGCAGCGCACGGGCTGCGGGGTGAGGGCCTGAGCGGGCCCGGTCGGGTCGCGCGCCGGTTGGAGCCGGTCAGGCGCCGGTGAGGTGCGGCAGGACGTGGCGGTCATAGCGGTCGGCCACGGTCGCGACGACGCGGCGCGGGTCGTCGTCCCAGATCTCCTGCCGGAAGATCTCGGTCTCGACGTCGCCGGCGTACCCGGCCTCGGCGACCCACCGGGTGATGGTCGCGAAGTCGACGTACCCGTCGCCCACGTACCCGCGCGAGAGCAGCGGGTCGGCCGCGAGCGGGAGGACCCAGTCGCACACCTGGTAGCCCGCGATGCGCCCTTCGCTCCCGGCACGCGCGACGCTCGACCGCAGGTCCGGGTCCCACCACACGTGGTACGTGTCCACGACGACGCCGACGACCGCCGGGTCGAACGGCGCGGCGAGGTCGAGCGCCTGGCCGAGCGTCGAGAGCACCGCGCGGTCCGCCGCGAAGATCGGGTGCAGCGCCTCGAGCACGAGCCGCACGCCGTGGTCCGCGGCGAACGGGGCGAGGTCGGCGAGCCGGTCGGCCACCCGACCGCGCGCGGCGACGACGTCGCGGTCGGCCGGTCCGGCATCGGGCCGTGGTCCCTGCCCGGGCGTCCCGTTCGCGGGGAGACCGCCGACGACGAGCACGAGATCGCGCGTCCCGACCGTGGCCGCCTCCTCGATCGCGCGCCGGTTGTCGTCGAGCGCCGCGGCGACGTCGTCCGCGCCGGTCACGGTGAGGAACCCGCCCCGGCACAGCGACGAGACGCGCAGACCCGCGTCGGCGACGACCGTCGCGGCCCGCTCGGCGCCGATCTCCTGGACGCGGTCGCGCCACAGCCCGACGGCGCCGTAGCCCGCCTCGGCGGCGAGGCCGACCGCCTCCTCGAGCGTCGCGCGCTTGACCGTCGCGGTGTTGAGCGAGCAGCGCGAGAGGTCGGGTGCGTTCCGGGCCCCGGACGACGCGCTGGTCACGACGCCGCCCCGTTCGCCTCGAGGAACGCGCGCGTGCGACGCGCGGCGAGGTCCGGGTCGAGCAGGAGCCCGGCGCGGTCCGCGAGCCGGACGAGCGCGACGAGGTGCGCGACCGAGCGCCCCGACTGGAGGCCGCCGACCATCTGGAACGCGGGCTGCGTGCCGTTGAGCCACGACAGGAACGCGATCCCCGTCTTGTAGTAGTACGTCGGCGCGGCGAACACGTGGCGCCCCAGCGCCTCGGTCGACGCGAGGATCGCGTGCGCGCGGTCGGGGTGCCCGGCGTCGAGCGCGCCGAGCGCCGTCGACGCGGCGGGGTAGATCGCCGCGAAGATGCCGAGCAGCGCGTCGGAGTGCGCCCGGCCGTCGCCGACCACGAGCTCCGGGTAGTTGAAGTCGTCGCCCGTGTAGAGGCGGACGGGACCTGGCGCGGCGACGCCGGCGCCCGGGTCGAGCGCGGCCAGGCGGGCCCGCAGGTCCTTCTCGTGCCCGGCGTCGAGCAGCGACACCTTCACGCCGTCGACGCGGCCCTGGTGGGCGCGGACCAGGTCGACGAACACGTCGGTGGCGGCCGCGACGTCGTCGCCCGTGCCCCAGTACCCGGCGAGCGCAGGGTCGAACATCGTGCCGAGCCAGTGCAGGATCACGGGCGCCTCGGCCTCGGCGAGCGCGGCGTCGTAGACGTGCGCGTACTCCTCGGGGGAGCGGGCGACGCGGGCGAGCGCGCGCGACGCCATGACGATCACCTGGGCGCCGGCGTCCTGGACCACGCGCACCTGCTCGCGGTAGGCGTCGGTGACGGCGGCGAGCGCGGCGGGGTCGCCGGGCGCCCAGCCCGCGACGACGGCCGGGTCGAGCTGGTCGGTGCCCGCGCCGCACGCGACCCGACCACCGACGGTCCGCGCCTCGGCCGCCGAGCGCCGCACGAGCTCCTGGGTCGCGGCCCAGTCGAGGCCCATGCCGCGCTGAGCGGTGTCCATCGCGTCGGCGACGCCCAGCCCGTGCTCCCAGAGGCGGTGACGGTAGGCGAGCGTCGTGTCCCAGTCGACGACGGCGGGCGCGCCGGGCACGTTCTCCGCGCCGACCTGCGGCACGACGTGCGCCGCCGCGAAGGCGACGCGCGACGTGAAGGGCGCGGACGGCGTCGTCCACGGCCCGGGCACGAGCAGCTCGCGCACCTCGGTCCCGGCGACGCGGCCGTCGTCGGTGAAGCGGGGCAGGCGCACGACGGCGCCGCTGCCGTCGCGGTCGCGCAGCTCGCGCGCGCCGGGGAGCGGTGGGGTGGTGTGCCGGGGCGCGGCGGCGGGCGCGCTCACAGCGCGATCTCCGGGACGTCGAGGCGGCGGCCCTCCGCCGACGAGCGGAGTCCCAGCTCGGCGAGCTGGACGCCGCGCGCGGCGGAGAGCAGGTCGTAGCGGTGCGGGCGGCCGGCGGCGACGTCGCGCAGGAACTCCTCCCACTGGGCCTTGAAGCCGTTGTCGAGGTCGGCGTTCGCGGGGACCTCGAGCCACTGGTCGCGGAACGGCTCGGTGACGGGGAGGTCGGGGTTCCAGACCGGCTTGGGCGTGTGGGCGCGCTGCTGCGCGACGCACCGCCGCAGGCCGGCGACCGCGGAGCCGTGGGTGCCGTCCACCTGGAACTCGACGAGCTCGTCGCGGTAGACGCGCACGGCCCAGGACGAGTTGATCTGCGCGACGACCGGGTCCCCGCCCGGCGTCTCGACCTCGAAGATCCCGTACGCGGCGTCGTCGGCGGTCGCGGCGTACTCCCTGCCCTGCTCGTCCCAGCGCGTGGGGATGTGGGTCGTGGTCTGCGCGGTGACGGTCCGCACCGACCCGAGGATCCCCTCGAGCACGTAGTTCCAGTGGCAGAACATGTCCGTCGTCATGCCGCCGCCGTCCTCGGCGCGGTAGTTCCACGACGGGCGCTGCGCGGCCTGGTGGTCGCCCTCGAACACCCAGTAGCCGAACTCGCCGCGCAGGGACAGGATGCGGCCGAAGAAGCCCTCGTCGACGAGCCGGCGGAGCTTGACGAGGCCGGGCAGGTAGAGCTTGTCGTGCACGACGCCGGCGGTCACCCCGGTCTCCTCGCGCAGCCGCGCGAGCTCGATCGCCTCGGCGAGCGTCTCGGCCGTCGGCTTCTCCGTGTACACGTGCTTGCCGGCCTGCATCGCCTTGGTGAGCGTCTTGGCGCGCAGCGCGGTCATGGAGGCGTCGAAGACGACGTCGGTCGCGGGGTCGACGATCACGCCGTCGAGGTCGGTGGTCCAGTGCTCGACGTCGTGCAGCGCGGCGAGCTCGCGGAGCCTGGTCTCGTTGCGCCCGACGAGCACCGGCTCGACCTGGAGGCGCGTGCCGTCGGGGAGCTCGACGCCGCCCTGCTCGCGGATCGGCAGGATCGAGCGGACGAGGTGCTGGCGGTACCCCATGCGGCCGGTCACGCCGTTCATCGCGATCCGCAGGGTTCGGGTGGTGGTCATCGATCGGCTCCGTCGTCGGTCGGGCGCCCGGCGGGCCGCCGAGCGCGGAATGCGCTTTCCGTGAGCGTAGGGGAACCGTTTTCCCGCGTCAACAGGGAGGCGTCAGAGCGGCGGCGTGGACTCCCGGAGCACGACCTCTCCCCGGACCACGACCCGCTGCGGCGCGGCGTCGTCGTCAGGCGCCGCGAGTGCGAGCGCGAGCGCCTGCTCCCCGACCTCGGCGAGCGGGATGCGGACCGTCGTCAGTCCCGGCGTGACGTCTCGCAAGGTCACGATGTCGTCGAACCCCGCCACGGCGACGTCCTCGGGGACGCGCAGGCCCGCCTCGCGCACCGCGGCCATCGCCCCGACGGCCATGACGTCGTTCACCGCGAAGACGGCGACGGGTGTTCCTGTGCCGCGCAGGCCGTGCCCCAGGTGGTCGAGCAGCGCCCGCATCCCGCCGTGGCCGCCGTCTCGCGTGAACGCGCACTCGACGACAGCGTCCGCGGCGACGGGCGAGCCCAGCCCGGCCAGCGCCTCGGTGAAGCCGCGCGCCCGGTCGAGCGCGGTGCGGTGGCCTCCCGGTCCCGCGAGCACGCCGAACGCGCGGTAGCCCAGGCCGTGCAGCGCGCGCGCGAGGTCCGCGGCGCCGTCGGCGTTGGCGATCTCCACCGCGGGCAGGTCGCCGAGCGGCTGACCCACGAGCGAGACCCCGCCCCCCGACGCGCGGTACCGCTCGAGCGCACCCCGCAGCGCGCCGTCGGCGTCCTCCGCCAGCCGCCCGCCGCCCAGCACGACCGCCCGTGCCCGCTGGCGGTCCATGAGCTCGACGAACGCGCGCTCGCGCTCCGGCGAGTGGCGTGTGTTCGTCAGCGTGACGATGAGCCCGTCGCGGTCGGCCGCCTCCGCGACGCCTGCGGCGAGGGACGAGAAGTACGGGTCCGCGATGTCGTGCACCACGAGGCCCACGCTCGTCGTGCGACCGCGCGCCATGGCCTGCGCGCTCGGGTCCGGTGAGTAGCCCAGCCGACGGGCCGACGCGAGCACCCGCTCCCGGAGGTCGGGGCGCACCGTGCGGTTCGCGCTCCCGTTGATCGCGCGGGAGGCGGTCGCGAGGGAGACGCCGGCGTCGCGCGCGACCTCGCTCAGAGTGGGTCCGGGCACGGACCCAGGCTAGCGGGACCGCTCCCGCAGCCCGGGTGGGCCGCGCCCGGAGCGGCTACGTTCGTGAGGACCGCCCACCGAGCACGGCCGACGAGCCGCAGGAGGACCCCATGACGTCTGACGACGCAGCACCCGCACCCGGCACGACGACGCTCCTCGCCCGGGCGCTCGCGCTCGGCGTCGCCGCGGGGTCGCGCAGCAGCCTCGGCGTCGCGGCGCCGGTGCTCGGCGGCTGGGTCGGGGGTCGGGTTCGCGGGTCGGGCGACGGCCCGGGTGTTCTCGGCGTGCTCGTGCGCGGTGCGGCCGCTGCCGGGGTCGCGGGCGAGCTGGTCGGCGACAAGCTTCCGCAGACGCCGAGCCGCCTCGACCCGCCCGGGCCGGTGTTCCGCCTCGCGAGCGGGGCGGCGGGTGGCGTCCTCCTGGCCCGACGCCGCACCGGAGCCGCGGGCGTCGTCGCCGCCGCGGTCGCGGGCGCGGCGGGGGCCGCCGTCGGGACGTGGGGCGGTGCGGCGTGGCGACGCCTCGCCGTCGGTTCGCGCCCTGACTGGCCGGGCGCCGTCGCGGAGGACGCCGTCGCGCTCACCCTCGCGGCGCTGGCGGTGCGGCGCTGACGACCCGCCGAACCCGGGGTCGCCGGGCACGGTCGAGCGCCCGTGACCCGAGAACCCGGGTTCGGCGCGACGGAGGTCGTGCGTCGTCGCTCAGGCGTCCGGGATGCTCGTCACCGTCGTGAGGAGGAACGCCGAGTCCTCGAGCGCGCCCACCGCGTGGCGCTCGTGCGTGAGGACGCGCAGCTCGCCGGTGCCCAGCTCGACGTCGCCCTCGCCCAGCGCGGTGACGCGGACCCGGCCGCGCAGCACCTGGATCGACGCGGCGGGCGGCGAGTTGTGCTCCCCGAGCTCGACGCCCGCGCGCAGCGCGAGGATCGTCTGACGCAGGGGGCCGTCGTGCAGCACGACCTCGGCGCTGCGCCCGTTCGGGGCGGTCCGGGCGTGGGTGAGGTGCGCGTCGGTGAGAAGGTCGACGTTCGTCATCGGGGCTCCGACCTGTCGGGGAGCTCCATCATGCCGTGCCGGGCGGCGCGGTGCGCGTCCCGGTGCGCGGTCGGGACGGCCGCCGGGGCGCGTGGTGGTGATCCGCGGCGGCGTCGGGAAGAGTGACGGTCATGCAGGTCGTCTCCGGATTCTTCATCGGGCTCGTCGGCGTCGTCTCCACGGTGGTCATGCTCGTGCTCCTCGCGGCGACGGCGCGCCGCGTCATGGGGGCCGCGGTCGGCTGGATCCGTTCCGCCGTGGTGGCGCTCGCGATGCTCACCGTCACGTCGTGGGTGCTCACCAACGGCCTGCTCGACGTCGGCTGGTCGCGCCCGGACGGGACGCTCACCGTCGCGCCCGGCGTCGCGCTCGTGGCGATCGTCCTCGCGTTCGCCTGGGCGTTCGTGCTGGGGCTGTGCGTCCTGCTCGTGCTCGAGCTGCTGATACCGACCGGCTCGGTGCCCGGCCCGTGGCGCGCGTTGCGGGGACTGCGCCAGGGGCGGCGCGAGACCCGGCGGTACGCGCAGATCCTTGCGATCGGCGTCCGGCACGGCCTCGGCGGGGCGCTCACGCGCGGCGCGCGGCAGCCCGAC
This sequence comes from Cellulosimicrobium sp. NPDC055967, assembly GCF_042269845.1. Lineage (NCBI taxonomy): Bacteria > Bacillati > Actinomycetota > Actinomycetes > Micrococcales > Promicromonosporaceae > Cellulosimicrobium > Cellulosimicrobium sp. NPDC055967. The sequence continues at coordinate 358,102 of NZ_JBHJYJ010000001.1, read as the reverse complement.
GGGTCCCGGCTCTCGCGCACCGACCAGCGCCGCCAGGCGGCCGCGCTGCGCGACGCCCTCAGCGACGCGGGCGTGACGTTCGTGAAGTTCGGCCAGGTCCTGTCGACACGCCGCGACCTGCTCCCTGCCACGTTCGCCGACGCGCTGGCCACGCTCCAGAGCGAGGTCCCGCCCGCGCCGTGGTCGCAGGTCGAGGCTGCCGTCACGGGCGCGCTCGGGCAGCCGATCGACGAGGCGTTCGCGGAGTTCTCGCCCGAGCCGCTCGCGTCGGCGTCGGTCGGGCAGGTGCACGCGGCGCGCCTGCTCGACGGGCGGGACGTCGTGGTCAAGGTCCAGCGGCCGGGCGCGCGGGCACAGGTCGAGACGGACCTGGCGATCCTCGGTCGCCTCGCGCGCCGCATCGAGCGCGACACCGCGTGGGGGCGATCGCTCGGCGTCGTCGACCTCGCCGACGGGTTCGCGGCGTCGCTGCGCGAGGAGCTCGACTACACCGTCGAGCTGGAGAACACGCTCGCGCTGCGCGCGGCGCTCGCGCGAGGTGCGATGGGGGAGCGGCTGCCGGACGCCGACGGCGCCGACCCGGGTGCGGGTCCGCGCGTCCGCGTCCCGGAGGTCTACCCCGAGCTGTCCAGCACGACGTTGCTCGTCATGGAACGGCTCGACGGCGTTCCCGTCGGCCGCGCCGCGGACGTCCTCGCTGGCCTGGACGACGCCGTGCGCGCCGACCTCGCCTCCCGGCTCCTCACCGCGACGCTCGAGCAGGTGCTCGTCGCGGGCACGTTCCACGCCGACCTGCATCCCGGCAACGTGCTCGTCACCGACGACGGTCGCCTCGGCCTCCTCGACATGGGCTCCGTCGGGAGGCTCGGCGAGCCCGAGCGCCTGGCGCTCGCGGCCGTGCTGCTCGCGGTCGACGCTGACGACGCCGTCGCCGCGACCGACGCGCTGCTCGAGCTGCTCGACGCCCCGGCCGACCTCGACGTGCGCCGCCTGGAGCGCGCCGTCGGGCAGGTGATCGTGCGGTTCCGCGGCGCCGGCGCGAGCGGCGCGATGTTCACCGCGCTGTTCCGGCTCGTCACCGACGCCGGGCTCGCCGTCCCGTCGCAGGTCGCCGCCGCGTTCCGCACGTTCACCTCGCTCGAGGGGACGCTGCGCCTGATCGACCCGGGGTTCGACCTCGTCGCCGGGGCGCGCGCGACCGCGCAGCCGCTCGTGCGGCGCGTCGTCACGCCGGAGGGCCTGCGCGAGCGCGCGACCAGCCTCTTCCTGGGCCTCGCCCCCGAGCTCGAACGGCTCCCGCGTCGCCTCGCGAAGATCACGAGCGACGTCGAGGCCGGGCGGCTCACCGTCAACGTCCGCTCGTTCGCCCACCCCGACGACCGCGCGTTCGTCACCGGCCTCGTGCAGCAGGTCGTGTCCACGGTCATCGCCGCCGCGGCCGTCGTGGCGGCGGTCGTGCTCGTCTCCGCGGACTCCGGCCCCGAGCTCGTCGAGGGCCTGCGCCTCTTCGCCGTCCTCGGCGCGGCGCTCGGGTTCGTCGGGACCGTGCTCGCCGTCCGCGTCCTCGTCTTCGCCTTCCGAGGCGCGGCGGCTGGTGGTCGTCAGCGGTGACGATCGGGTCGTCGGTGGTGCCGACGTGCCGGGAGATGGGCATCGGTCGCGACGTGCCGGTGCGAGACCGTCAGCTGTCGTCGTGCGCGCCCGAGGGGTGGGTCGCGTCTGGGGGCCGCACGACGGTCACGGGGCAGTGCGCGTACTCGACGGCGTGCCGGCTCACCGAGCCGAGCAGGAGGCGGTCGAACCCGCCGACGCCGCGGTTGCCGAGCACGAGCCGCTCCGCGTGCGACGAGGCCTCGATGATCCCCTTCGCGGCGTGCACGTGCTTCACGCTGCGCACGAGGCGGTCGTCGGGCAGGTCGACGCCCGCGGCCTCGAGCGCGGCGTCGAGCTTCTGGGAGGCGAACTTCTCGTAGTCGTCGATCGGCGGCGTCCACCCCCACGAGTCGGGGAGCGGTGCGAGCGACACGATCTGCCAGCAGAACAGGGCCTCGAGCGTCGCGCCCGTGCGCCGCGCGACGTCCGCGCCGTGCCGCAGCGCCTGGACCGACGTGGACGACCCGTCGACCCCGACCACGACGGGCCGCGCGTGGTCGTGCCGCACGTCGGGCGTGCCGCGCACCACGGTCACGGGGACGGTCGCGTGCTGCACGACGGCGGTCGGCACCGACCCGAGGACCATGCGTCCCAGGCGTCCCCGGCCGCAGCGCCCGACGACGAGCAGGTCCGCGTCGTCGCCGTCGCCCGGGGCGGGGCGCACGTCGTCCTGGACGGGCTGGGCGGTCCCGGGCTGGGCGAGGGCGAGCAGGACCGCCGCGGGGCTGCCGCGCTCGGCGACGGCCGCGGTCGTCACCGCGTCCGGTGAGAGACCCGTGCGCGCGTGCGCGGCGTCCAGCCACTCCCGGACCAGCGCGCGCTTCTCCTCGGCCGCCGCGTCCGGGCCGTCGCCCGGACCCTGCCGCGACTCGAACGCGAGCGCGGCCGTGAGCGGCACGCCCCGGTCCGCCGCCTCGCGCAGCGCCCAGTCGAGCGCGCCGCCGGACTCCTCCGACCCGTCCACACCGACGATCACGCCGCGCATCTGCGCCACCTCCGCCCGGTCGGCCGACCGCGTGCGCCGTCGGCGTGCTGTCCCGGCGCCGTCGCCCGGCACCGGTCGTGACTCGACCCTAGGCCGCGCCGCGGCCCTCCGCCCGGGACGCCGGTCCCGGACCGACGGACGAGGGTCGCCGGATGCTCCCCGAACCCGGGGTCGTCGTCCCTGCCGACGCCGGACCCACCCGTATCCCCGGGTTCGGCTGCCCGGGTGCCCGCAAGACCGGGTCGGGCGTCAGAACCTCGGCTCGGGCTCGTCCTGGAGGATGTTGCGCAGCGGGCGGGTCACGACGTCCACGCGCGCGAGCAGATCGGCCGGACCCGAGACGACGAGCGCCCGGTCGTCCAGCGGGACGTACACCGCCGCGTGCTCCCGCACGGTGACGTGCAGGCATGCCTGGGGCTCGTCGTCGACGACGAAGGTGGTGCGCGTGACCGGCGCGACGTCGACCTCCTCGACGATCGCGCGCATCGCCGCGCGGTACTCCTGGTAGGAGTCGAGGAAGTCGTCGTCGCCCGGGGTGTCGGAGTGCAGCGGCGCGGCGAGCGCCCCGCTGAGGGCGGTGCGGACGATGTCCTCCGCCTGCTCGTCGTGCGCTGCCAGGACGCGCAGCGTCTCGACGTCCAGCGTCTCGCCCGTGAACGAGACGTAGGAGCGCAGGAACCGCTCCTCCGCGGGGTCGTGGGCGCCGTGCCCGGCCCCCGTGAGCGTCTCCTCGTCGAGGTCGAGGCCCCACGTCAGCGGGTCGTCCACCTCGGCGACGACGCCGTGGAACCGGGCGACGACCTGCTCCCACGTGGCGGGCGCGCTCGCGGGCCGCGCGGCTCGCTCGTCGGCTCCCGGCGCGGTCGGGTCCTCGGGCTGCTGGTCCGGCTGGTGCATCGCTCTCGCCACCCTTCTGGCCGTCCGTGCGGGGCGCACTCCCGAGCCTGCCCGGGGCGCGCGTCGCGGTCAACGCGCCGCGCGCGTGTCGGGCCGGGTGATCTGCGCACGACGGCGTCCGGCGCGCCCGCAGGTCACGGCCCGACCCCTCTTTCACGCCCCTGGCGAACAACGGCATACGGAGGGGGTGCGGCTCGTTCGAACCGCATAGAGTCAATGCGGTCAGGCTTGTACCCGTCGTCCGGCGGGCAGGTGTACGCCGCTCACGAGGAGCAGCACATGTTCGAGAGATTCACAGACCGAGCCCGTCGGGTCGTCGTCCTCGCCCAGGAAGAGGCGCGGATGCTCAACCACAACTACATCGGCACCGAGCACATCCTCCTCGGCCTCATCCACGAGGGCGAGGGTGTCGCGGCCAAGGCGCTGGAGTCCCTCGGGATCTCCCTCGACGGCGTCCGCACCCAGGTGACCGAGATCATCGGCGAGGGCCAGCAGGCCCCGAGCGGGCACATCCCGTTCACGCCGCGCGCCAAGAAGGTGCTCGAGCTGTCGCTGCGCGAGGCGCTGCAGCTCGGCCACAACTACATCGGCACCGAGCACATCCTGCTCGGCCTCATCCGTGAGGGCGAGGGCGTCGCCGCCCAGGTCCTGACCAAGATGGGCGCCGACCTCAACAAGGTGCGTCAGCAGGTCATCCAGCTCCTGTCCGGCTACCAGGGCAAGGAGCCCGTCGCCGCGGGCGGCCCCGCCGAGGGCCAGCCGTCCGGCTCGGCCGTGCTCGACCAGTTCGGGCGCAACCTCACCCAGGCCGCGCGCGAGGGCAAGCTCGACCCGGTCATCGGGCGCAACCTCGAGATCGAGCGCGTCATGCAGGTGCTGAGCCGCCGCACCAAGAACAACCCGGTGCTGATCGGTGAGCCCGGTGTCGGCAAGACCGCCGTCGTCGAGGGCCTGGCCCAGGACATCGTGCGCGGCGACGTGCCCGAGACGCTCAAGGACAAGCAGCTCTACACGCTCGACCTCGGTGCCCTCGTGGCCGGCTCGCGCTACCGCGGCGACTTCGAGGAGCGCCTCAAGAAGGTGCTCAAGGAGATCCGCACGCGCGGCGACATCATCCTGTTCATCGACGAGATCCACACCCTCGTCGGGGCGGGTGCCGCCGAGGGCGCGATCGACGCCGCGAGCATCCTCAAGCCGATGCTCGCGCGCGGCGAGCTGCAGACCATCGGCGCGACCACGCTCGACGAGTACCGCAAGCACGTCGAGAAGGACCCGGCCCTGGAGCGCCGCTTCCAGCCGATCCAGGTCGCCGAGCCGTCGCTCAACCACGCGATCGAGATCCTCAAGGGCCTGCGCGACCGCTACGAGGCGCACCACCGCGTGTCCATCACGGACGCCGCGCTCGTCTCCGCGGCCACGCTCGCGGACCGGTACATCAACGACCGGTTCCTCCCGGACAAGGCGATCGACCTCATCGACGAGGCGGGCGCGCGCCTGCGCATCCGCCGCATGACCGCCCCGCCGGAGCTCAAGGAGCTCGACGAGGAGATCGCCGAGGCGCGTCGCGAGAAGGAGTCCGCGATCGACGCGCAGGACTTCGAGAAGGCCGCCGGCCTGCGCGACAAGGAGAAGCAGCTCACCGCGAAGCGCGCCGACAAGGAGAAGGCGTGGAAGTCCGGTGACCTGGACACCGTCGCCGAGGTGGACGAGGAGCTGATCGCGGAGGTCCTGGCCATGGCCACGGGCATCCCGGTCTTCAAGCTCACCGAGGAGGAGTCCAGCCGCCTGCTCAACATGGAGGACGAGCTGCACAAGCGCGTCGTCGGCCAGGAGGCCGCGATCAAGGCGCTGTCGCAGGCCATCCGCCGTACGCGTGCGGGCCTCAAGGACCCCAAGCGCCCCGGTGGGTCGTTCATCTTCGCCGGCCCCACGGGCGTCGGGAAGACGGAGCTGGCCAAGGCGCTCGCCGAGTTCCTCTTCGGGGACGAGGACGCGCTCATCCAGCTCGACATGTCGGAGTTCTCCGAGAAGCACACCGTCTCGCGGCTGTTCGGCTCGCCCCCCGGCTACGTCGGGTACGACGAGGGTGGCCAGCTCACCGAGAAGGTGCGGCGCAAGCCGTTCTCGGTCGTCCTGTTCGACGAGGTGGAGAAGGCCCACGCGGACATCTTCAACTCGCTCCTGCAGATCCTCGAGGACGGTCGCCTGACCGACTCGCAGGGCCGCGTCGTGGACTTCAAGAACACCGTCATCATCATGACGACCAACCTCGGCACGCGGGACATCGCCAAGGGCGTCCAGACCGGCTTCAACGCCGGCGGCGACCTGGTCACGTCCTACGAGCGCATGAAGGCGAAGGTCAACGACGAGCTCAAGCAGCACTTCCGGCCTGAGTTCCTCAACCGCGTCGACGACGTGGTGGTCTTCCCGCAGCTCTCGCAGACCGAGATCATCCAGATCGTCGACCTCATGATCGCCCGTCTCGACACCCGCCTGCGGGACAAGGACATGGGCATCGAGCTCACGCAGCCCGCGAAGAACCTCCTCGCGGAGAAGGGCTACGACCCGGTCCTGGGTGCCCGTCCGCTGCGCCGCGCGATCCAGCGCGACATCGAGGACGTGCTGTCCGAGAAGATCCTGTTCGGCGAGCTCAAGGCCGGCGAGATCGTCCTGGTCGACGCCGAGGGCGAGGGCCTGCTCGGGGAGTTCACCTTCCGGGGTGTCTCCAAGGGCGAGCACGACCGCGGCCCGGTGAGCGTGGGCGCGGCCGCCGCGCTCGACGCCCCCACCGGCGTCTCGGTCCGCGACCTGCCCCCGACGGGCGAGCTGCAGGCCGGCGCGGAGTGACGCACTCCTGAAACGCCTGACACACGGGCCCCGATCCTCCACCCGGAGGGTCGGGGCCTGTCGTCGTCCCACCGAGGGAGAGCGGAGGCCGCGCGAGGTAGAACCAGCGGTCGCGACGTAGAGCTCCGCGAGCACTACCTCGAGACCGCTGGTTCTACCTCGCGGTGAAGGATGCGACGACGTTGCACGGCGTTACGTTCGTCCTCGTCGTGGGACGGGGTGCGGGTGCCCTTCCTGTGGCGTGCGCGCGCTGGCACAGTCGCCCGCATGCAGACGACACCGGGGGGCCATGTCGCCGTCCCCGCCGCCGACGCCGGGCGCGTGCCCGGCCTCGCGCGTCGTCGTGCGCTCGACGCGCGGGCGTGTCGCCGCGCCACGTGTCGTCCGACCCCGTGCCGCTGAGCACGTCGACGCACTGACCGACGGCCGCACCGGCCGCCGTCGGGCCCCTTCACCACCGCACCTCCCGCGCACGGCTCCCGCATGCCCACGTGCGCTCTCCCCGAGAGGACTCGTCATGCCCGCACACCCGCTCGTCCGTTCCTCCGCACCGCCCGGCCGACCGTCTGGCCGCCGCAGCGTGACCGCCGTCGCGCTCGGCCTCGTCGCGCTGCTCGCGACGGGTGCGTGCGGCGCCGCGCAGGCGTCCGGCGGGACGGACCCGGCCGACGGCGCGACCCTCGCCGCCGACGCCGACCTGCCCACCGAGGTGCCCGAGGGCACGGTCCTGCGCATCGGCGACCCGACGACGCAGAAGGCGTTCGAGCTGGCCGGCGACGACCTCGACAGCGACTTCTCGTTCGAGGTCGAGTGGGCCAACATCTCCGGCGGCCCGGCGACGACCGAGGCGTTCCGTGCCGGTTCCCTCGACGTGGGCGCGGTGGCGGAGATCCCGCCGATCCACGCCACGTGGACGGGCCTGGACGTGCAGATCTACGCGTCGATCTACCGCGAGAACTGGGAGGACGCGCCGATCTACGAGTTCGCGGGCGCGCCGGGCGTCGAGCTCGACTCCCTCGAGGACTTCCGCGGCCACCGCATCGCCTTCAGCCCGGGCCAGGCGCAGGGCGCGATCGTGCTCAAGGCGCTGCAGGAGGCCGGTCTCACGCAGGACGACGTCGAGCTCGTCGAGCTGCCGAGCACGGGCGACGTGTACTCGACGGCGCTCGCCGCGGGCGAGGTCGACATCGCCCCGCTGGGTGGGACGCAGCTCTTCCGCTACCTGGCCACCTACGAGGCGGACGGCGCGACGTCGGTCAAGCACCACCTCCGCGACGACGCCTCGCACCTCTACGGCCCGACGGAGGTCGTGCAGGATCCGGCGAAGGCCGCGGCGCTGCGCGAGTACGTCGCGGCGTGGGCGGCGGCGAAGATCTGGATCGACGAGCACCCCGAGGAGTGGAAGCAGGGGTACTACATCGAGGACCAGGGCCTGAGCGAGGAGGACGCGCAGTACCTCATCGACCACGCGCCCGTCCCGGACATCCCGTCCGACCTCACCGAGGGCATCGAGCGCACGCAGGCGACGATCGACCTGCTCGCGACCGAGCTCGACCAGGAGGCGTTCGAGGCGACCGACCTGTTCGACGAGCGCTTCGGCCCCGTCGCGGGCGAGGCCGCGGCAGCGGCGCGGGACGGGGGAGCGCAGTGAGCGCGGCGGTCGTCGACCGGGTGGACCTCGCGGCCCCGAGGCTCGACGACGCACGAGCGGTCACCACCGACGTGCGCCCTCGCGGCACTCGCCTGGGGCTGGGGCGGCCGATCCCGCTCGCGGCGCTCGTCGGGGTGACGCTCCTCGTGGGTGTCTGGTCGGTCGGGTCCGCCACGGGGCTCATCGACCCGCGCGTGCTCTCCGCACCGTGGACGGTCGTCACGACGGGTGCGGAGCTCGTCGCGAACGGCAAGCTCGGCGCGCACCTCGGGGTGTCCCTGACGCGCGCCGCGCTCGGGCTGGCGTTCGGCATCGTCGCGGGCGTCGTGCTCGCGCTCGCGGCCGGGCTGAGCCGGGTCGGCGACGCCGTGCTCGACGGCCCGATCCAGGTCAAGCGCGCGATCCCCAACCTGGCGCTGCTGCCGCTGCTCATCCTGTGGTTCGGGATCGGCGAGGAGATGAAGGTCGTCACCATCGCGCTCGGGGTGTTCATCCCGATCTACCTGCACACGCACAACGGCCTGCGGGCGATCGACAGCCGATACGTCGAGCTGGCCGAGACGGTGCAGCTCTCGCGGTGGCAGTTCGTGCGACGCGTGATCCTGCCGGGCGCGCTGCCCGGGTTCTTCCTCGGGCTGCGGTTCGCGGTGACGGGGTCGATGCTCGCGCTCGTCGTCGTCGAGCAGGTCAACGCGACGGCCGGGATCGGCTACATGATGGAGCTCGCCCGGACGTACGGGCAGACGGAGATCATCCTCGTCGGCCTCGTGGTCTACGGCGTGCTGGGCTACTCCGCGGACCTCGCCGTCCGCCTCCTGCAGAGGAGGGTGCTGTCGTGGCGGCGCACGCTGGAGGACTGACCGTGGAGGCGGAACGCCCGACGGCGGACGGCGCGGCCGTGCGGGTCCGCTCGCTCGTGCGGTCGTACGGGGAGAAACGCATCCTCGACGACCTGGACCTCACGGTGCACGACGGCGAGTTCGTCGCGATCCTGGGCCGCTCCGGCTCGGGCAAGAGCACGCTCCTGCGCGCGCTCGCCGCGCTCGACCACGGGGTCGACGGCTCGGGCGAGGTCGTCGTCCCGGACCAGGTGTCCGTCGTCTTCCAGGACTCGCGGCTCCTGCCGTGGGCGCGCGTGCTGGACAACGTGGTGCTCGGGCTCGACGCCGGGGCGCGCGGCCGGAGCGCGGCGCGCGACGCGGGCCGCGCGAGCCTCGCCGAGGTGGGGCTCGCCGGGCGCGAGCGCGCGTGGCCGAACGAGCTCTCCGGCGGGGAGCAGCAGCGCGTGTCGCTCGCCCGCTCGCTCGTGCGCTCGCCCCGGCTCCTGCTCGCCGACGAGCCCTTCGGGGCCCTCGACGCGCTGACCCGCATCCGGATGCACGCGCTGCTGCGCGACCTGTGCGCCCGCCACCGCCCCGCCGTCCTGCTCGTGACGCACGACGTGGACGAGGCCATCGTCCTCGCGGACCGCGTCGTCGTCCTCGACGAGGGACGCATCGCGGCCGAGCGCCGCATCGACCAGAGCTACCGCCCCGGCGAGGCGCGCGACCCCGCCGACCCTCGCTTCTCCCGGCTCCGCACCGAGCTGCTCGACGCGCTCGGCGTGGTCCGGGACGACAGGAAGGACACCGCCGCATGACCCGCCACTCCTCCGCAGGCCACCGCCCCGGGCGCCTGCACCTCAACGCGTTCCTCATGAGCACGGGCCACCACGAGGCGTCGTGGCGGCTGCCGGAGAGCGACCCGTCGTGGACGTCGACGAACATCGCGCACCTGCAGCGCCTCGCGCAGATCGCGGAGGCGGGCAGGCTCGACTCGATCTTCTTCGCGGACGGCCCGGGGCTGCGGTCCGACGTCGGGCGCCGCCCGGCGGGGTCGCTCGACCCGCTCATCGTCCTCACCGCCATCGCGACGGTGACCGAGCGGATCGGCCTCATCGCGACGGCGTCGACGACGTACAACTCGCCGTACAACCTCGCGCGGCGGTTCGCGTCGATCGACCACGTCTCCGGCGGCCGGGCCGGGTGGAACGTCGTGACGACGGCGGGGCCGGACATCGCGCGCAACTTCGGCCTCGACGACCAGCCCGCCCACGCGGTCCGCTACGAGCGCGCGGCGGAGTTCCTCGACGTCGCGTTCCAGCTCTGGGACTCGTGGGAGGACGACGCCGTGCTCGCGGACAAGGACGCCGGCGTGTGGGCGGACGCGTCGAAGATCCACGCCCCGGCGCACGCGGGGACGCACTTCTCCGTGCACGGCGCGCTCACGACGCCGCGCTCGCCGCAGGCGCGACCGCTCATCGTGCAGGCCGGGTCGTCGGAGGACGGCAAGGACCTCGCCGCGCGCTACGCCGAGGCGGTGTTCACCGCGCACCAGACGCTCGACGACGCCCGCGCCTTCTACGCCGACCTCAAGGCCCGGGCGGTCGCCGTCGGCCGCGACCCGGGGACGATGAAGATCCTGCCCGGCATCGTCCCCGTCATCGGGTCGACCGAGGCGGAGGCGCTCGCCCGCGAGCGCGAGCTCGACGAGCTCATCGTCCCCGAGTACGCGCGCGCCCAGCTCGCGAAGACGCTGCGGCTCGCGCCCGAGGACCTGCCGCTCGACCGCGAGCTCCCCGACGGCCTGCCCACCGAGGACGAGATCGAGGGGGCCAAGAGCCGGTACACGCTGGTCGTCGAGCTCGCGCGGCGCGAGCGGCTCACGGTGCGCCAGCTCATCGGGCGGCTCGGCGGCGGGCGGGGGCACCGCACGTTCGCGGGCACGCCCGAGCAGGTCGCCGACGCGATCCAGGACTGGTACGACGCCGAGGCCGCCGACGGGTTCAACATCATGCCCGCGGTGCTGCCGTCGGGGCTCGAGCGGTTCGTCGAGCACGTGCTGCCGGTCCTGCGCGAGCGCGGGCTGTTCCGCGCGGAGTACGAGGGCCGGACGCTGCGCGAGCACTACGGGCTCGAGCGCCCGGCCAACCGGTACGCGGGCGACGTCGGCGCGGCGCCCGGCGACGGACCGCGCGTCCTCGAGGGGGCCCTCGCGTGAGCGCCGAGCACCTCTGGTACATCCCGAACCAGGTGCGGCCGGGGCACCGCGGGGACGACACGGTCCAGGACCACAACAGCCTCGACACCCTGACGAGCCACGCGCACGCGCTGGAGCGCCACGGGTTCGCGGGGGCGCTGCTCGGGACGAGCTGGGGGCGTCCGGACACGTTCACCGTCGCGACGGCGCTCGCGGCGCGCACGACGACGTTCGAGCCGCTCGTCGCGATCCGGCCCGGGTTCTGGCGGCCTGCGCACTTCGCGTCCGCCGCCGCGACGCTCGACCACCTCAGCGGCGGCCGGCTGCGCGTCAACATCGTGTCCGGCACCGACGGGCAGCAGGCGTACGGCGACGGTGAGGCCGACCCCGCGCACCGGTATGCCCGCACGCGGGAGTTCCTCCAGATCGTGCGCCGACTGTGGACGCAGGAGGAGGTGACGTACGCCGGGGAGCACTTCTCGGTGACCGGGTCACGGCTGGGGCCGCGCCCCGTGGCGCGCGCGGGCCGCGCCCATCCGCGGATCTACTTCGGCGGCGCGTCGGAGGCGGCCGAGCGGGTCGCCGCGACCGAGGCCGACGTGCAGCTCTTCTGGGGCGAGCCGCTCGACGGGATCGCGGAGCGCATCGACCGGCTGAAGCGCCTGAGCGCCGAGCTGGGGCGTGAGCACGCTCCGCTCGAGTTCGGTCTGCGGATCACGACGTTCGTCCGCGACACCACCGAGGAGGCGTGGGCCGACGCCGAAGCGAAGGTCGCGGAGCTGGCCGCGCGGTCCCAGGAGGCCGAGGCGTGGTCCGCCCGCGACCGGGGGCGGCGGACCGCCGTCGGGCAGCAGCGTCTGCTCGACCTCGCGGCGCGGGGTGAGGTGCTCGACGACAACCTGTGGACGACGCCCGGCAGGTTCGGCGGCGGGGGAGCGGGCACGACGTGGCTCGTCGGCTCCGCGGAGGACGTCGCGAAGTCGCTGCGGCGCTACCAGGACCTCGGCGTCACGCACTTCGTCCTGTCGGACACCCCGTACCTGCGCGAGATAGAGCGCCAGGGCACCCGCCTCCTCCCGCTCCTGCGCGACTGACCGGCTATCGCCCAGATCGACCCGTGCGTCCCGAGATCGACCCCCTGAGGGCCGATCTCGGACGCTCGGGTCGATCTCGTGGCCACGGATCCCCCGTGCGCACGCGACCCGGCCAGGAGTAGCGTCCGGACGTGGACAGGGACCAGCTCGACGACCTCGCCGCCCACCTGCGCGCCGCCGGGTGCGTCTTCGCGGAGGACGAGGCCGCGCTCCTCGCCGAGCGGGCCGGCGACGCCGCACACCTCGAGACGCTCGTCGCGCGCAGGGTCGCGGGCGAGCCGCTGGAGCACGTGCTCGGGTACGTCGACTTCCACGGGCTCCGCGTCGCCGTCGACCCCGGGGTGTTCGTGCCCCGCCAGCGCACCGCGCTGCTCGTCGACGAGGCGGTCGCTCTCGGGCGGCAGGCCGGGCGCCCGGTCCGGGTGCCCGACGGCGGGACATGCGGCGTGGCGGTCGGCGACCCCGACGGCGGGACATGCGGCGTGGCGGTCGGCGACCCCGACGGCGGGGCGGGCGGCGGGACAGGCGGCGTGACGGTCGACGACCCCGACAGCGGGGCGGGCGGCAGCGCGGGCGGTGTGGCGGTCGGCGACCCCGACGGTGGCCGGGACAACGGCCTGGACGGCGGGCCGGGCGGCGGCCCGGACGGCCGGACGGTCGGCCCGGCGGTGGTCGTGGTCGACGTGTGCTGCGGCGCCGGGGCGCTCGGGCTCGCGACCTCGGTGGGCCTCGGCGGCGCGGAGACCGTCGCGCTGCACGCGAGCGACGTCGACCCGGCCGCCGTCGCGTGCGCGGCGCGCAACGTCGCCGCGGTCGGCGGCACCGCGTACGCGGGCGACCTGTTCGACCCGTTGCCGCCCGGTCTGCGCGGCCGGGTCGACCTGCTGCTCGCCAACGTGCCGTACGTGCCCACGGCCGAGATCCCGCTCCTGCCCCACGAGGCGCGCGACCACGAGGCCCACGTCGCGCTCGACGGCGGCGGCGACGGGCTGGACGTGCTGCGCCGCGTCGCCGCCGAGGCGCCCGCGTGGCTCGCTCCGGGCGGCCACCTGCTCACCGAGTCCGGCGAGCGCCAGGCGTCGGGCGCCGTCGACGTCCTCGAACGGGCCGGACTGCGTGCGCGCGTCGTCCGCGACGAGGAGATCGGCGCGACGATCGTCGTCGGGACGCTCCCCGCCGAGACGTGAGAAGTGGCCCCCGGGACGGGCGGGTCAGGGACCACTTCTCACGTCTCGTCGCGCTCCGCGGCGGACTCGGGGGTCTCGGTGCAAGGATCCGGCCGCACACGACAGGTTCTGGACGAGGGCCCGGCGAACGTGCCGGCCTGCGGAGGGGGTGCCGACGATGAGCGACCGACGGGGACGACGGCGTGCGCGCGGGCTCGCCGCAGCGCTGCTCGTCGCCGTGCTGCCCGCGTGCGGTGGCCCGGGAGGCCCGGTCACCGCGTGCCCCGCGGTCGGCTACGTGGCGCGCCTCGAGGTCCGGCTCGACGACTCCTGGCCGGATCGGGATGCCTACGGCGTCCTCGTGGGCTGCGTCGGGATCAACCCCTGCGGGCTCGTGCGCGACGGGGCGGTCTCGCTCGACCCGGAGCCGATCCCTACGGCGGTCCCCGACCACCTGGTCCTGCCGGCCCAGCCCGAGGCTGCCCAGAGCTCGCCCGAGGCGGCGGCGGAGGACATGCCCGTCGAGCCGTCGCGCGGCGGCTGGACGGGTTCCGCGATGAACGGCGCGGTCGGTCCGATCGCCGTCCGCGTCGTGGAGCTCGCGTCGGGTGACGTCGTCGTCGTGCACGAGGTCGACCCCGTGTGGGAGATGACGACCGGCGACTTCGGGCCCGACTGCGGCGGCCCGTCGGTCGCGACGGTCGAGGTCACCGACCCGCGGGCGTGACGCCTACGCCGGGCTGGGTCGCAGGAGCGCGCGGATCTCCTTCTCGGCCTGCGTCGGCGTCAGCGCGCGACAGCCGAGCGATTCCCAGTGGCGCACGAGGGCCGGCTCGGCGCGCAGCAGCGCCCAGCCGCGCCGGAACAGCGTGAGCGGTGGCTTGCGCATCTCCGCGAGGTCGCGCAGCAGGCGGAACCAGAACGTCATGAGACGCGGTCGGCGCAGGCAGATCGCGTCGGCCAGGACGTCCTGGGCGCGGCACGCCGCGACGATCTCCGCCGCGAAGATCCCCTCGGCCAGCACGACCCGCGAGCCCGTGACGTCGAGGTGCGTCGTCCCCGTGCGGCGCGACGTCGGGATGTCGTAGACCGGCACGTCCGCGTGCCCGGTCCGCGCGAGGTCGACGAGCGCCGCGACCGCGCCTGCGGCGTCCCACGACCGGGGGTCGTCCCAGTCGACGATGCCGAACCGCTGCGGCAGGTCCGGGTGGTCGTGGTCGAGGTAGAAGTCGTCGAGCGCGACGACCGGGAGGCCGAGGCGCCGCGTGAGCGACGTCTTGCCCGAGCCGGACGCGCCCGTGAGGAGCACGACGCGCGTCGGGACCTCGCGCGAGCCCGGCGGGAGGTCGAACAGCGCGGGGTCCGTGCCGAGGCCGTCGGTCGCCGGACGTGTGCCGGTCTCGACGGGGCCTCCGTCGTCGTGCTGAGGGTCGCTCACGGGACCCCATTCTCGCAGCGCCGCACGGGGACGGCCACGCGCGCCGCGTAACCTTCCCCGGTGACCGCTCTCGACCCCGCCGCCCTGCTCGCCCGCGACGCCCTCGCCCGCCTCGACCGGTGGGAGCCGGTCGACGCGGAGCAGGCGGCGCTCGCGGCCGAGTACCGCGCGTTCCTCCGCGGCGACGGTGGCTCCGGCGCGCGTGCCGACGCCGTCCGGCGCGACGGCGGACCGCAGCACCTCACGGCGAGCTGCTTCGTGCTCAGCCCGGACCTGGACCGCGTGCTGCTCTGCTTCCACCGCAAGGGCCAGTTCTGGGTCCAGGTGGGCGGGCACACGGAGCCGGGCGATACGACGCTCGCGGAGGCCGCCTACCGCGAGGCCCGCGAGGAGAGCGGCCTCGACGACCTCGTCCCGTTCGACCCGGACCCCGAGCCGTCCACCGGCCCGGACGACGGCCCCGGCGCCGGGCACCAGGCCGTCGGCCCCGCGGCGCCCGTCGACGTGCACCGCCACGACCTCGCCGCGGCGTTCGGGACGTGCCGCACGCACTGGGACGTCGGGTTCGTCGCGTTCGCCGACCCCGACGCGCGCACGGTCGTGAGCGACGAGAGCGAGGACGTGGCCTGGTTCCGGGTCGACGCGCTCCCCGCCGGCACGCCGGACGACTTCCCCGTCCGCCTGGCGACGGTTCTCGCGGAGGTGCGCCACCGCCGTCGGACATGACCTCTGCCGCGAGGTAGAACGTGCGGTCGCGACGTAGAACGTGCGGAGTTCTACCTGGCGACCGCCGGTTCTACCTCGGCGCCAGGATCACGTGGAGGGTGCGTGGGCCGTGGACGCCCTCGACGCGGGAGAGCTCGATGTCGCTCGTCGCGCTGGGGCCGCTGATCCACGTCTGCGGTCGCTCCGGGTGCGCGGCGAGCAGCCGCACGGCCTCGGGGACGGTCTGGACCACCTGGTCCGTGCGCACGACGCACACGTGCAGGTCGGGGACGAGCGTGATCGCGCGGCGCCCCTGGTCGGGCTCGCCGTCGAGCACGATCGTGCCGGTGTCGGCGATCGCGACGCGTGCAGCGGTGACTACGGCGTCCACCCGGTCCAGCTCGTCGGGCGTGCGGGGGTCGTCGCGCGCGTCGGGCACGACGGCGGTCCCGGCGCCGAGCGCGCCCAGCCACGCGGGGTCGAGCCCCGGTGGCACGACGACGGAGCCTGCGTCCGCGAGCAGGTCACCGACGATCGTCGCGACCTCGGCCGGGCCTGCGGCCACGTGCACGTGCGCCCGGTAGTCGACGAGCCGGTCGACGAGCACGTCCACGGCGTCCGGTGAACCCGGCGCGAGGTCGCCGTGCTCGCGGTAGCCACGCGGGACGGCGCCCGGCGCCGCGTCGCCCGTCGTCGTCGACCCGCCGAGCGCGGCGCGCACGCGGGCGAGGACGTCGTCGCGCGCGCTCATCGGCCCTCACCCCCCTCGCCCAACCCGGGGTTGTGGGCCGCCGAGGCGCCGAACCCACCCGTATCCCCGGGTACGGCACCAGGGGGTGCGGAAACCCCAGGGTCGGCGGGCGGGGTGGCGGGGGTGGGGCGGTCGCGCCACCAGTCGCGGAAGGTCTGCTTGGCGGGGGCCGGGAGGTCGCGCGAGCGAGTCCAGGCGGACGCGGGCGGCGGGAGGGTCGAGATCCGGCCCTTCGGGCCCGCGACGACGCGGCCCAGCCCGGCCGCCTTCTCCGCGAGCTCGAACCGCCGCGCGTCGGACATGACGAACGAGGCTGCCTTCATCGCGGCGCCCCAGCCGGTGAGCCGGCCGCGGTCGGCGTCGACCTCGCGCGCGCGGAGCTCGACGAGGATCGACGGGATGTCGATCTTCACGGGGCACACCTCGTAGCACGCGCCGCACAGCGTCGAGGCGTAGGGGAGGGACGCGTTCGGGTCGTGGTGGCCGGAGAGCCCGCCGGAGGACTTGGTGAGCTGCGGCGTGAGGATCGCGCCGATCGGGCCGGGGTAGACCGACCCGTACGCGTGGCCCCCGACGCGCTCGTACACCGGGCACACGTTGAGGCACGCCGAGCAGCGGATGCAGTGCAGCGCGGCCCGCCCGACCTCGTCGGCGAGGACGTCCGTGCGCCCGTTGTCGAGCAGCACGAGGTGGAACTCCTGCGGCCCGTCGCCCGGCGTGACGCCCGTCCACAGGGACGTGTACGGGTTCATGCGCTCGCCCGTGGACGAGCGCGGCAGGAGCTGGAGGAACACCTCGAGGTCGGTGTACGTCGGCACGACCTTCTCGATCCCCATGACGGTGATGAGCGTCTCGGGGAGCGTGAGGCACATGCGGCCGTTGCCCTCGGACTCGACGACGGTGAGCGTCCCGGTGTCCGCGACGCCGAAGTTCGCGCCGCTGATCGCGACCTTCGCCGAGAGGAACGCGCGGCGCAGGTGGGCGCGCGCGGCCATCGCGAGCTCGCGCGGGACGTCCGACAGGTCCGGCGGGGCGTCGCCCATGCGTGCGAGGAAGATCTCGCGGATCTCCGCGCGGTTGCGGTGGATCGCGGGGACGAGGATGTGCGACGGCATGTCGTCGGCGAGCTGGACGATGAGCTCCGCAAGGTCCGTCTCGTGCGCTGCGATCCCCTCGGCGGCGAGCGCCTCGTTGAGCCCGGTCTCCTGCGTCGCCATGGACTTCACCTTGACGACCTCGTCGACGCCCGTGGCCTTCACGAGGTCCGCGACGATCCGGTTCGCCTCGTCCGCGTCGCGCGCCCAGTGCACGACGCCGCCGCGCGCCACGACGTTGCGCTCCAGCTCCTCGAGGAGCTCGGGCAGGCGCGCCATGACGTCGGTCTTGATCGCGGAGCCCGCGTCGCGCAGCGCCTCCCAGTCCGGCACCTCGCCCACGACGGCGGCGCGCTTGTCCCGGATGGTCGAGGTCGCGTGCGCGAGGTTGCGGCGCAGCTGCGTGTTCTGCAGCGCCGCGCGCGCGGCGTCGGGGAAGGCGTCGCCCCAGCGCAGCGGCGCGTCGGGGTGCGGCACGTCGCCGAGCGCCCCCGACGCCGACCCGGCGCCCGCAGAGGTGCCGCGCCCGCCCGGGCGGGCGACGTCGTCGGGCAGGGTGCGCGCGCCGCGGCGCACGGGCAGGCCGAGGAACGTGCGGCTCACCGGGCACCCCCGCGCGTCGACGGACCGGCCCCGGCGGGGGCGGGCGTGTCCTTCGTGGACGCGAGGATCTCCGCGAGGTGCAGCGTGCGGACGCCCGCGCGGATGCGCGAGAGCCCGCCGCCGATGTGCAGGAGGCACGACGCGTCGCCCGCGGTGAGGACCTCGGCGCCGGTGGACTTCACGTGCGTCATCTTGTCGGCGAGCATCGCGGTCGAGGTCTCGGCGTTCTTCAGCGCGAACGTGCCGCCGAACCCGCAGCACGACTCGGCGGCGGGCAGCTCGACGAGATCGATGCCCTCGACCGCGCGCAGCAGGCGCAGCGGCTTGTCGCCCACGTGCAGCATGCGCAGCGAGTGGCACGTGGGGTGGTAGGTGACGCGGTGCGGGAAGTAGGCGCCGACATCGGTGATACCCAGCACGTCGACGAGCAGCTCGGACAGCTCGTACGTCTTCGCGGCGACCGCGTCGGCGGTGCGCGCGAGGTCGTCGAGACCGGCGCGCCGGCAGACCATGCCCTGCTGGTGCCGGACCGACCCTGTGCACGACCCGGACGGGACGACGATCGCGTCCCACTCGCCGTCGAGCACAGGGGAGAACGCCTCGACGTGGTTGCGCACCACCGGGACCGCCTCGTCCAGGTAGCCGGTGTTGACGTGCATCTGGCCGCAGCACGCCTGCCGCTCGGGGAAGAACACCTCGTGCCCGAGGCGCTCGAGGAGGAGGGCGGTGGCGCGTGGTGCCTGCGGGAACATCACGTCGCCGAGGCAGGTCGCGGTGAGGGCTATGCGCATCGTTGCTCCGGGAGAGGGCGAGTCCGGTCCAGTCTCGCCGGGGCGCGTCCGTGCCGCCTGTCGAGACCCCCGCGGCGAGGCGCTGCGGCTGTGGTCGGACGACGTGGCTCTGCCGGCCCTGGCGCGGCACGGACGCCGGGGTGGCGGGACGGACGGTCCCACCACCCCGGCGGTCTCCGGTCAGGCCGAGCAGGTGGCCGTCGGGAGCGTGGTGTTGCCGTTCGAGTACAGCGTGATGCCGAAGGCGTCGCCGTTCCCGTTGGGTGTCGCGGTGAGGGTGCCGCTCGTGCCGGAGACGGCGGCGTTCCAGGAGTTCTGCAGGCTCTGGCCGGAGCCGGTGCGGATGGTCACGGTCCAGTCGGACGCGCCCGAGACCTGGAAGGTGGTGTTGAAGCGGTCGCCCCAGGAGTCGCCCCGGGTCACGGTCACGGTGCACGTCTCGCCGCCGCCCCCGGAGGCCGACGCACAGGTGGCCGTCGGGAGCGTGGTGTTGCCGTTCGAGTACAGCGTGATGCCGAAGGCGTCGCCGTTCCCGTTGGGTGTCGCGGTGAGGGTGCCGCTC